>NZ_FNSA01000001.1 GCF_900104775.1 Tsukamurella tyrosinosolvens
GTCGGTGGTGACGTCCATACTCCGCTCCCTCGCATCCCGGCTGCACGGCCCGCGCACCGTCGGACATCAGCATATCTGAACAGCTCTTCATATAACACTCGCCCGGTAGACTGCCAGGTCATGGGACACCGGATCACCGGCGACGGCGCCGCCCGCTCGACGCCGCGACCGCCGAGCGGGTCGCCACCACACTGCAGCGCTCGCCACGCCGAGCGTCCTGATCTCTCGCAGCTGGCGGGCAGCGATGGCGTGGGCGACTCGCT
The DNA here is from genome assembly GCF_900104775.1 of Tsukamurella tyrosinosolvens. Taxonomy (NCBI): domain Bacteria; kingdom Bacillati; phylum Actinomycetota; class Actinomycetes; order Mycobacteriales; family Tsukamurellaceae; genus Tsukamurella; species Tsukamurella tyrosinosolvens. Next base: position 264 of record NZ_FNSA01000001.1, read on the forward strand.
GCCGCAGTGGCGATGGAACGTCGGCGGTCTCCCACCAGCTCGCTCCTACGCAACCTCGGCCTGTCACCGGCGTCCGTGAGGGCGCAGCATCGTCTACAGCCTCTACGACAACCACGTGGCCCAGCTCCTCGACGAGGCCGTGTACCACAGCGAACACCTGCGCATGGGCCTCGCCGACCGGCCCGCGGCCACAGAGCTCTCCGCCACCTGACGGCGCCCGTCGGCGGACCGTCGGGCTAGCGGCGGTTCCGGCGGCGCTCGGCGGGGGTGCGCCCCTGCTCGCCCAGCGGCGCGTCGACGACCTTCTCGGCCCGAGGATCGAGCCGCGCACGCGCAGCCGCAACCGGAGATCGAGGAGCATGAGCTGGGCGTACAGCCTGATCGCCTGCGGGTTCACGACGTCCGCCACGCGAACCAGACGCAGGAACCGCTCGAACCACAGCTGCTCCGCTCGGACCACTTCCATCCGAGCATGTCCGGAATTCCGACGGGAGGTTGCCGCGCGTGAGGAAGTGGTTGAGCGGGCCGAAGACCCTGGCGAGGACCCAGCCCGGGGCACCGAGCGCCTCGTGGAGGAACATGAAGTCCGAGAGGGACTTCAGGTCGTCGCGGACTTCGGGAGCGATCGACAGCGAGGCAGCATCGAATCCCAGTAGTCCTCGAACTCGTGCCAGCTCTGCGGCCACGCGGACTCCGGGACGTTGACCCCGGTGGCGAGCGGGGCGGCGGCGGGCGTGAGCACGTCGAGGGCGGCACGGTCGAGCGGACCGTAGAGCAGCTCGTACTGGTCGATGTAGAAGCGGAAGAGGCACGCCGCCACCCAGAGCTGCAGGTCGCGGGCGTTGCCGCTGTACCTGACGGGACTGCTCTCGGTGGAGTGCACGTGGGCGTGCACCGCGCGCATCTCCTCGCGGAAGGCGTCCCGGTCGGACTCGTTCCCGAGCACGGAGACCACCAGGTGCTGCGACGTGGTCCGGAGGCGCTTGAACGGCCGTCGGCGCGGGCTGCCGGACACGACGCGACTCTCGTGGACTCCGTGCCCGACCGCGGGCAGCGAGAGCTGCATGATGATGTTCGCGACGCCGCTCGTCAGGCCGACCATGGTCATGAGGTCGGCGAGCGTCTCGGGCCGCCGCGCACGGCGGGAGCGGATCAGAGCCTGATCGATGACGGCCATATCCCTATCATGCAACCGCAATCTCGAGCGTGTCCTCGAAATGAGAACATTCGATAACTTAGCATTCTTCGGTCACCGCTTGCCGTCGCCGAAGGGGCCGTCCCGCTCGGCAACCGCGGTCCGGAATCCGGCCGCAGCGGCACGCTGCTGGAACGCGTACCCTCGCGCGTGTGCCGGGAGACACCGTCGAACACGGTGCTGATCATCGCGGAATTGCCCACGCCCTGCGCGAGGAGCGCGCTGTTCAGCGCGAGCTTGGTCATGATGAGCTGGTTGATGGGCAGCCGCGCGATGCGCGCCACGAGGTCTTCGGTGCGCTCGTCGAGCAGCTCGGGGGCTGGCGCCTCGACGGCGAGGCCCCATTCGGCAGCCTGAGCACCGGTGATGGTGTCGCCGGTGAGGAGGAGGCGCTTCGCCCGCTGGTCGCCGATGCGGTGCGCCCACATGCCGGCGGCGGGGACGCCCCACACCCGGGTGGGTGGGTAGCCGATACGGGTGTCGGCGGCGCAGATGATCTGGTCGGCGTACAGGGCGATGTCGGTGCCACCGGCGACCGCGAAGCCGTGCAGCTTCGCCACGGTCGGCTTGTTCGCGTGCAGGAGGCTCGCGAAGCCACGGTTGAAACGGCTCATCATCTGGTAGTCGATCATCGGGTCCCACGTGCCCGACGGGTCGTGGTTGCGCGCCTGCACCACGGGATCGAGGACGGATCCGGTCACCGCCGCGCGCTCCTCCGGATGCTCGCCGTTCTCGGCGAAGATCGAGAGGTCGTAGCCGCCGCAGAAGCCCTTGCCGCGCCCCGCGACGAGGATGACGTGCACCCTCGGATCGAGATCCGCGCGCTCGACGGCGTCCGCGAGTTCGATGGGCGTGTCCGCGGTGATCGCGTTGCCGCGCTCGGGGCGGTCGAAGGTGATCCGCGCGACGCGCCCGGTCACCTCGTAGGTCAGCGTCCGGTAGCTCACCTCCCGGTCCTCGCGGTCTCGTCCCGCGTACTGCGGGGACTCGGTCTGCGGGTCCCGCCACGCGGCGGGCCGGTCTGCGGGGTCGGTCATCGACGTTCTCCTCGGTGGCGGTCAGGTGGTGGGTCAGTGCGCGGGGCCCGTTGCCGTGCGACGGATCTCGTCCGCCGCGTCCTTCTGCGCCGCGAGCTCGGCTCGCGAGTAGAAGGTGCGCCACCCGGGGGTGCCGAAGCGCCGGCGCAGGCCGAAGTAGGCGGGCCCGAAGAGCCCCGCGACGGGGCGCGGGAGGGTGCGCCAGAACAGCCCGTGGAGCTCGCGCTCGATGCGGTCGATCGCGGTGGCGCGCAGGCCCAATTCGTCGTGGAAGCGCTCCGGGACACCGGCGAGGATCCCCACCCGGATGGTCCGCACCAGCGGCAACGACAGCAGCTGCCACACCGGCAGGGGCACCGCGTCCCAGCCGCGCGGCCTGGGCAGGGTGAGTGCGTGGTCGACGATGAACCGCACCTCCGGGCTCACGGCGAGGACGTCGTCGACGATCGGTTGCCAGTACTCGACGAAATCGGCGTAGGTGTCGGGGAGCCCGCGGACTCCGTACCGTCGCCCGATCTCGGTGAGTGCGCGGTACGCCTCCTCGCGCTCGCCGTCCGTGCGGAAGAGACCGAACTCCTCGGCGATGTCGATGCCGCCCTTGAGGATCGATCCCCAGGTCCAGTTCCAGACGTCCTTGTTCCAGGCGTGGTACGGCGTCCCGTCGGGCATGGAGCCGGCGATCGGGCGGTGCAGCTCGTAGAGCCCGTGCGCGACGTCGTCGGCCTCCGGCCCGGCGAAGACGATCCCCATGACCATCTCGTACGTGCTGATCAGGCGGCGCGCGGTGGCCTGCAGGTCGGGCAGGCCCTCGCTGCCGTTGAGGGCGCGGTCCTTCTCGCTCAGCACGTGGGCGATCTTGGGGTGCAGGGTCGGCATGATCAGCGCGGGGACGTTGGCGTACAGCAGGACCAGCGGATGGCCCGCGATCCAGCGACCGAAGCCGCCGGGCGCCAACGGATCCGCGGCGTTCGTTCCGCCGACCCGACCGTCGTCGGCGAGGGGCGGGGCGAGAGAGACGACGGTGCCGTCCACGGGCGTCTGGGGATCGGTCATGACGGGTTCTCCTGGGAGGGGATGAGGGCTGGTTCGGGCCGCGCCGAGCGACGTCGGCGGCGCGTCATCGGGCCGCAGAGGTGGGCGGCATCGCGGGTTCCGCGAGTCGGTGGAGGACGTGCTCGTACCGGGTCCGCTTGATCACGGCGAGGTTCTCGCCCCGCATCGGGGCGAGAGCGGCCGCGCGCACGATCGCCGACGCGAGAACACCGTCCTGCTCGACGATCTCATCGACGAGCCCGGCGTGCAGGGCGGCTTCGGCGTCGTACCGCTGGGCCGTCACCATCGCCGCATGTGCGACGGCGGGCGCGACCCGCGCGCCGACCAGCGCGCTCATCCCCGGGAGGAAGGGGAACCCGAGGCGCGCCTCCGGCAGGCACAGGTATCCGCGGTCGGCGCGCATGACCCGCTGGTCGTGCGCCAGGGCGAGGAGCAGCCCGCCCGCGTAGGTGTGTCCCTGGAGCGCGGCGACGGTGGGCGTGCCGGAGCCGAGCAGCCTGCCGAGCAGCCCCTGCACCGCGTCCAGGTAGCCGTCCTCGGCGAAGGCCCCCGGTTCGAGGCCGTTCGAGTAGAAGCGTCCGCTCCCGGTGGTGACGAGCGCAGCGGGCCCCGAGACCGCGTCCACGTCGTCCAGGACGGCGTGCAGAGCCGTGACCAGCGTCCCGTCGAGGCGATTCTCGCCGTCTCCGAGGTCGCAGATCAGCACTGCGCCGTCGCGTGTCAGATTCACCATGCCCGAAGCATTACATATTTCAATCATCCGACGCAATGTTGTAATGATCGCGCCGGTGTAACCTGTTCCCCTGATGGACAGCGCTCTCGTACCCCCGGTGACAGCGCGATCCGCTGTCTTGAGCCTGCTCCTCGGCGCGAATCCGCCTACGCTCAGCGGGCGCGAGATCATCGGCGCGATGGACCTTTTCGGTATCACGGAATCGACGACGCGGGTCGCCCTCACCCGGATGGTGGCGAACGGCGACCTCACTCGCGATCGCGGCGTGTACACGCTCTCCGAGCGGCTGGCGCAGCGCCAGCGCTACGCGCAGCCGCCGGAGCAACGGGACTGGACCGGGACCTGGGAGATGGCGGTCGTCACCGCGACCGGCCGCAGCGCCGCGGACCGGGTCGCACTGCGCGAGGAGATGCGCCGGCAGCGCGTCGCCGAGCTCCGGGAGGGTGTCTGGACCCGCCCCGCGAACCTCCGCCGCCGCTGGCCGCAGGCCCTCCTCGACGTCTCGGTCTGCTTCGAGTCCCGACCCACCTCCGACCCGGCGGCACTCGCCGCGCAGCTGTGGGACCTCCCCGCCTGGTCCGCGCGCGGCAACGAGTACCTGGCGCTGATCGCGGCCGTCGACGACGAGCCCGCCAGGTTCCGGACCATGGTCGCGGCGGTGCACCACCTGCAGACCGACCCGCTCCTCCCGGCGGAGTTCCTGCCCGTGGACTGGCCCGCCGCCCAGCTGACGTCGTTGTACGACGACTACCGCGCGTGGCTCGCCGAGCTCCGCGACAGCCTCGCGCCCGTCAGATAGCGCCCGAATCCCTCGTGGGGCGGCTGCCCGCGTCCGGCCCGGTGAGGACCGCAGCCAGACCGATCGCGACTATGCACGCTCCTGTGACCCATCCCCAGCCGACGGCGGCGGCTGCACTCGCGCCGAAGGCCGCGCCGGCGCTGCCCCCGACGAAATAGACGAGCATGTACACACCGTTGTAGCGGGCCGGCGCCGCCGGATCGATGTCCAGGACGGTGGATTGGTTCGCCACCTGTGCGGCGAAGAGCCCGGCGTCGAAGGCGGCGAGCGCGATCAGAGTGACCACGGCGTCGTTCAGGCCGACGGCCAGGGCCACGCAAGCAGCCGCAGCGAGCACCAGGCCGGCGAGGATCACGGGACGGGCACCGACGCGGTCGGTCCAACGACCGGCGATGCGGGTCGCGACGATGCCGGCCAGTCCAGCCAGCGCGTAGAGCCCGATCCTTTCAGCGCTCAGGGAGCGCGGCGGCTGCGACAACGCCACGGCGAGTCCGGACCACACGGCGCAGAAGGCGAAGAACCACAGCGCGCCCCGGAAGGCGGCGCCGCGCAGCGTGGCGGAGCGACGGAGCAGGCCCGGCATGGACCACAGCCCGGAGATGTAGGACTGGGTGACCAGGCCGCGCTCCGCGGGGAGAATCGCCGCCGAGACCACCGCGACGATCGCGCACGCGGCCGCGGCGGTGAGCAGCATCGCCCTCCAGCCGATCTCATCACTGAGCCATCCGCCGGCGATGCGACCGATGAGGATTCCCGCCGAGATTCCGGCGGTGACGATCCCGAGATCCGTCGAGCGCCTGCCGACCGGCGCGAGGCGGCCGACGAGGGAACTCAGACCCGCGCCGACCGACGAGCATGCGCCCGTGACCAGGAGGACCACTCCGAGCACCGCGGCAGAGGGGGCGACGACCGTCGCGGCGAGCGCGACCGCCAACGCCGCGAATTGCAGCGCGAGGACGGAGCGGGGCGGGAACCGGTCCACGAGCGGCACCAGGAGCGCCAACCCGAGCATGTAGCCGACCGGTCCGCACGAGAGTGCGACGCCGACGGCGCCGATGCCGGTGCCGAATGACGCCGCGACATCGGCGATCGCCGGCTGAAGCGGGTAGATCGTCGCGGTCCCCAGCGCGGCCGCGACGGACATGAAAAGGACGGTCGCGCTGGTCATTGCGGTTGCTTCCCTGGTTCTGGTCACGCCTTCGAAACTACGAAGCGTACGGCTCCCACGCTGGCGGGAACGAGACATCACCGATGCGCCCGCAACGCGACCACCTCCTGGCCGCGCAGCAGCGACCTTGACCCCAAGCGGAGTTGAGCTCCTACCGTCGGGTCATGTCCACCGAACTCCACCGCCCCGCCCTCGATCACCGTGATCCCGACGCCGACGCCGCCGTGGAGCGGCTCGTCTCCGTGCTCCAAGCCGGATTCGACAGCGGCGACGCCGACCAGTACGACTCGACGTTCGCTGATGACATTCTGTGGGGAACACCGAAGGGCCAGTGGCTTGCGGGGTTCCCCGCACTCAACTCCGCCCATCACCGCATGATGGGCGACACCCCCGTCGAACCCGCGTCGCGGTTCGAGGTCATCGGATCAACGCATCCCGCTCCCGATGTCGTTGTCGCGCAGGTCTGCCGCACAGCGCTCAACGGCGGTTTCAGCGAGGTCGCGATGTACGTCCTCGTCCGCCGGGCCGACCGGTGGTGGGTGGCCGCGGCCCAGAACACGCCCGTGTCCGCGGTCCTTCCTCCGATCGATCCCGTGTGAGGCAGTGATCCGCGACCGCCGTGCCCGTACGGTCCGGTGTGAAGAGGTAGTTCCGCACGCCCGGGACCGGGCCGACCGTGGGTTCCCATCGGCCGCGGGAGTACACCGAGCACGTGTACCCGCGGCGAAGAAGGGTCTCGAACACCTCCGCTGGGGAGCGTCCGAACTTGGACAGGTGCCTGTACTCGATCTCCAACAACCAGGTCGGCGAGAATCGGCGAAGAGTCTCACCCGCACCATCGAGCATGGCCGCCTCCATCCCCTCGATGTCGGCCTTGACGACGTCGACGCGATCCAGCCCGGCCGCAGCGACGATGGCGTCCAGTGTGACCACCTCGACGTCGAAGTGGTCGAATCGGGAGAACTCCTCGTGGTTCGGGCCTCGCCTCGTTGCGACCGAGCCGCGACCGACGACGGCACGGCCTCGCCGGCGAGGTACCTCGAAGGTGACGCGTCCCGCCTGAGAACCAACAGCGCGCCCGACCACGTCGAGTTGCGTCGCCCGCAGCAATCGACGCACCCATCGGAGCCAGCTGCACAGCACCGGGTTGGCTTCGATGACGAGGGTGCGGCCGAGCGGAGCTGCCGCGCTGAACTGTGTTGCGTAGAGACCATATTCACCGCCGATGTCCAGGCAGACGGCATCCACCGGGAGTAGTGCGGCGACCGCGGCCGATTCCGGCTCGACGCACCAGAGGGTCTTCGCGGCCATTCCGAGGCACGCGGCCGCGAAGCGATGGCCGGCAGCTGCGCGGGCGGGTGTCGGCCCGGCGGATGCGCGATCCCCCGTCACGACCGGGTGCCCTTCTCCGCGAGCGATGCCCCATCCGGGTGCACGACCTCCGCGGCGCGGGAGCCGGCTACCTGCGCGACCACGCCGAGGACGCCGAGCACGAACGGCAGGACGAAGTAGCCTGCACGAGAAACCGGAGAGACCAGAAAGAGGATCGTGTAACCGGCGGCCGCGAGCAGCAGTATGTCCGTCAGGCCCAGGTGCCTCTTCGCCAGCGCGATCCAGGTGATCGCCACCGCGGAAGCCAGCAGGGACGTCACGATGCCGGCGTACCCGAGGAATCCCTTCTCGGCGAGAGCGCCACCGAGTGCGCTTGCGCCGGCGGGCGACTCGATCGCAGAGAGACCCAGCGGGAACTCGATAGCGCTCCGCGCGAAACCTCGCGGATCGACCAGCACGGCGGGGAGGACGGCTGCCCCGACGATGGCGGCGACCACCGCCGCCCACCGACGAATCTCCGCACGACGGCCCCGTCGGACCTGGACGACGATCATCATCGCTGCGAGCGGCCAGAACGTGAACTTGATCGCACACCCCACACCGACCACGATCGCGTTCAGGCGGTACTCGCCCGTCCAGAGGGTTATCACCGCGAGCCCCGCCAGCGCTGCGACGGGCAGGTCCACTCCGCCGGTCGCGATCGGGATCGCCACCAACGGGCAAGCGATCATCAGCATCTCTGCGCGTACAGCGATCTTCGTGTCCACCAACCGGCGCAGGCTCACCCACGTGACGACGGCGAAGAAGAGCGTGAAGGAGATTCGCGGATCCCCGAGTGGGTTCTCTCCGAACGCGGCGCCAGGAATCCCGAACACGCTCATGAGCGGGAAGTACGGAAAGACGTCGTCGACAACAGCGGGGTCGGTCACGTACGGGCTCGCGGACGCGAGGGCTCTGATCGCGCCGTCGCGAACGATGCCGACCTCATGCTGGGAGAGGCCGCGGACGATCAGCGCCACGCCCGGAAGCACCGCGCAGAAGCCGGCCGACACCGCGGCGATCGCACCGATGGACCACCGTCGCCGGAGAAGCATGCCGGCGCACCCGCAGTAGCCGACGAAGGCGAACATGGCCCAGACCGCGTGGGGTTCCATGCGGGTGGAGGTCCCTAGGACGAACGCATAGACAGCGAGGCCCACGGCACTCAGCGTGGCGATGGCACGGACTCGATGACCTTCGCGCAGGCACGGAATCATTCTGCGCGACTTGATGTCCCCGTCGATGTCATTCATGCTCTTCACCCTGACCTCCACCTGCGAGAACGGCGTCACTCGAAAGAGCCAACTTTCTCGGCGAGAGCTGCTCGGGGCCGGCTGCCCGGGCTACGGTGGCACCACGATGGATGCCATGAACAGCACGCACGACAGACGCCGAACACCTGGTACCCGGCGCCGATCGCTGGCGCTGGACATCACAGCGTGGATCGCCGCCGGCGCAATGACGCTGCTCGCTCTGGTGCCGAACGCCACGCTCTTCGCCACCTACGCCACCGGCGTGGCGGTCTCGGTGATCCAGGCGCTTCCGCTCGTCGTCGTCCGGCGGTGGCCGATCGCGGCGATGGCGGTCCAGTGCGCCGCAATCGTCACGGCATCGGTGCTCGCGGCCGGTGTCGCTTTCCCCTGGTCTGCCACGACGATTCTCGTCGGGATCGTCGTGATCGGGATCGTCGCGGCCAGGGGCTCGGATCGAACTGTCGCCGTCTGCCTCGCGGCGATCGTCGCGACGGCTGCGGTCGCCCCGATCCGGCACCACATGCCACTGGGCTACTTCACCGCAGGCGCTCTGGCCGGCGCTGTGTTCGTACTCGTGATCCGGCTGATCGTGCATCTGCGCGAGACATCGGCGCGCCTGCAGGCGGAGCGACGTTTACGCGCCGTCGACGAGGTCCGAAAGGAGGCCGCAGCGCAGCGCTCCGCCCTGTCCGCTCAGGTCCACGACATCGTGGGTCATCACCTCGCCGCCATCTCGCTGACCGCGTCGTCCGAAGCCGGGCGCGCGAGCTCCGGCGCCGAGAAGAACCACGCGCTGTCCGATATCGCGACCTCCGCCGCCCTCGCCCTGTCCGAGATCCGCTCCGTTCTCGACGAAACATCGCTACATCCCGGCCCCGCGACCGAGGCCGACCCCGCCTCGCTCGCCCAGTTCCTCGCGGGGTGGGAGGACGTCGGAGTGCATATCAACCACAGTGGCGTGAGCATCATCGACGCGGCGGACCCGGCCCTGCGCCACGAGGCGTACCTGGTGACCCGACAGGCGATCACGAACGCCGTCCAGCACGGCCGGACGAAGTCGGTCCGCCTCATCGTCGCCGACGAAGGCGCGGTTCTCCGACTCACGATCGCCAACGACGCGGACCAGGGGGACGTCGTCCTCGGCCGGGGGTTGACGAGCATGCGGACCCGCTTGGCGAAGCACGGCCACGACCTCGCGATCCGCACCGGGGATGGTGTCTTCGAGCTCGATGTCACCCTCGTCAAGGAGACTTGAGCGGTGGTGTCCGTACTCCTGGCCGACGACGATCCGACCGTCCGTGCGGCGATTCGGAAAATCCTCGACGGCCACTCTTCGATCACCGTCGCCGGCGAAGCCGTCAACGGGGGTGACGCGTTGATCCAGTCGCGCGGCCTCGACGTCGACGTCATGCTTCTCGACATTCGGATGCCGCTCCTCACCGGCCTCGAGGTCGCCCGCGAGGTGCTCGGTGACCGGACGAGGGCCACGAAAGTCGTGCTCCTCACGACGTTCGACCTCGACGAATACGTCTATGAGGCCCTTCGTCTCGGCGTGAGCGGCTTCCTGGTCAAGTCCTCGACACCCGACATGATCACGTCGGCGATCCTCGAGGCCGTCAACGGGAACGTACTGCTCTCCCCGTCCGTCACGGTACGGCTGGTGAAGAAGTACTCGCGCGCGTACCGGCACGTCGACACACAGCTCCTCGCCCGCCTCACCGGGCGAGAACGCGAGGTGCTCAAAGCGATAGCAACAGGGCTGTCCAACAGGGAGATCGCCGCCGACCTCGTCATCGCCGAGGAGACCGTCAAGACCCACATCGGGCGGATCCTGCACAAGCTGCAGCTCCGCGACCGCACACAGCTCGTGGTGTTCTGGTACGAGAACGACCTCGGCTGACGATCGTCCAGCGCTTCCCGTGAAAACCGCTACCGTTACCGATGTGCCAGCCACCTGTGCCTGCTCCACCGAGGGGCCGATGACGTGACATCCCCAGCGACGTTGCGGGAGAACTGAGCCCATGCCCGAGATCGGAGATGCCGTCGCCGGGTACGCGCTCCTCCGGCGGCTCGGACACGGTGGCACTGCGGACGTGTTCCTCGCGCAGCGGCCCGGCGAGCAGGCCGTCGCGCTGAAACTGGCTCGTCGGGCCGCCGAAGACACGAGGATCAACCAGCGCTTCCAGCGGGAGTTCGATACCGCCGGACGAGTCCACAGTCCGCACGCCGTCGCGGCCATCGACCACGGCGAGGCGCCCGTCGTGCGTGCGGGCCGCGCGGTTGACGTCGCTCGCCCGTGGATCGCCCTGCAGTACGTGGACGGACGCCCGGCATCCGCCCTCGTTCCGCACGGCACCGTCGAGCCGGACCTCACGGTCATTCTTCCCGTACTGGTCGATACCGGCCGCGCCCTCGACGCCTGTCACCGAGTCGGGGTCCTGCACCGGGATGTCAAGCCCGGCAACATCCTCGTCGGGGACTGGGACCAGCACAGCGCCCGCGGATACCTGTCGGACTTCGGAACGGCACAACCGCTCGTGCCGCCGGCGACGGTCCTCTACGACGGTGACCTGCTCCTCTCGGTCCCGTACGCCGCGCCTGAGCTGCTGCGAGCGCAGGATCTGTGCCCGCAGACCGACGGATATGCCTTCGCGGCCACCGCGTTCCAGCTTCTCACCGGCCAGCCGCCGTTCCGGCGCAGCACCGACCTCGCCATCAGGTACGCGCAGCTCCACGACCCAGTGCCGCCGCCGGACTCCGTCCGACGGTGGCTCCCCTCCGGCCTCACGGCCGTGTTCCGCAAGGCGCTGGCCAAGCAACCCGAGGACCGCTACGACTCCTGCTCGCGACTCGCGGAGATCCTTCGCCGCGCACTCCGTGATGTGCAGCCGCCACCGCCGCGCGGCGGTAAGTAGCGCGGCCGTAACAGAAACGGCACCGCTCTCGTCACGAGCCGCACCTACCGTTCCCGGGCATGACGTCACAAACGGATTACGACAACTCCGTCCTCGCACACGAGGAGGAGGGGTATCACAAGACCCTGAAACCGCGGCAGATCCAGATGATCGCGATCGGCGGCGCGATCGGAACGGGGCTGTTCATGGGCGCCGGCAGCCGACTGCACGATGCCGGCCCCGGCCTGTTCCTCGTCTACGCGGTGTGCGGCCTCGTGGTCTTCTTCATCCTCCGCGCCCTCGGCGAGCTGGTGCTGCATCGTCCGTCCTCGGGATCGTTCGTCTCGTACGCGCGTGAATTCTTCGGGGAGAAGACGGCGTTCGTCACCGGGTGGCTGTACTTCTTCAACTGGGCGGCGACGGCGATCGTGGACGTGACCGCGATCGCCCTGTACGTCCACTACTGGGGCGCGTTCGAGGCGATACCCCAGTGGACGATCGCCCTGATCGCGTTGGCGATCGTCATGGCCATGAACATCATCTCCGTCAAGCTCTTCGGCGAGATGGAGTTCTGGGCGGCGATCATCAAGGTCGTCGCACTGGTCGGATTCCTCGTCGTCGGCATCGTCATCCTCGCCTCGCGCATGAAGGTCGACGGACACACGACCGGCCCCTCGCTCATCGCCGACAACGGAGGCCTGCTCCCGGTCGGCGCCCTGCCGCTGATCATCGTCGTCTCGGGCGTCGTCTTCGCCTACGCCGCAGTCGAGCTCGTCGGCATCGCGGCGGGCGAGACCGCCGAGCCCGCCAAGGTGATGCCGCGCGCCATCAACTCCGTGATCGTGCGCATCGCCGTCTTCTACGTGGGCTCGCTCATCCTGCTCGCACTGCTCGTGCCGTACACCGAATTCGCCAAGGGCACCAGCCCGTTCGTCACCTTCTTCTCCAAGATCGGCGTACCGTACGCCGGCGACGTCATGAACCTCGTCGTTCTCACCGCAGCTCTGTCCAGCCTCAACGCAGGCCTGTACTCCACGGGTCGAATCCTGCGATCGATGGCACTCAACGGCAGCGGCCCGGCGTTCACCGGCAAGATGAACCGCAACGGCGTTCCCTTCGGCGGCATCGCCCTCACCGGTGCGCTCACCCTGCTCGGCGTGGTGCTGAACATGTTCGTCCCGGAGGAGGCCTTCAACATCGCGCTCGACCTCTCCGCGCTGGGCATCATCTCGACGTGGGCGATGATCCTGCTGTGCCAGATCCAGCTGCACCGATGGGCCGACAAGGGCATCGTCACTCGGCCGGCGTTCCGACAGCTCCTGTCTCCGTGGAGCAGCTACGCATCCCTCGTCTTCCTCGCGGCTGTCATCGTCCTCATGTGTTACGAGAACATCTGGAACCTGTACGCGATCATCGCCCTGGTGCCGATGCTCATCGGTGGCTGGTACGCGGTGCGCGGCAAGGTGATGGCCGTAGCGGCCGAGCGCGTGGGCTACACCGGCCGATACCCCGTACTCCCCGAGCCGCCCATCCCGACCGACCACGGTCGCGACGCCGAGTGAGCTTGCGGAGTTCCGCCGCCCGGCCCCCGCGCTCGAAGTTCACGATATCGATGAACGCATGTGTCGATTAGATAACAACCGTTAGCCGGACTTCCCAAAAGTCTCCACCTCTGCTTGAGTGTTACGAGTGTTACGTATGTGACTATCGTAAATCTTGTAGAGATGGGGAAACATGAGGAGTGCTGGCATGAAGAGTGCCGGGCGGCGGGGGAGCCTCGAGCAGCGGCGCCGGGATCGCGCGATCCGGAAGCAGTTGTGGCGGACGGGCGCGGTCGGCGTCGTCGGGGCGACGGTGCTCGCGGGTGGCGTCGTCGCGGCGGCACCGCCGGCTGCGGACAAGGCGCCGCGGCCCGGTGCCATCCGGACGGGCTTGTTCGCCGACACCTCCCGTGCGCTGGAGACGCGCGAGGGCTACGTGATCCGGGCGTGGAAGTACGGCGAGGAGCTGCGGTCGATCATCCCGCTCGGACGGGCACTCAACACGTACGAGGCGATCGTCTCGATCGCCGGTGAGGGACTGATCGAGTACAAAGATCCGAAGAACAAGCCGAAGGTGCCGATCCGCAGCGCGTCGATCACGGTGGGCCTGACCTTGGCGTGCGCGGCCACCCCGCAGAACCTGCAGATCGGCGGCACCCTGTCGAACGCGGTGAACGCCTCGGTGACGCCGTCACTGTCCGGCACTGTCGGTGCCACCGCGGGGGGCCAGGGCGGTTCGAGCGGCGGGCAGGGCAGCGGCTCGGTGAACGGGTCCATCACGCCCGGCATCTCGGGAACACTCGGCGACACGATCACCACGTCGGGCACCATGACCGGCACCATCGCTCCGGGAACGTCGAAGGACTTCCCGATCGCCAAGAAGAGCCTCGCCGGGCAGTCCGGGTACGTGGTGACCAAGGAGACGCGGATCGCGATGGACTCGTGCCTCGGCGGAGCGCAGATCCGCGCGTACGCCACCGCGACGCTGTCGACCGATCAGGGCGACTCCGCGATCACCACGTACGGCAAGCCGCTGTTCATCGAGCGCGACAACCCCGGTCCGGCGAAGAACCCGCCGAAGATCACCGAGGACCCGAAGCCGGCACCGGTGCCCGCCGTCGCGGGAACCACGATCGCAGCCGCGAGGAAGGCCGAGCCGGTCGAGCCCGCCACGAAGCCGGCTGCCCCGGCCGCGAAGCCCGCGGGTGTGGTGCCGAAGCCGGTCGCCGTGTCCCCGTCGAAGCCCGCACCGGCGCCGTCGTCGGCCGCCGCACCGCCGGCGAAGCCCGCCCCGGTGAAGGCGGTCGGGTCTGAGCGACTGGTGCAGGTCCGGTGACCGCGCGCCGTCGAGCAGGAGAGCGGGCGCATGGCTGAACAGGGACGCGGGAGCGTGCTCAAGGATGCGCTGGGTTTTGCCGCCGGCGCCGTGTTGATCGTGTGCTGCGCGGTGACGCTGCCGCAGCTCCCGAAGGCCGCCGAGGCGATCGGCCCCTGGCCCGTGTGGGGCGGGTTCTTCGTCCTCACGATGGTGGCGGGCTGGCTGTTCTGGTCGAACATTCAGAACCTCTACGACCACCTGAAGCGATGACCGGCCCCGGCGAACTGAACCTCGCCCAGGCCTTGCAGCGAGCGTTCATCGAGGCCGGCGAGCCGAGCATCAGCTCGGTCGCAGCCGGGTCGGGCGTCTCACGCCAGCGGCTCTCCGACTGGCGCTCCGGCAAGCACGTACCGAGCCGGTTCGATGACGTCGAACCCGTCATCGCCTACATCCGACTCGTCGCCGACGCGAGCGGATCCGTCGCAGTGAACGGCGACCGAGTCACCGGATGGACCGACGAGAACTGGCGGCAGGCGTGGAAGCGCTCGACTTCGGTCGCGTCTTCCACTGCGTCCCGCGCGTTGCCGCAAGCGGTGGTGCCGACCGAGAAGGTGGATCGGCAGCCCGTCGCGATCGTCGTCGTCGGCCTGCTCGTTTTCCTCGTCGCAGCCCTCGCGGTAGCGGCCTTCCTCGCCAGCTGGGCGTACCGATAGGTGCGCCGGACCGCCGGTCCGGTGCGATCCGGCAGCCTTTCGGCACACCCGATGAACATCACGATTCAGTAACGAGAATTCCTCTGACCAGCTCCGATTCGCTGCGCGATCCCGCCGGACATGGCCGGATCGTTGAACCGGCAGACGAGGCCGTGCTCCGGTGAATTCATCAACCGCCGATCGTGAATACACCGGCCGCGCGGCCCCACCCCTTCTCCTCACGAATCGAGGCACACGTGGCATCCCCCTCCGACCCACCCACCGACCGCGCCGGCGACACGGCGCAGTTCCCTGTCACGCGCGTCAGTACCGCCGCGGCGACCGATACCGACGACGTGCCGTCGACCGGCGGGCCCGCGCACGCCGTCACTGCAGGCACTCCGGGGATCAGCCGCGCCGGGTGGTGGGCCATCACGATCGCGGCCGCGGTCTTGTTGGTTCTCGGGTTCTTGCTGACCTTCGGCCCGGCCCGCTACTGGACTCCCGTGCCGGTGGTCTTCCTCGGCTACTTCCTCCTCTCCGGCGTCATCGGCCTGGTGTTCTGGAAGGGCGTCCGCGAACTCCGGGACTCGAACCCGACCTTGCACTCCGGTGACGGGCCCGCCACGCCTGGCGCCCGAGTCGCCGCTGCGATCGGTGCGGTCGGTGTCGCCTCCGCACTCGTGCTTCTCCCGGCAGGTCTGTCCGATGCGCCCGCGAACGCGGCGCCGTGCCCGGACGGGAGCAACACCTGCGGGCCGCAGCCGACCATGGGCCCGCAGCCCACCCAGGGCAACGGCGGCAACACCACCGCCCCGCAAGCACCGAACACCACCGTGCCCGGCTATACCCCGCCGGACACCCCGCCGCAGCAGGGCAACGGCAGCACCCCGACCGTGCAGGGGCAGGTCCCGACCATGCCCACCGGCGACAGCCCGTCGAACGGCTGCATCTTCAACTGCGGACCCACCCAGGCGCCGCAGGCACCGCAGACCGGGCAGGCCACCCCGCCGCAGACCGGCCAGAACCCAGCGACCACCGCGCCGAACACGCCCGCGACCACCCCGCAGGCACCGACCACCACGCCGCGGTTGCGCACCCCGACGCCGGAGACGACTACGTCGACGACCTCGAGCAAGGCACGCGACCGCGACGACGAGCAGCAGCGCAGCAGCGACGAGGACCGCGAGAAGAACTCCGGCATCCCATACCAGGCTGCCGAGATCGCCGCGCTCGCCGGAACGTACCGACGGAAGAAGCTCACCGAGACGGCGACTGCGGTCAACCGGGCAGAACGCGTCGTACTCAGGAGTGGTCCTGCGAAGACGTGGAGTCCAAGCGACATCATTCCCGACAGCAGCTACGGGTTCACGCTCGTCGCTGATCCAGAGGATAAGGCTAGGGCAGCAAGCCTGGCGAAGGTATGGGACGCTATGCAGAACAATTTCAACTCGGTGTTCCCAATCGGCGGAGCGCCGAAGAAGATGCCGGCCGTAGGAGACGTCCTGAATCTGACGCGTGCGGGCGCACCGTTCCCGGTCAAGGTGAAGCAGATCGAATTCACGGGCAGCAACATCAACATCCTGTACGAGGCCATGCCAGGACACGTCGACGGCGCCGGCAGCACCATCCGGTTCAACATGTTCAAGGAAGCTGGCGATTCCGGACGGTTGATGCTCCGCGTGGACGCGCACGTGAAGGGCGGCGTCGGAGGAGCGGTGAACACGAACCCGGGAGGGTATGCCTCTACCTACCTAATCGCCCGTGACACGTGGCAGCAGTTCGTCGACCAGGCGGCCGCAGCCGCCGCGGGGGCGTGACACGATGCGCGGTGGGAGGGAACGGAAAATGCGTCAGCTTCCGAGTAACGCGGAACGAACCTGGTTCATCTTCGGTGCTGTCTCCATCTTTGTGCTGTACCCCGTGGTGACCATTGTCGCGGCGCCTTGGCTCGGGTTCGGGGCTTTGTACGGGCCGATCCTCTACGGCCCGCTAGGCGTCGGTGTCGTGCTCATCGTCGGATACGTAGCGGGCAAGGTGATCTACGGCGCCCAGTTCCGCGGCCGATGCACGATCGCGGCGGCACTGGGCTTTCTAGCCTCCTCTGGAGCCGTCGCAGCGGCGGCTTGGCTTCTCATTAGTTTCGGCTAGCCGAAAGGCGGTACAACTCCAGGTGAGTGGTGCCGCCTACCAACCTGCGCAGCGCGGACGCGGTGGCGATTTCGCCGGCGGTAGTCAGGTCGTCTCGCCGTGGCTCGACACTTCACCTCACGAAGAAGGGAGAGCCAAACCGCTCGGGCCGCCAGGCCGATGGGTCATCACCCCGACGAATCGGTCAAATCCGGGTCGTCGGGCGGTTTCCGGGGCCCCTGCCGCGTTCCCGGAAACCGCCCCTGACCTGCGGAAGCGGAGGGATTTGAACCCCCGGTGGTTTTAACCACGCTCGCTTTCAAGGCGGGCGTGGATCGGATTATTCCTGTTCAGGGCTGAAATCTCAGCTCCCCACATCGCGTTCACCTGGTCTTTTCGCGAGGATCGGCTGTTCCGGTGTGGGGATTCGGTGGGGACAGCGACTTCCACATCGGTCCGAGCGGGCGAGGGCGCAGGACACAAGGGACAGAAGGGACAGAAGGTCGAGATCGCTGCATCTACCTGCAGTTGTCGATCGAGGTTGGCCGAGGACAGAAGTGGGACAGAAGGAGGACAGAAGGGCTTCGCGCAATCGACTGGCATGCGCAGTGACTACTCACTATCACTTGGCTCCGCACCCACACGCCCCGAACCGAGTCCTTGAATCCGCTCGTGCAAGCTCGATACGTCGGGAGCCAGCTTGAGCTGGAGGCGCTGGTTGAACCCGCGGAGCACATGGCGTCGAGACTGTTGTCTAGTCCTGCGCAAACCTCGTAACGAACTCGCCACGATCACGCCGCTGGCCGCCGCGCTCAGCGCAACCGCCCATCCTGGCAGCTGCGTGCCATAAAAGGCCAGATACACAGTGTATCCCGCCATCGCGACTCCTGTAGTAAGCCTTCCGAATTCGAGCCAGATGATGGTCTTGTCGACCCAGGTTCGCCCCTCTCCTGTTTCTGACAAGCCGACCGCCTGGATCCGAAGTCGCGAGTAGTCACGAAGCCCCCATGAGCGACCAGCAACAAGCCGACCTCGACCTCGTTCTCGCCCGCGCAGCGGAGATCTGGGCACCAGCAGTGATCCAGGACTGGCTCACCGGCTCCAACAGCTACCTCGGCGGCGCGAGGCCCATCGACGTACTCCGTCTCCGTGGGCCCGAGGAGGTGCTTGCGGCGCTGGAGGCAGCCCGCGCCGGGGTCATCGGGTAACTCAGTCGACGACGCCGTACCGCGGCCTTGCGCTCGCGTCGTCGTCCCGTGCCCGTGCTGCGTCCATGTGCGGCGTGCGGGCGGGGCGTCCCACCCGCGAGGGACCTCCGGTCCTGTTGGATTCGATCTGCCGCAGGAGGTCCGGGCGGGCCGTGAGCGCCGCCTCGATGCGCTGGGGCGCCTTCTCGCTCATGATTCCGATTGTGCCAGATCAAGACGTATGAGGGCCCCTCTGCCACCACGGCAGAGGGGGCCAGTTGGCCGGGCACACACTTCCCGATCCTTGGCGGGGTACCGCCGCGAGGAAGTCCCTAACTCCTCGCCCAGGAGCGTGACCCACCAGCCCGCTCCGTGATCAATCCTTGCGCGTCGCGTACCTGCTTGGGGCGACACGGCGGGAGATTCGCGCGGGGTCAGGCTGCGTCGCGGGGACCGACAGTCGACTGGATTCCCGGCTTGGGCGGTGGCTGCTTCCGGCGCGTGAGGCCCGGTACGTGTACCTGCTGGTCGGCGCGCTTCGAGTGGGCGTACATGACCCGCCGCCGCTGGATCCCGGCAGCATCCCCGATGTCCCGCAAGGACCACCCGGCGGCCTGGCAGGCGGCGACCGCGGAGCCCAGCGCCTTGAGATCGTCGGTCTCGTTGAGGCTGGCCAGAGCCTCGACGGCCTCCTCGGACAGCACGTCGCGGCTGAGGCGAGCTGCCTCCGCGTCAGTGACGCCGAGCAGGGAGGCCACGGTGCTAGCTGGGAACACGGTGCGGATGCACCGGATGTTCCGTGCCAGCTCCCGACGGGCCTCGCGGACCTCGGGACGAGCGAGCGGACCTGCTGGTACTGCGTCGTATGCGGCCTGGAGCTGGGCGACGGTCGGGCGTGTGAACTGGGGGTTTGTCATGGTTCACGACGCTATGGGCGCGGCGAGCCCCGTGGGGCGACACGCCGAAGAACTGAGGGGACCGACATTCGCCGGCACTACACCACCACTCGGAAACGAGAAACGTTCCGGCATTCCGGCGCTCAGGACCAGAGGTACCGCATGACCCCGACGAAGTCCCGGCGCGCCTCGTCGATCCGCGCCTCCCACGCCGCCTCCCTTTCTCGCCAAACCGCGTGCGCCGCCTGCTCAGCGGGCGTGAACTGGCGCATCGTGACCTTCTCTCCCACCTCAGCCTCCGGGAACCGTGGGCCAGCAGCGTCGAACACGGCCTGCTCGTCGGTGTACTCCGGCATCGGCTCAGACAGACGCTCAATGAGCTGCTGGAACTCGGCGCGACGTTGGCCCTCGATGTCGCTCTCAGTGGACATGGGGGCGTGGTATCTGTGGGCACCGCTGACGTACCGATCCACCGTCGATGTGGGCTAACCCAACCCCTGTAGATTTGCGTCATGCCAGAGAGTCCGGTTCCGAGCAATGCCGCTGAACAGCGAGTACATGACTTCATCACTGACTACGCCGCTCAATGGCAGATCGCGGCTCCGCACTTCGACAGGGACCGCCGCGAGAAACGCGACGACGGGTTCCAAATCTGGCGCGAACTCATGGCGCCCACCACCGCGAACCATTTCCTCGACACAGCCCGCCCCGGACTTGCTGGCTCTTTCAGCACACCAGCGAGCCACGGGCCAGAGGTTGAGGAGATCGAGCGGTCCGAGATTCATAACAGAGTCGCCTACGTCCTGACGCGCGGAACAGGGTCATATCCCAGGTTCCACGAATACGAGCTACGACCGCAGCGCACCGAGTGGCGAATCGCAACCATCAACACCCACTTCGACGACCCGACAGAGCGCACGGTGCCGCGCGAGAAGGTCGACGAGCAGCTGCTCGGATGCACCGCAGACGCACCGCTGCTGGACATGCCGCCCGGAGAGGCGCAACTCGACGAGAACTTCAACTTCACGCCCCGCACCGTGGTCAAGGAGGACACGAACTCTCTCGCCGAAGTGTCGACCATCGGCAACCTCGTCACCACCACGGGCGCCATCACGGTCGCGGACTTCGGCTACGAGAACACTATGGCGCGGCCCCTCGCACGCCTGGTCCCACCCGGCACCTACCCCGTTGACCGCGTAACTGCATTCGGCCGTAACGCCGCAATCCGCGTCCGCTTCACGGGCGAGCTACCCGTGTCCTGGCACCCGGCAGGACTTCCCGACAACGAGGGCCATGTCATCGGCATCGACGGCGGCCTCGTGTGCATCGTCGACTACGCCGACTACGGCGCCATGACCGGACGCCAGAAAGCCGCCGCGCTCAACGGTCCCGACGACGACACGCAACCGACGGGATACACCTTCCCCGCTGGCGGAACCAGCGTCGGCGTAGCCGCTGCGACCGGCTGGGGCGACGGAACCTATCCCGTCTACTGGGGTATCGACGCACACGGCAACGCCGCCCAGCTCGTCGTCGACTTCATGGTCCTCGTGAGCGACGGAGCCGAAGACGACGATGAGCAAGACGACGGCTTCATCTACGTGCACATATAGGCGCTCAACGCGACACTGAACTGAAGCTCGGGGATATCGCACACCAGAGCAAGATCATCCACGCAGGGGCGCAGGCGCGGCGGCGGAATCGACGAGGGTGGCACGATCGAGCTGAACGCGGCTGTGTGGAACGCTGAACTGTCGAGCCGACACGCGCCCTGTTCGTCGAACCCGATGTCCTGAAGGGTACCGCCATGGACGAGATCGAAGCCCACACCTTGTTCGTCCAGTGGAGCGAGGCTCACTACAAACGTGGCGTGTTCTTCGATGCGGACTTCGCACCTGATGACGAGGCTAACGACTGGGTAGAAGCGCTCGTCGTCGGAGCTGTAGCAGCGATGACGAACGCGGGTACGTGTTTAACATTCGCTGGGACCAAGGTTTGGGGCGGCAAGGTATACGCGGTCTTGAATGGCGATGAGGTGATGATCCGAGACGTCGAAAGCGCCGCTGCTGACGAAGCCATCCCAGAACTGTTCGGCCACTTGGACCAGATCGCCGCCGCACAGGGGCAGCCAGAGCGGTGGAACATCTTCTACGACGGGGACCCTGCCGGGATGGCCTACTTCGTCGCTCCGGCGGAACTGGTGGCATCGGCAGAATTGGATGTCAGGGATTTGGATGTCGGCGCCACGTGGTTTCGGGTGACGAAGACACCCGACGGCTACACGCTCTCGCCAAAGTAGCCGGCGGGCCCGTGGCGGGCTCAGTGGGCGTCGCCCCACGAACGGGCGGTTTTGGGCCCCGCCCGCCGCGCGGCCCATGTTGAACACGCGGACCGGCCTCGTCTCGCGCACGTCGGGCGCCGTTTCACTTGCCGTCCATCTTGCACTGGTCCACTACTGCCGCAGCCAGATCCCGTAGGTGCGGTTTGAGCGCGTTGGTCCTGGTGAAGCCCTCACTATTTCGCGCCGCAAGGTCGCTCCGGATCGACGTCGCCCAGTCCCCCAGCCCATCGGCGTAATCCCGAGCCACGCTAGTGATGACGCTCGGTGCATTGCTGCGCCGGACGGTGTCGAGCAGTGCGGACGACTCCGAATCGAGCGCCGTAGCCGCAGCGGAGGCGTGCGGCTTCACCGAAGTCCATGTCCACCCGTCAGTGCCGTGCAGATGGTCGTAGAGCTGGTCGGTTACCGGGATCCGACGGTCGTCCGCGGTACCGATCTCGTTGCAGAGTTCCTTGGTCTCGGCCTTGCCCTCGGCTGCGGTGCTCGATGCCGCTGAGCTGGTCGACGTGGGCGTGATGGTGCTGGTCGTGGTCGTGGTCGTCGGCATGGCGCTCGTGGTCCAGGCCGGCGTCGTCGTGGGGACCGACACTGCCGCCCGGGGTGCGGGCTCGGAATCGTCTCTGAACAGCGCGATTCCGCCGACCAGGAGGACCACGACGACCGCGCCGATGAGAACGTTCTTGTTCAATGTCGGTCCCCACTCTCGAGCTTCTTGACGTACCTGGCCGCGCCGAACACCGAGCTGTGGGCGTCGGCCAGCCCCTGCGCCACGCGCTCCACGTTGCGACGTGCCTCCGTCAGCAGCTCGGGGACCGACATCGACGAAGCGGTGGTGAGCGTGCCCCCGTCGCCGCCGAGGTGATGGAGGACGATCCGGGCCTTGCGGTGAGCCTCCTCGACTGCCGCACCGAGGACCGCCACCGCGGCATCCAGCTCCAACGGATCGATCACCGCCGCCGGAACCTCCGCGACCCTGGTGCGCACGATAGGTTCAGCTGGCCCGGCATGGTCAGACATGTACTCCACCGCCGCGGCCACAGCTGCCTCAGGGCCACCGGGCACTCCGATGTGTCGCGGCGGTTCCGGCGGCGGTGATCCAGCGGGACGCAGGTGGACCACCGCCGCGCCCATGCGCGCGATCTTGTGAGCCTGATCGATGCCGGAGATTCCGGTGTCATCTCCGAGGATGATGATTTCCTGGCCGAGACGCACGCAGAGCCTGATCTCCTGCACGAGGGCCTCCTCTGCCGCTGCCGCAGCCTCGTCGGGGTTGGTGAAGTATCCAGCGCCACGTGCGATTTCCCACTCCCCGCGTGAGTCGATGGCGAGTCCTTCGATGATCCAGATGTCCTGGTTCACTGTCGGTCCCCCTTCCGAGCCAGCCTGACCGACCATGGCTTCGACGGAAGCCCCGGCTCGTACCCGTTGGGACTCACCGGGATCACCGCCGCGCCCGACACCGCGAAGTTGTGTTGGTGCTCGACGGGCGCGTGCTCCACCTGGAACTGGAGGCGCTTTCGGGCCTCGGTTGCCGCTTCGTGCGGGTCGAGAAAGTAGCCGATCTCCCGCTCGATCCGCACGTCGTAGTCGGGGTTCAGGTGGACCGGGAGAGCCACGAGGTACACGGTCGAGGTGCCAACGTAGAAGTTGTCGGAGCGCTCGAAGTCGACCGCCGCGTCCGTGGGCACCGTCCGATGGATGTCAGTGTCGGTCCCCGTCTGGTCCCGGTACGGCTCTCGATCCGGACGCACGTACAGCCTGGGATCCTGACGCGGAATCGCGTCCCGAGCCAACCGCTCTGGCGCAATGTCACGCAACCACTTCACGAGGACATCCGGATTCGCGCGCAGGTAGGCGACGCTGATCATCGCGCTGCCCGGCACTACCTCGAAGTCACCGTCCTCGAATCGCGTCGCCAGATCCTCGGCGTTTTCCAAGATCTCGTTGCGGGTCGGCAATTGTTGCCGCCGTGAGTTGGCCCGCGCTCGCCAACGCTCGATGAGCACGTAGACGCCTTCGTGGTTCCCGCGCTCCACCTCTGCGCGTAGCCCGGCCAGGAACCTCGGCACCAGGTCCGCTCGAAGAAACAGCCAGGGGGCCCCTTCGTCCAGCTGTTCCAGGTCGTCGTCGCTCATCGGTGGCTCTTCTCGCCGCGGGGACCGACGGTCCGCCAGCAGAAGACGGCGAGCTGCTGCTCCCACTGGTCCACGATGTCGTCCAGCCCGACGGCGCGAGCCTCCTCGGGCGCGACGGCGGCAAGGTGGTGCGCCGCGTTCACTGCCTCCCCGAGCTTCATCATCAGCGTGTGCTCGGCTTCGTACGCGTCTCCGGTCGGGTAGGGAGTTCGCGGTCCCAGCTCGCTCACGCCGCCACCTCCGTCGCCAGGTCCTCGATCTTCTTCGCGGTCCCCTGAGATACCCCGGCGGCGACCCCCGCGGCCTTCTGGCCCTTCCCCGCCGCGCGCGCAGCGAGCACCGCGGTGATCACGTTGATCGGCTGGATGGTGCGCCCGGTCGCTGCGATCAGCTCAGCCAGCTCCCGGTGATCATCGAGGGGATCAGCGTGATCATCCGGCTGATCACCGGCGGGCTCGACGAGGTGCATCGGCACCTCCGCCGAAGTCTCACTGATCACCGGGTGCAGTTCGCCGGCCGACTGCTGATCACCCACCTGACCTGCACCGATCAGCGGCAGATCGATGGTCTGATCAAGGGTGATCGGCTCGATGATCGGGTGATCAGGCGCGGTGATCACCTGTTGATCGGTGGGGATCACCGGCCGATCAACAGAGTGATCAGCGACCCCAGTCCCGCGGTCCTCCCGGACCAGCTCCCAGCCCGCGCCAGCGATGGTCACGTCAACCACGAGCGGCAAGATCACCGCGATAGCGGGAGCGAACCCGAAGGTGATCAGCAACTCGCGCAGCCCCATGAACGAGACCGCGAACGCGCCGAGCGCGATCATCGAGATCACCGCCGCACCCACCCAATCACCACGGCGCGAGCCCACCGGCGCAGTGATCAGGTTGTGCGTGTGCCAGAACAGGAACACCGGCGCGATGCTCGCCGCGACCGCCGCGCCCCACCCGTACACCGTCGGCGCGACGAGCACCGCGTGCATCACGTTGCCGGTGATTGAGGTGAGCACCGCGAGGGCCAGCAGGCCCTTCCAACGAGTCCAGCTCATGCTGCCGTCTCCTTCGCCGCCCGGTAGATCGTGTAGCGCGAGCACCCGTACTCGCGTGCGAGATCCGAGGCAGACTCACCGTCCTCGTACCGTCGCTTCACCTCGGACTCCTGCTCTCGCGTGAGGCAGGGCTTGCGGCCCTTGTAGACGCCCTTCTTCTTGGCCAGCGCGATGCCCTCCCGCTGGCGCTCGCGGATCAGGGCACGCTCGAACTCCGCGACCGCGCCCAGCATCGACAGGAGCAGGTTGCTCATCGGGGAGTCGTCGCCGGTGAAGGTCTGCCCCTCCTTCCGGAACTCGACCCGGACGCCCTTGCCTGTGAGCTGCCGGACGATACGACGAAGGTCCTCGACGTTGCGGGCGAGCCGGTCCATGGAGTGGACGACGAGGGTGTCGCCGTCACGGACGTACTTGAGCGCCTCGGTGAGCTGCGGGCGCTCCAGGGTCGCGCCGCTCGCCTTGTCGATGAAGGTGCGGTCCAACTCGATGCCGTCGAGTTGCCGGTCGGTGTGCTGATCGACGGTCGAGACTCGGATGTAGCCAACTCGTTGGCCCGGTCCGGCCATTCTCACCCCTTTATTTTGCGTTGAGATCTTAGAGTTCACGGCCCAAGTGTTGCTCTATTCAAGCACGACTCTAGAGCAACAGACTGACAGATTTCGTCATTGTTTCAATGGGGCGGACCCCAGAACCACACCTTGTCTGAACTGCATCGCTACACCACAAGAATAGAAATAGAAACAATGGCAACCCTTGCTAGCTAATAACCGCTCAGCGGTGTACTAATGGGTGCCATGTGGAGGATCGCAGTCGGGATCGCGGCGGGCGCATTCGGCGCGAGTGTTGCCGGAATCTGGGGGTTCTTCATTCCGCTCGCGGCGAGCATCTTGTGGTATTTCACCAGCGAGCCGGACACCTCCGGCGTGGTTCCCGACGGCGCGGCCGCGCCCCTCACCGACCGGCGCGGTGGCCTCGGCCCCGCGCAGGCCGCGTGGAATAGGGCCGCGGCGGGCGCGAACTGGGGAAACTGGCACGCGCGGCCTGGCGTGTTCGACCGCATCACCATCGGCGGGGTGAGGTTCAGCGCGGCTAAGAAGCACCGGGAGTGGCAGATTTCCCCAGGTAGGACCGTGTTTGTTCCGCACTTCTGCATCGTGGGCGGGCAGTTCCGCGAGGACGGCGACACGGTGCTCGTCATGGAGCCCACGCACGACGGGTTGCACGAAGCACCGTTGCAGGGCTTCGTCCCCATCGGCCTCGCAGAGTTCGGGACCATGCGCATCGAGGGCGAGGTTCATCGGCATCACACTGTGGGGCAACGCTATTCGATCCATGTGACCAACACGCACCGTCCGCTCGACGACGCACCGCTGCTGAAGACCGACCTGGACGAGTGGATGTAACATGCGTCGCCTCAACGATCCTCAGCCTCAGCGGGACAACCCGTTCATCACGCGCAAGACCACCGAGCCCACCCGAACCCCTGAACCGGACCTGCCAGAAGCCGATAGGGCCGGCGAGTCGGTCCCCGCGGAACCCGGGCAGCCCCAGAAGACGCCGACCTTCGACAAGGTCGCCTCTGAACAGGGCGAACAGGTCAGTGGCGGGCACGGCAAGGTGATCAAGCCGGACGGGTTCGACGCCGACGAAGCTCCGCCGAAGGCGAAGGGGCGCGGTAAGAGCAAGAAGGTCACCCCCGAACCCGACGCCGCGAGCGACGCCGAGCTGCTCAAGAAGATGCGCGCACGGTCTACTCAGATCCTCCGAGACCTGCCGAAGGCCAAGGTGCACAAGCGTGTCCGCGCGGGTGAGAGTCTCCGCCGCGACCTGCCGCCGGAGCAGAACGCGCAGCTCACGCGGCAATTCCTGCGGCAGACCTACGTCGGCAACCCGGCGCTGTGGCGCGAACACACCGCCGCGCTGGGCTTGCATGCCCGAGTCGCGATGGGAGGCAAGTCGCGGACCATGCGCGATGCACTTCCGAACCTGGTCGACGTGCTGCTCGTCCCCACTTGGGACACGGTGATTCTCCGGTGCACCTTCCCCGGATCCGTTCAGTCCGTACAGAACCCCTGGGGGACCGACATGACGACAAGCCCGTCGACCGTCGAGACGCCCGATCCCCGCGACGGCGCAGGTGAGACGTGGAACGTGAAGGTTCGCCTCGCTGCCGCGATGAAGTCGTGGAACCTCGACTTCCGCCCACCGCCTCCGGAGCCGCCGGATCCGTTGGACGTGATCGCAGCAGAGGTGCCGGTGCTCGCCGCGGCCATCGCGGACCGCGAGTCGCCGGGCCCCAACCGGTGGCGGCACACGGCATTGGTGGCAGGAATCAGCAGGACAGAGAGTCGCCAGAAGGTCATCGGCGGCAAGGCCGTGACCTACGACTCTCACGCGGCCCCGCGGTTCGTCGGAGCCGGTATCGGTCTGCGCGGACCGTGGATCGACATCGAACCCATCCATCAGCGAGGACAGACAGTGGACGACATCAAGCGCCAGATCAAGCAGTTGGCTTCCGTTCTGCGAACACCCAACCTCAAGGTCGTGCCCTCGGGCGACGGTCTCTTCGCACGCCTCAACCTCAACACCAAGCCGCTCCAGTTCCCCTCGTTCGTGAGCATGGAACCGGAAGACTTCACCCGCCCCATCAGAGGAAACACCGAGGCGAGCGTGGTGAAGGCATACCGGGATCTCGCCTGGCCGCTGGGTGTGACCGCGGAAGGGCGTCGACTGGAGAACCACCTCGCGACGGTGCCTCACACGTTGGTCTGTGGCACCACCGGCTGCGGCAAGACGAGGACCATGATGAGCGGCGTCACCGCCCTGTGCGTCCAGGGGGCGCAGGTCGTCATCTGCGCGGCGAAGGCTGACACCTGGCTGGAGCTGATGAAGCCGGGGCGGTCGCCCGGCGTCCTGCATGTCGCCACCTCCCGCGGCGGCATGCTGCGCGCAGTTGCGTACGTGCTCCATGAGACTCAGCGCAGGAACAACCTGGTCGAACAGGGCGTGGATCCGAGCACGTTTCCGCCGCTCATTCTCCTGTTCGAGGAGCAGGCGTTCTTCACTAAGGCGATGGCCAACGACCCGGCGCTCAAGGACTACCTCCGCGCGCTGGAGAAGATCACGCTGGTCGGCCGATCACTCGGCGTCCATTTCATCGGCGCATCGCAGCGAGTCGAGGACAAGAGCTTCTCCAACGCCCTGTTGGCACAGGTCAGCAGCCGTATCGCGCTCGGCGAGAAGGAAGACATGGCGCTGTCGAAGCTGTTCGACGGATCCGAGGCCGCAGCCGAGGCGATGGCATCGATCACCAAGTCGATGAAGGGCCGCGGAGTCGTCCTCGATACGGACACCGGCGAGGTCGAGCTGATCCAGATGCCCTACATCTACAGTCCCGGCGCGAAGCCGGTTGAGTACGACACGGCAACCCCCGAGATGCTCGCCAACTGGCAGCGATGGAAGACCGCGCTGGAGTCCACGCCCCGGACCCAGTCGCGGATCGGGTGGGCCTTCGAGACTGGTGTCGCCGGTGCAGAGAATCCCTGGCAGGAGATGGACTGGGGTGACCTCGAAATGATCCGCCCGATCAACCTGGACCGTCAGGACGAGAACGGAAATTGGGTTCCCATTCCGGAACGGGCAATCTACGACCCCAGCGCTGGCGACGCCTACGCGGGCGGGATCAGCAAGGCCAGCGGCAACCACGCATCGATCGAGTAGTAAGGAACAGAACATTGCCTCGTAAGGATCCGGTCGCGAATCGCGCCGCCCGCGATTTCATGACCCATTTGGTACCCGAGTTCGGCGAGACGGTTGATGCCGCAATCGGCCCCCTCTATGACCTCACGCAGAAGTGCCGTGAGGGGTATGCACCCACGATCAACGATGTTCTCGGTGTGATCGATAAGCTCCACCAGGGTCTGGTTGCCGCCGAGGACGCGAAGTGGGAACTCCTCGCCGCGACTCGCCCCGCAGGTGCCACGATTGATGCGATTGCGCGCGCCGCCCATTTGCATCACACGAATGTGAAGCCTCGCCTGGATGCCTACCCGATCAGTCGGGCCAGGGGCGAGAACTTCGTCAGGGTGGACCCCCATAGGGCACATACGGGGGGTGGAGATTCTGAAAATTCAAATTTTGAAAATTTCCAAAATTCAAATTTTTCAAATTCTGTTTCCTGGGAACTCTGGTTCCCGAACGATTCTGATATGGATACCGCCTGATGTGCGTGTGCACGTGCACCTGTGTGGGTGCGTGTGCGCCTGCGGGGGCACGTGCGCACACGTCTGCGGGGACGCGCCGCGTGTCGCGTGGATCAATGATCCTCGGGATGATTCTTGGGGCAGGCCGATCCGGGGGCCGGTCCGGTTGCATGTGGGCACCGCGGGGGTTCAGGAGCATGAATCTGGCTGGCCACTCACCCGCTGAGCGGTTGGTTTCGGCGCGAAACAACCGCTCAGCCGGAACCGAATCTGGCCCTGTTCGGGCCCGCCGCGGCACCCGGCCCGACCACACAGAAGCCCTGTGTCGAGCGGTCCTGGGCTGCACCCCTCGGTCTGGTTTGAGAAATGGCTGTGGAGTACGAATTATGACCTCCGGATGCCCGCAGAATCCCATTCAGCTATTAGGAACCGATAGGCGCCGGCCAGGGCCTCACCGCTCGAAAACTCGTCGGCCCAGGCCCTCCGCGATCACTAAAATCAGAGGGAACCAGGAAAGGAGAACTGTGAACCAGAAGAAGGTCGCCTCAACCATTGCCACCGTTGGTGTACTCGTTTCATCGGTGGTCGGGTGCGGCGGGAATACCACACCACTCACCGAGCGCGTATTCACCGATGTCATCTGCATGAAGGTGTATACCTCGGGCGGCTCGGGAGCCAATTGCAGCGACGTGCTCAAATCCAGCACCAGCGAGCTGGAGTCGTGCGTCCCACAGAAGCCGTCGAGCCCGATCAGCAGCCTGTCGGAACTCGCGCGGTACTGCCCTTCGGTGGCAGTCCGGATCACCGCGAGCACCGCGTCCACGGCACCCAGTTCGACGCAGGGGACCGACACCGAGAACGGCGCAGGCAATGCCACCGAGGCGGCTCCTGCGACCGAAAACATGTCAGGGTTCGGCGATACCGTGAACGCGATGGTCTTCGGAATCCTCGGATTGCTCGCCGTCACTGCATTCGGATTCTGGTACCGCGCCCGGCGAGACCGACAGAACCGCACGGCCCAGAGGGCGCACGCCGCCGAACACGGCTGGCACAACTAATACGCAAACTGTCGAAATGAAATGGATAAATACATGAACGACACCGATCTCACACGCTGGCTCGACGTGGAACTGCGGCGCATCGCGGATCCCGGAGCACCCGACCGGGATGCCCGGCGCGACCGGATCGAACGGATCGCGCTCCGTACCGAAGACGGCTGGGAGCCCGCCTCTATCTGGTCGACCATCATCAACCTCACTGCGTTCTGGCTCGGTGAGGCTGCGAGCGAGCGGGCCTCGGAGATCTGCGGAGTCCACCTGGACCTCACCGAGTCAGTTGAGGCGCACACCGCCGCCGAGCGGATCGTGCGGAGCGAGCACGGCCCCCTGGTGGACGCCGCCGCCGCTGCCCACCGGATCCCCCGTGACAACGTAAGGGAGTACGTCCGGGGGCTCTGGTTCGCCAACGATTCCGCGTTCGTCACCGAGCAGATCCTGCGGTTGGGGATGTTCGAGGTCGGGCGGCACTACCGGGCCACGGTAGGCGTGATGCGGGATCAGGCTGCGGCGCAGGGTGCGCTGGTCTGATGGAAGACATCGGCATCATCATCGGCGTCGCGCTGCTCGTAGCCCTGTTCATCTTCGGTGGCTGGTGGGGAGACCGGGACTCGAAGCGCCGCGCGGCCCTCAAGCCTCCAGTCCCGACGATGACAGATCGGATCGTCGAGCGGGCGCGCGCAATCACCTACGAGGTCTTCATGCCCGCGGTGTGGCCCAGGATCGAGGAGATCCACGCGCGCCCGGATGTGGCGAGCATGAGCGACGCGCAGCGGACGGCCATCACAGACAGCCTGATAGAGCAGTTCTACATGCCGCTACTGGACGAGACCGTCACTTACAGGCACTGGCTGTGGGACGCAGGGCGGCGGGATGAGGCCACAGCACCCGCACCCCTGGCTCCCCCGCCGCCGCCCGAGGTCCTGGCCCTGGCCATCGCCGCTGGAAGGAGCGCCGCATGAACATCGTCGACTTGTTGAAGTGGGTGCCGCTGGTCTTCGTCGTGCTCGTCGTGTTGCTGTATCTGGCGGTCTCGTGGGACTCCAAGCGCCAGGACACCCCCGGCCCTCCGCCTCCGCCGCCGCGCCCGTACAGCGACTTCGGTCAGCCAACCACGCCGCCCGCTGCACCCACGCCTCCGACCGCGCCCACGGCACCGGGGACCGACAGCGCCCAGGCGGGGCAGTTTGACCCGAAGGACCGCTCGCCCAATGAGGACCAGTTCGCGGCGAAGACCTTCGACCCGAAGGATCTCTCCCCGGACGCCGACGGGTTCCTTTGATGCCCGGCGACCTCACCGACGAGCTTCAGGCCGCGGCGGAGCGGATGGGCCTCCCGCCCCTCAAGTTCCACACTCCTCTGGCCCAGCGGATCCAACGCGGTGACGTGGAGGAGGTGATCAGCGGGTACATGGCCGTGTTCACGGACTACCAGTCCGGGGACCGACGATGCACGGTCGGCAGACTCTTGCAGCTCAGCTACCTGAGCAGCCCGTTCGCCTGGACCTGCGAGCAGGAGTTCGGACCACAGGTCGGCTCAACGTTCGCCAACAACGAGGACGCCTTCCTCGGTCTAAGGGTGGCCGGTGAGGTCCTCCTGCCGCAGGAGATCGTCGACGTGATCTGTGAGTTCCTCGCGTGCTCGGTGTACGTGGCCGACCTCGCCTCCCAGCCCTCCGCGGATGAACCGGATCCGTGGGAGTGGGCCTGGAGCGGGTGGCCACCGATCCACTCGCTGCGGCTGGAAACGATGCGCGCCATCGGAGTCTCGGGTGCACCCGCCACCCGGATCTGGTTCCTCGACATGCTCGATGAGGCGTTCGCGGCAGGCTGGACCATTCGGCGGAGGGGCGGTCTCCTCTTTGACCCACCGGAGGGGACCGACAGTCCGTGGATCAAGCTCGCGGCCATCGATCCTGGCAATCTCGCGTCGGTGAAGCGGTTCGCCTCGAAGCTGCGCCGCGCCGGGGTCACTGTGCCCGAGCGCCCAACGGTCCGGGGCGCAGCATGACCATCGACTGGCCCTTCTTGGTCTGGAACAACTTCATGCTCCTACTGATCTGGCTCGCTCCCCGCTGGCCGCGGCTCCGCCTGGTCCTCGGCGGCACGCGAACCAGGCAGAGGCCGGCGAGTCGGTCCCCTATGGATCAGGGGCGCTGACGTGGACCGGGACAGGATGATCGCTGCTGCTGAGCGCGCCGGATGGACCCTGGTGAAGGGCCGCAAGCACTACAAGCTCATGTCGCCGCCAGGGACCGACGCCAGATGGATCAACCTGGCTGCGACGCCGCGCGTTCCATCGGCAACAACACCGGCCTGGTCATCATCGCGCCGAGCAGGCCGCGTTCGACTGCGGCACCCCGCCGCTCCCGGCAGGCGGCGTAGGATCGCCGCTATGGGGACGTTCGACGTCAATTGCGCGATCACCAGTGTGTGCCTCGGGTATTCGGAGGCGGTGTGGGTACCGCTACGGTGGTTGGGACCGCAAGGCTGTCGACCGCTGGGGCTTGCAATGAAGGGCCGCTACGACGGGTACGGCGGCATCAACAGCATGGTGGACTCGGCGAACACGGCTCCGCTAGTGGCGTTTTTCAATGGGCTCGATAACGAGCGGCTGTCCCTGGAGGATCAGTTTTACCGGTATCGGCAAGATACGATTGCGGAGGTCTGCGCCCCGATCGCGGAGAACACCGCCCTCTGGCTCGCGTGGCGAGCCGAGAATGGCGATAGTGACGACAGTGGGTCGATGGCTTCACTTGATGGTGTGCCGTTGGTGCACGCTCTGATCGCACGAGACATCTGGGACGCGATAGTTGCTGCAGACGTCGACGGGGTCTCGTCGATCCCGGCTGCGACGTTGCTAGCCGAGCTCGCAGACCCTGTGCTTGATGAAATCTATTCTGTGCACGTATCTGACGTTGAGCAGGACCTGCGCGAGCTCGTGGCAGTTGACCACTTCTTACGCGGACGCGGCCTTCCATGGAAGACGCACACCGAAGGAGACGTTGACTATGCAAATCAGCAGTCGGCGTCAGATTTGGAGCACTGGCTAAACTGGGCTTACGAGCGCTACGGCGACGATCCGGTACTGCGGTCTGGTCTCGATGCGCATGCGGTCGATGTGCGGCGGGTGCGTGACGAGGAAGGCGATATGCTCGCAAAGTGGGGGCTGTAACCCGGCACTGTCAACGTGTCGACCCAGCTACCGGCGGCCGCTCCAGGCACAGGGCGAAGGGCAGAACTCGGTAGCATCGCGCACTGGCCTCAACGTCCTGCAGAACACCATGATCAGCGCCGCACCGAGGAGGTCACCGGTGACGGCGCGGTGGCCTCGGTTGCAGGCCCTCGCGGGGGACCGACAGGCCACGCTCGATGACCTCTTGAAGTTCCGGCGGCAGATCACTGTGCCGCAGGTACGTATGGCGAACCGTCGGGGATTCCGCGGCGCGGCGGAGGGTCTCGCGCAGCTCAGGGTTCTCGTCGTACTCACCTTGGGCGTCATGGTCGCTCATCATGAGGTTCCCATTTCTTGAGATATGGTGTAGCACTGGATAATCCGTGCCGCGTCAACTACAGTTGACGGCAGTCGATCTTTGGATCTCGGAGGATCCCCATGAAGCATCTCACCCGCCTGGCCTGCGGCGCGGCCCTGTTCAGCGTCGTCGCGGTCACCAGTTGCTCGCTGCCGCCCGAGCGCCCCGCCGCAGTAGGGGTACCGACCAGCAGCACAAGCACTCGAACGATCTACTGCCCCTCTCCCGGCGAGGGGAACCCGTCGGACCTGTGCCAGGCCCACGCTGCGGGCGTGGGCCTCGATACGCCCCACGAAACGATCCGCGTGGTCGTGTGCCCGCCTTCGGGTAGCCTCAGCGCACCCGCTGGATGCCTGGCTCACGAGTCCGGCGTGCCGGTCCCCGCCTCTGCAGGGACCGACCGGCTCAGCGAGCCCGCCGCCGACGGATGCAGGCATTCGATCCACGTCGAGCCCGACGGCACTGAGCTGCAACACCTGAATGCCATCTGCCCCGTCGTGCACCCGCTCGAAGGTGAGCGAGTGATCGAGGTCGGTCCCCCGGCGGAGCCCATCACGCCCGCGGCCCTGGTGGAGCCCGGCGACATCCCGATCTAGAACCGGGGTCCCCAAGCACACGAAAGAGGCCGTCAGCGTTGATGCTGACGGCCTCTTTCCATACCCACCGCCCCTGGGGCGGAAACGCATCAGCCCGGGGCACACACCCCCGGGCTGATGCAACGCGCACACTGATACTGAAATGAGTGGGTCCCTAACTGGCTATGACAGCTTGAAGAGGCCCCGGCTCGACGGCTAGACCTGGCCCCGTTTGCGACTCGCCGGTGGTGTTGCGACGGTTTGATCTGGCCCCACCTGATGGTTGCTCGTGAACATCGTTTCCGAGCCGAAGCAGGTGGTGGCCAATGATGGGATCGAAGGTGGAGCTGTTCGCGCAGATCCGGCGGGACGCCCGGGTCGAGGGCATGAGTATCCGGGCGTTGGCTCGCAAGCATGGCGTGCACCGGAGGACGGTGCGGCAGGCGTTGTCATCGGCGGAGCCGCCGCCGCGGAAGACGCCGGAGCGGTCGTCGCCGCGGTTGGACCGGTTCAAGGCGGCGATTGATGAGATGTTGCGGTCGGATCTGGATGCTCCGCGTAAGCAGCGGCACACCGCGACGCGGATCCGGGAACGCCTGGCGATCGAGCACGATGCGGTCGAGTTGTCGTATTCGACGGTGCGGGACTACGTGCGGGTCCGGCGGGCGCAGATCGAGGTGGAGGCCGGCCGCCGGACGGAGGTGTTCATCGCCCAGGACCACGCCCCGGGCGCGGAGGCGGAGGTCGACTTCGGCGAGGTCTGGGTGATCCTGGGCGGGGTGAAGACCAAGTGCCACATGTTCGTCTACCGGCTCTCGCACTCGGGCAAGGCCATTCACCGGGTCTATCCGACCGGCGGGCAGGAAGCGTTCCTCGAAGGGCACGTCGAGGCGTTCCGCGAGCTCGGCGGGGTCCCGACCCGGCATATCCGCTACGACAATCTCACCTCGGCGGTGGTCGCGGTCCTGCAGGGCGGAGACCGGCGGCGACAGGAGAACCCGCGGTGGACGTTGTTTCACTCGCACTACGGATTCGATCCGTTCTACTGCCAGCCCGGCATCGCCGGGGCGCACGAGAAGGGCGGCGTTGAAGGCGAGGTCGGATGGTTCCGCCGCAACCGGCTGACCCCAATGCCGCAGGTCGAGTCCCTCGATGAGCTCAACGAGCAGATCAAAGCCTGGGAGGACCGCGACGAGGGCCGCCGGATCGACGGACGACTGCGCACCATCGGCCAGGACTACGAGCACGACCGAGCAGCGCTCGCGCCGCTGCCGGTGGAGGATTTCGACCCGGGCCTGATCCTCACACCACGGGTCGATCGGTCGGCGATGATCACCGTTCGGATGGTGAAGTATTCGGTGCCGGCGCACCTGATCGGCCGCCGAGTCCGCGTCTCACTACAAGCCTCCCAGCTGCTGGTCTACGACGGCCGGACCCTGGTCGCGCGGCATCCACGGGTCGCCGGCCGCGGCACCGCGAAGATCGACCTCGACCACTACCTCGAGGTGCTCAAGTTCAAACCCGGTGCCCTGCCGGGATCAACGGCGTTGGCGCAGGCCCGCGCTGCCGGGGTGTTCACCGCCAGCCATGATGCGTTCTGGGCCGCCGCCCGACGAGTCAACGGCGACACCGACGGCACCAGCGAGCTGATCGACGTCCTGCTGCTGCACCGCAGCCTGCCCGCCGCGGCGGTGATCGCCGGCATCGATGCTGCATTGCGGGTCGGGGCGGTGAGCGCCGAGGTCGTCGCCGTTGAGGCTCGCCGCGCCGAAGCCCGCCTGCTCGCGCACGCCTCGGTCGCTGCCGACCAGACAGGTGGGGCCAACGCTGGCCGTCATCTCGATCGCCATGCCGAACGACGCGAGCAACGAGTTGTCAGCCTCACCCAACGACGGCTCGCAGACCCCGCGGCGGTGATCGCCGGCCTGCCACCCGACCGGCGACCGCTGCCCAGCGTTACGGCCTACGACCGCCTGCTCCCGCAGCACCGGCGACGCACTGCCTCCGACGCGCTACCTGCGTCGCTGGACCCACCACCGATTGAGTCGCTGGACCCACCACCGATTGAAAGGCCCACCCGGCTATGACCGCAACCGCCAATAAGAACCAGACGAATGCGCTGGCCCCGTCGTTGCGCCGCCGGGGCGGCCTCACCGAAGAAGCCGCCCTCGCCGCCGTTGACCAGGCCTGCCGGCGCCTACGCCTGCCGACAGTGCGGTCGATGATCGACCAGCACCTCACCGCCGCCGCCAAGCAGCAATTGTCCTACCAGGGGTTCCTCGCCGAACTCCTGCTCGCCGAAGTCGACGACCGGGACCGCCGCTCCACTGTTCGCCGCGTCAAAGCCGCGGGGTTCCCGCGGGAGAAGTGGCTGGCGGACTTCGACTTCGACGCCAACCCCGACATCGAACCCGCCACCATCCACCAGCTCGCCACCGGCGACTGGATCCGCCACGGACTGCCGCTCTGCCTCATCGGCGACTCCGGAACCGGCAAATCCCATCTGCTGATCGGATTGGGAACCGCTGCCGCCGAGCAAGGCTTTAGAGTCCGCTACACCCTCGCCACCAAACTAGTGAACGAGCTGGTCGAGGCCGCTGACGAGAAGCAGCTCGCGAAGACCATCAACCGCTACGGCCGCGTTGACCTGCTCATCATCGACGAGCTCGGCTACATGGAACTCGATCGCCGCGGCGCCGAACTGCTCTTCCAAGTCCTCACCGAACGCGAAGAGAAGAACAGCGTCGCGATCGCTTCCAACCAGTCCTTCTCCGGCTGGACAGACACCTTCACCGACCCACGACTCTGCGCCGCGATCGTCGACCGGCTCACCTACCGCGGCACCATCATCGAAACCGGCACTCACAGCTACCGCCTGGCTCACACCGAAGCAGCAGCTACCGCGGGCTAAGCGCGGCGTTCGTCCTTGACTACCGACAGATGCCGGCGCAAGGCCCGGTTCTGGTGAGTGACATAAACCACGGTCCACCGGGTCGTCAGGTTCGGCAGTGGCTCCCCGTCTTTAATCTTCACCCGGACCGATACCTGATCACCGAGCTGATCATCACGCGCGATCACGAACTCGGCATACGCACGCACCGACTCGCGATCCCAACCAGTCGGCGCAACCACACTGCGCACCCGCGGCCGCCCATCCACACCCCGGACTCTAGCGGCTCAGGGCCCCACTCAGGTGGGGCCGAATGAAACCGCCCTACCGGGGCCAGATCAACTTGACATAGCCACCCTAACCTCGCTCGGGGCCCACAGTACCAGCCCGACCCAACCGCGACAAGCACATTACGTTGTTGCCCAATAACTTTGACTACCCCATGCGAATCAGAACAGGAACAGGTCGGTCCCCTCCTGGCTACTTGTCCCCCGCGGCCTTGAGGATCAGATACGCCGCGGAGATCGCCTGCCGCGCTTGCACGTCTGTGGCCTGATTGACGAGGGT
Source organism: Tsukamurella tyrosinosolvens (assembly GCF_900104775.1). Taxonomy (NCBI): domain Bacteria; kingdom Bacillati; phylum Actinomycetota; class Actinomycetes; order Mycobacteriales; family Tsukamurellaceae; genus Tsukamurella; species Tsukamurella tyrosinosolvens. Next base: position 37,879 of record NZ_FNSA01000001.1, read on the forward strand.
GAGGTGCCTGCCGACCTGCGCAACACAAGCCATGAACCCGTCTCGCGGAACACATCTGGCGTTGTCGTCAGGTACGCCGGGAACCGATTGAGGGGTGCCTCCGAGCAGTACCGAATTGGCCGCCGCCGTGGCTGCTGCCTCGTCCTTGAAGCGCAGGACGCTCGTTAAGATCGTGCGCCCAACGAGCTGTAGACCGCCGAGCCTTCCGGTGGCCCCCATGCTCAGCTCGAAGGTATGCGGCGTCATCCAGCCGCCGAACATCCCTGTCTCGTCAGACAGGCCGAAGTAGCTGGGATCCGCTGTCTTGATGGTGCGCGAGACGATCCCGTCGATGTCCATGTCGACCCTCGGGCGCGACGCGCCAGGCACGAGCTGCCCTGGGGCGTACACAACTCGGTTCTTGACCTGAGCCTCTATCGCCGCAGCAGTTAATCGCGTCTGCGTCGCTGTGTCCGGCTTCGTGGTGCCCTCGGTGAACGCCGCGGCGACGGCAACCATGCCCGCCCCTGCAAACGAGACCTCGACGCGAACAGCCTTGGTTCCGCAGTTGCCGGTTGCCACCGGTTCAAGCACTTGGACCGCACGGCGAGCCGCTGCGTCGTCCCGGAAGCGCAGCAAGCCGATGGTCAGCCCCTTCTGCTTGTCGGCGCTAGTCGCTCGTGCCATGAAGCCCGTCAGGACCTGGCCTGGACCTAGGTCCGTGATGTTCTGCCTGGTCAGGATGCACTGGCCGTTCTTCGTGGTGAAGTACCCGGTGTCGAAGACGGGCAGCGAGCCAGTGGCGGTCGTGGAGATCTCAGGGTCGATCTCCCGCGGGTTCACCACGGCATCCGCGACTTTCCACCCCTCCTGCTGCCACGCGTCCGCATCTGTCTTGGCCACGACCGTGCGCGGCTTGGTCGGATAGTTCCCGGTGTCCAGCCTGGCAGCAGTGCTCGATGGACCGATAGGCGTACCGGCCACCGTCGTCGAGCATCCGGTCAGCAGTAGCGCGACCCCTACCGTGCTGGTGATTCCCCTCAGTCTCCCCATGTCCGGAGCATATCGGTTACTACACCATCAGAATGGAAATAGGAACGCCGGCGGGGACCGACCAACCGATAGGAGAGCCATGAGCGCAGATCTGTTCATTTCGTATGCGTGGACCTCAGAGCAGCACCGTCAGTGGGTTCGGCTACTCGCGAGCCAGCTCAAGGCACTCGGGTTCGACGTGCTGATCGACGCCGACCTTGACTACGGTGATCAGCTCACAGGATTCATGCGTCGGGTCGTCGAGTGCCGGCATGTGCTGCTCATCGCAGATGACAACTACGTTGATCGAGCTGACACTCTTCCGGACTCGGGCGTAGGGAAGGAGAACCACTCAATCTCAGAGGTCTACGCCGAGCGACCAGGCACCTGGGTTGCGGTGCTATTCAAGGACAATCTCCACTACCGACTCCCTGCATGGCTCGCTGACACCCGGCCGAAGGGGATTTCCTTCAACTACGACCCGGCAGCGCCTGCGAACTTTCCCGGCTCCGAACAGATCGAGGACCTCTGGCGGTGGATCGAGGGGCTGCCTGCGAACCGTGACAGCGCCACCCCTGTGTCCACGTTGCGCGAGCGGGCTGCAAGGCTCGAACGCCAAGCACTGAAGACAGCGCCGTCCCAGTGGCGGAATCCGTCAGTGGAGGGCGAGGTGCGCTTCACATTCGCCGACGCGCCACGCAACGCGTACCGATGGGGTCTTGGAGACTCCGAGTTCGCATTCGAAGCAACCTCCCACGGACCTGACTCGATCTTCGTGTACAAGGACCAGATCAAGGCGGTCGGGATCCTCCGCGCCGATGGCGTCGACGATCACGACCTGGCTGGACAACTGGTACCCGGACGCAACGTCATCGCGCGCGAAGGCAACACCGTGGTGCTCATGAACGAGCACGGGCGGCTAGCCACCGTCGAGATCATCAAGGTTCAACACGAGAACATCTACGGCGGCCAGTACACCGCTCCGTACGTCGACATCCGATGGAAGGTCGTCGACACCTCCTGATCCACAAGTCCAGCGCAGCTCAGAACCCGCGATGCACCGGGAGGTCACGATCCTGCGCCTCCTTCAGGTCTAGGAACGGCTCCGCAGCCCAACGCATCTCCTCGCGCTGTTCCGGGCGCAGACGCTGCGTGAAGTACTCGTGCCACATGTCGACATCAAGGCGGCTCGCATCGTCCAGGTACTTCCGCACCGGCCGCAGCGCCCACCTCGGTCGAGTCAGCAGGCTCTTCCTGAGCGCCTGGAGCGAGGCGAAGTGCCAGATCACCTTGAATACATGATCCCTTGGGTACTCGACTTGCTTCTTCGTTCCATCGAAGGTCTTATCCCGGAAGAAGTACTTCCCGCACTCTGCCCGACTCTCGGCAAGGTCACCCGTTCGGAAGGCCGTCAGCATCTCGTCGACCCGCTTGAAGTTCGCGTCGAGCCGGACCGAGTAGTTCAGCCAGGCCGCTACCAGGCCAACGAATATCGTCGCAACCGCGGCTGCGATTGGTGTCCATGGGCTCATCTACTCTGCCCCGGGCTCACATTGGGCGTCCTGCCGTCTCCTGCCGTCACTCAGCTTGTGACCTAGCAGAAGTTCGGCAACCGGAGCGACTCTCCATGTGAGAAATGCTGCACTGATGATGCTCACAACCGCGATGGTCGCGAGTGAAATCTGAGCGCCTGCTCGCCCTTCACCAATACAGATGAGCGCGATCGTCGCCGTGATCGCAATCGCGACGGCACCCCCACCGACCACGAAGACCAGCCAGTTCCACTTGATCTTTCGGTCGATATCAAGCTTCTCTGCCGCGGCGTCCAACTGTTTCGCCGCGTACCTGACCCGATCGATCTGCACCGACAACTTGTCCTCTTCGCCCATGCTGCGACCTTATGGGGCGCTGTCCGATCTCGCACGGAATGCCCGCCTCCATGTCGGTCCCCCTCCGTACTGTCTGCCCATGCCATGGGTCGAGAAGCTCCCGCCGCGCTGCGAGGGCTGCGACGCGCCCTACCGGCCGAACCATATGCTCCTCGGCTTCGACAACCTCCAGAGGATGCGGACCCTGTACTGCCGCGACTGTGGACACACCGCCGCAGTGGACACGAAGTTGGTCTGGCGGGCCCGTTGATCACCGCGGCTCGTCGCGCACCTGGTTCGCGGTCGCACCCAGCTCCTCCAGCTGCCACGCCAGATACACCGCGGCCTGTCGGTCCCTCTCGGCGCTGACTTTGTCCAGCAGGTCACGGACGGGTGCGAGTACGGCGTCGATCTCGTCGTCGGTCATGCTTCACATGTTGGGCCGAGCGGGCTCGCGTCCTCTACACCGGCGGAACAGGAATGCACACGCCGGCCGGGGGACCGACAGGAACAAGAGCAGCCCCTGACCTGTAGGTCAGGGGCAGTTCTGGTAGACGGCCGTCACCGACCGGCGGCTTCCGATGGATGTGTCACCAATACGCAACCGGCACGTCGATTTCGCTCGACGCCTGCAGCGCTTCGGCGATACGAATCGCGTCGAGGTCGCTCGCGATCACGACTTCACCCATTCCCAGACTCACCGGACCGGTGATCCCATCGCCACGGTTCATGAGACGGTCGACGAACGCCTGCGCCGCTTCGTTGGGCATCCCGGGCGCTCCCGTCGTGGTCCGCGATGCCCCGTATTCGATCGACATCATCACGAACCCGACGGTGACAACGTTCACGTCGACATCACAACCGATCGTCATGTCATCCAGTTTCATTTCCAACGCTCCTTAAGGCGATCCCGACCTGAACTCAAGGTTCAGGATAGCATCGACGGGAAGTTTGTGCAACCGAAATCCGTTGTCGGTCAGCATTTTTCATTGTTTCTTGGCCTAGGCAACACGCGACGCCTCGCAAGTCGAGGTCAGGGGCTGTCTCAAGCTCCCCTGTCAGGCGGACTGAGCCTCAACAGGCTCGGCCACACCGTCTCCATGGACACCAGCCTGGTCTCGCAGGACCGATAGTGTCACCTCCCCAGGACTACCCGTCCTCGGCGCGGCGGACTAAGGGTGCCACCGGTCACGGGCAACGACCCCAGTCCGTCCAGGCGTGGCCGCATCGAGTGCATCGGTAGTCGAAAACCTCAGTGTTGTCGGCGAGCACCTCCGCTCGGACCGGTAGCTCCTTGCGTGCCCTCGCCCGCCTGCCCCGCGGCGAGCACTTCGGGCAGAACCTTCCGAGCGTCTGCCAATAGCTGGTCATCTGCAATACCTCCTTGGTTGGGCCGTCGGGAACTTCTGTCCCACTTCTGTCCCGCTTGTGTCCCCGGGGTCGGCCAGCACATAAGTGCAGGTCAAGCGGCCACCTCGGACTTCTGTCCCTTCTGTCCCTTCTGTCCCCGGGGACGGCGTGGGTTCAGCGCATACTCGGGGGACGACGAGCGCCCCGCGGTCCGCTCACCACCACCGACCGCCGCAATGAACCCGTGATCCACGAGAAGCGTGATCGCGGCGTCGAGTTCCGCGGCGGTCTTCAACCGCGACTTCGCCCCTCGCTGGAGCTCCCGACGCTTGAAGGGGTGCGAGCCTTCGGAGTACAGCCGCTCAGCGACATCGAGCAAGTACTCCGCATCGGCGCGCGACGGATCCTGCCCCATACCCCCGAGGACCTCTCCCGCGCAGGCCCGGAAATACTCCCCGATCATGATCGCGCTGGTCATCGCCTCGACTCCGACGGGCAGATGCTGACCAGCCGGGCCGTGTTCCACGAGGTGAAGGAGGCCAGCGATCCGCGCGACCGCACCCGGGTACTTGGAGCCCCAGTCCTGGATGGAATCGAGATCCCCCTGCCCGAGAGAGGATTCAACCTCTACTCGCACCGCGCGGAACGCCGCCGCCGCGGCATCGTCGAGCGTGAGCACGAGCGGACCCGCGGATCCATCGCGGGTTACAAAGGCGCACACGAGGTCCTTGATACGACGGACGTATCGAGCCTGCACAAACTCCGGAACAGGGGCGGAGTCGATGTCCCGCCGACCGACCCGGGACACGGGAAGCGCGAACAGCATCCGCGCGATCAGCCCTCGCCCCCGGAAGGCGCGGTTCGCCGAGAGCGAGTCAATGACATCCGGCTGGACCATGAGCAGCATCGAGAGGTAGGCGCGCTCGATGGACTCGGACCTTCCACGGCGGTCGACCCGAAGCGAGTCTCCGGCATGGCCTTTGAGGGCGAAGTCGATGTTCGGGACGCCTCGCGAGTAGCGACCGGAGAGGGTATCGAAGAACCCCCCTTCCGCGCTGAGGATCGCGAGGCGGCCTCCCTGCTCAACCATGAGCGACGCGGCCGCTTCCGGCGTCGTGTCATCCGCGACGAGCCGGAGAGCCGCGGGAACCTCGATAGCCGCTGCCGCCGTCGCCGCAGCCTCGGCCTCGGCCTCGGTCAGCGCGACTGTGTTCGTGCGGTCCTGGGCCGCGATGGTCGCGGCCTTCGATGCTGCCGCCTCCGCGATCCCCCTCTCCGTCTCGGCCCGCACGCGGTCACCGTCCCGAGCCTGGTTCAGGTCCCGCTCGGCCGCGCGCAGCGGCGAGCTGAATGCCGACAGCACCGCACTCTTCCGCTCGCCCGGACCGGCGACGGGGATCGTGAAGAGCGTCATCGGCTCCCGCCAACCTCGGCGGATCTCGATGTCCGCGAACCCGGCGGCGACGGCAGCGAGCACACCGAGCGCGACCGATCCGGCCATGGCCGGATCGGTCTGGGTATCTTCGGCGACCGCCGAGACCATCTCCGCCACCACCTGTGGCATCGCGTCCACCGGGAACTCGGGAATGGGGTTCGGGCGCCGGAAAGGCACGGGCGGTCCGTCGAAGACCTCACCGAACATGGCGACGTACCGAGCGGCCTCGGCTTCGGCGGCGTCATCCGCCCGAGCCTCGTCCATCTCTGCCGCCAGCTCGGTCCGGATCCGCGCGATCTCATTCGCCGTGATCACAGCTTCGACGGAGTGCCCGCGATCAAGCACGGCTCGCTTGCGGGCCTTCTCCACATCGTCGCGACGCCTCTTGACGTCCAACGCCTCGGATTCGGTCATCGTCCCCAAGGTTTCGGCGGCGTCACGCCGTCGGCGCTCCGCAACCTCACGTCGACGCTGGTCAGCGTCCGGACGGTCGTTTACACTGGACACTGTCGGTCCCCTTCTTGACGGTAGGCAGATCGAGTTGCGTTCGACCGAAGGCTCCTGTTCCTAGGCAGGAGCCTTCGGTGTTTCCGGGGTCTAGCTGGCGACGGCGTGGGAATCGAACCAGGCGTCGACATCGCCGCGGCGGTAGAGGAACGAGCGCCCCACCTGTCGCGGGCTCGGCGCTTCCCCCCGCTTTCGGAGTTCCCGAAGGGTCAGGACGTTGATGCGCAAGGCGTCGGCCGTCTCCTGTTCGGTGAGGATGTCGTCGGGGTGTCGGACACCGTCGAGCGCGTCCGCGACGGCCTTGGCGACGATGGCGGCGAGGTCGGTCATGATGCCTCCGAGTTCGATGTGCTTGACACCTCAAGCAGATCGCAACCAACGTGGCCGTGCAACCATCGCACCCGTCCTGACCTGCGATTACTACACCACAACTCCGAAAATGTGCACCATCGCCACCTGGGCGTTCGTCACCGGATCTGATCCTCCACGACCCCAGAATCAGTAAGTGTGAAGTACGTCACACCAGTGCGAAACCGAACCTGTTCGCTCTGTTTCGCTCGGTTTCGCTACGTTTCACGCATGGCACGGAAGCGTGGGGAACCGACTGACTACCCGGGGATCGAGAAAGTTGAAAGTCCTAGATTCAAACGTGGATTCGGGTACCGAGCCCGCGCGAACGCCCGCCACACCGGCGCGGGGCAACCCGAGCAGACCTTCGCCACGCTCGACGAGGCCAAGAAATGGAAGGCCTCCCTCGAAACCAAGGTGGCGGAGGGAACCTTCGTCGGCAAGAGCCCCTTGACCGTCGCCGAAGCTATCGAACAATGGCTCAAGGGCCAACGGGGTGAGCGAAACACGCGCGCCGCCAGGGAGGCTGCACTCGCGCCGGTGGTCAAGCAGTACGGCAAGCTTCGCGCCCAGGCAATCACCAAACACCACGTCGAGCAGCTCCTCGACGCCTTGGTCGGAGGCAGGATCGACGGCGTCCAGGACCGCTCCGCCAGGTACACAAACGTGACAAGGTCAAAATGGTCGTCGTGCTGGGAAGACCTTGTGGCACAGGGCGTCCTCCCGCGCAATGTCGTCGCGCTCGTGAAGCCACTCAAGGAAACGGAGCCGACTGACGAAACTACCGGCAGCGGTGACGCGATTGATGAGTCACGACGGCTCACCGACGAGCAGATCACGGCGCTCGTCAAGGCTCACGCGCCCTATACGACCACCTCTGAACTAAGTGGACACGCGGTGCGCTCCGAGCGGTCACGCCTCCGGCGAGGAGTGTTCGTGGAGCTAGCCCTCCTGGGACTCCGTCGTGCTGAACTTGCGGGGCTTAGGTGGTCAGCGATCAGCGGGCTTCACGGGAAGGCCGCGACCCTCAGCATCGTCCGCACCAGGGTCGCTGCCAGCGGCCTGATCGAGGAGAAGAGGAAGGGCAAGACGGGGGCAGCGCGACGCACGCTCCTACTGCCCCCGTCCGCCGCGGAGGCGCTCCGTCGACATCAGCTCGTCCAGATAGAGGACAAGAAGCGCTCCGGGGCGCGCTGGCGAGGGGACAAGGACCTGGCGATCCTCACGGTCGACAACGGAGCCGCAGTGTCCCCGCGCACCCTCGACGACTGGTGGCACGCCGCCATGGATGCAGCGGGGATCAACGGCTACCGGCTCCACGACATGAGGCACACCTGCGCATCCCGGCTCTTGAGCGCGGGAGTCCCGCTGATGGACGTGGCAACCTGGCTGGGCCACGCCGACGGTGGGGTGCTGGCTCTCCGCGTCTACGGGCACACCGACCCGAAGGACCTCGGTCGCGCCGCCGCAGCTCTTGCACACCCCTGACCCTCTCCAGCGCTCCTGCTGTGGGGATTTGTGGGGATCAACGAGTCAGGGAAGGTTCCTCAGTTAGCGAGAAACCTTCCCTGAACTGTGCGGAAGCGGAGGGATTTGAACCCCCGGTGGTTTCACCCACGCTCGCTTTCAAGGCGAGTGCATTCGGCCGCTCTGCCACGCTTCCCTAGCGCCGTACGATACCGGACCCACCAGGGGCTCACCGCTCAGAGACGCTCGATGACGGTGCCGTTCGCCATGCCGTTGCCCTCGCACATCGTCTGCAGGCCGTAGCGGCCGCCGGTCTGCTCGAGGTGGTTGACCAGCGTCGCCAACAGGCGGGTGCCCGACGCACCGAGCGGGTGGCCCAGCGCGATGGCGCCGCCGCGCGGGTTCAGGCGGGCGGGGTCGACGTCGAACTCGGCGGCCCAGGCCATGGGCACCGAGGCGAAGGCCTCGTTGACCTCGAAGGCGTCGATGTCGTCGGCGCGCAGGCCGGCGCGGGCGAGCACCTTGTGCGTCGCGGGGATCGGGCCGCTGAGCATCACCTCGGGATCGGAGCCGACCACCGAGAAGGCGTGGAACCGCGCCCGCGGGGTCAGGCCCAGGGCCTCGGCCTTCTCGGCGCTCATGATCAGCGCGGCGGAGGCACCGTCGGTGAGCGGCGACGAGTTGCCCGGCGTGATCGACCAGTCGATCTCGGGGTACCGCTCCGCGAAGCGGGGATCGGCGAACGCGGGCTTGAGACCGCCCAGCCCCTCCGCGGTCGTCGAGCCGCGCACGGTCTCGTCGACGGCATGCACTCCACCGTCCGGCAGCGCGACGGGCACGATCTCCCGGTCGAAGCCGCCGGCGGCCTGTGTCGCCGCGGCCCGACGGTGCGATTCGGCGGCGAACGCGTCGAGGGCCTCGCGGTCGAACTTGCCTCGCGCGGCGAGCAACTCGGCGCCGATGCCCTGGTGCGGCAGGCTCGGGAAGCGGGCGGCCAGCGGCGCGAAGGGCGCACCCCCGGTGGGGCTGGTGCCCATGGGCACGCGGCTCATGGACTCGACGCCGCCGGCGATCACCACGTCGTACGCGCCGGCGATCACGCCCTGCGCCGCGAAATGCGCTGCCTGCTGCGAGGATCCACACTGGCGGTCGATCGTGGTGCCGGGCACCTCGATCGGGAGCCCGGCGGTGAGCGCGGCGACCCGCGCGATGTTGAGCGCCTGATCCCCCACCTGCTGCACGCACCCGCCGATCACATCCTCGACGAGGGCGGGATCGAGGTCGTTGCGCTCGATGAGGGCGGAGATGACGCCCGCGAACAGATCGACGGGGTGCACGGGGTGCAGGGCGCCGCCGGGCTTGCCCTTGCCGGACGGGGTGCGGACGATGTCGACGATGACGGCGTCGGTCATGGCAGTGTTTCCTTCGATCTCAGATGACTAGGGGGTTCAGCGCGGGGCCATGCGGATGGCGCCGTCGAGGCGGATGGTCTCGCCGTTGAGCATCGGGTTGCCGACGATGGCGACGACGAGGTCGGCGTACTCCGACGGATCGCCGAGCCTGGCCGGGTGGGGCACCTGCGCGCCGAGGGAGGCGCGGGCCTCCTCGGGCAGCGTGCCGAGCAGCGGCGTGAGGAACAGGCCGGGAGCGATGGTGACGACGCGGATCGCCAGCGAGGCGAGATCGCGGGCAATCGGCAACGTCATGCCCACGACGCCGCCCTTCGACGCCGAGTACGCGGCCTGGCCGATCTGGCCGTCGAAGGCCGCGACGGACGCGGTGTTGACGATGACGCCGCGCTCCTCGCCGTCGAGCGCGTTCTCGGCGATCGCGGTGGCGGCCAACCGGATCACGTTGAACGTGCCGATCAGGTTCACGGAAATCACCTTCGAGAAGGCGTCGAGCGGGAACGCGCCCTTCTTGCCCGTGGTCTTGATCGCGTTACCGATGCCGGCGCAGTTCACCACGATCGCGAGGGTGCCCTCGTCGTTGGCGAGGTCGACGGCCGCCTGCACCGCCGCCTCGTCGGTCACGTCCGCGGGGGCGAAGCGCACAGCGTCGCCGAGCGCGGCGAGGGCCGAGGTATCGGCACTCGGCAGGTCGAGCGCGACGACCCGGGCGCCGCCGGCGACGAGACGGGTCACCGTCGCCAGGCCCAGGCCGGAGGCGCCGCCCGTGACGAGCGCGGTCTTGTTCTTCAGGTCCATCACGGTCTCCTCGCCGTCGCGCCACTCATCGAAGTGACAGAATGTTCATTCACTTCTAACACACGGAAGCCCCCGCGACCGCATTCTCGCGAAGCCGGGACCCACACCACAGCCCGCGCGACGGCCGCGCCCGGTGTGCTACCCATGAACCATGAGGGCGATCGGCGTCGACGAAACCACGCAGGACCTGCGGCTCATCGACCTCCCGGTTCCCGATCCCGGCCCGGGCGAGGTACGGATCGCGGTCGCGGCGACGGCGGTCAACCGCGCCGACCTCATGCAGCGCCGCGGGCTCTATCCGCCGCCGCCCGGCGCGAGCCCGATCCTGGGCCTCGAGGTCTCGGGCACCGTCGACGCCGCCGGACCGGAGGTCGAGGGGCTCGCCGTGGGCGACGAGGTGGGCGCGCTCCTGTCCGGCGGCGGCTACGCCGAGTACGCGATCGCGCCCGCCACCCAGTGCCTGCCCGTCCCCGTCGGGGTCGCCCTCGTCGACGCGGCGGCGCTCCCCGAGGTCGCCTGCACCGTCCACTCCAACGTCGTCACCGAGGCCGGCCTGCGCGCCGGCGAGACGCTCCTGATCCACGGCGGCGGCAGCGGCATCGGCACCCACGCCATCCAGCTCGGCAAGGCCCTCGGCGCGACCGTGGCCGTCACCGTCGGCTCGGAGTACAAGGCGCAGCGCTGCCGCGAGCTGGGTGCCGACATCGTGATCGACTACCACGACGAGGATTTCGCGGAGATCCTGCGGGACCGGGCCGACGTGATCCTCGACATCATGGGCGCGAAGTACCTGCCCCGCAACATCGATGCCCTCGCCCCGCACGGCCGGCTCGTGATCATCGGCATGCAGGGCGGCGTCGAGGGAACGCTGAACATCGGTGCGCTGCTGGCGAAGCGGGGCCGGGTCAGCGCCACGAACCTGCGGGGCCGCCCCGCGACCGGACCGCACAGCAAGGCCGAGGTGGTGGCCGCGGTCCGCGCGCAGGTCTGGCCCCTCCTCGCCGACGGTGCCGTGCGCCCCGTCGTCTCCGCGCGCCTCCCGCTCGCCGACGCGGCCGCCGCCCACGACCTCCTGAACTCCCCCGAGTCCGTCGGAAAGGTGCTCCTGACCCCATGATCGACGACCTCGCCTCCCGCCTCCTCGAGGCACAGATCGCCTTCGCGCGCAAGCAACTCCGGGACACGGCCTACCACTCGCTGGTCATCGACGAGGTGGACCATGCGCTCGCCGTCGCGTCCGAGCTGACCCTCGCGGAGGCGGTGACGCCCGACATGATCAAGGCCGTCGCCGCGAAGTACACCGTGCAGGTACCGGTCGAGGGCGCGATTCCCGAGCTCGTCGGGGAGATCGCCGGCCGCCTGTACCGGCACACCGTCAACGACACCACCCGCCTCGACGAGGTCATCGACAGCCGCAGCTTCGAGAAGCTGCTGAGCACCGTCACGGAGATGGACCTCACCGGGCGGGTCCTGCAGGCCCTCTCGGAGAGCCCCGTCACCGAGGACGCGGTGGCCTCGGTCCTGCACGCCGCGGCGTCCTCCGCGGCCTACGACGCGAACCGCGTCCTCGCCCGGAACGCGGTGACCCGCACCGTCGCCGGCGCCGCGGCCCGCGCCCTCCGGCCGGCGCTCCCGACGCTCGGCCAGCGCGCCGACGCCGCCGCCCGGCACGGCGTGCGTTTCGCCCTGCGCCGGGTCGCCGCCGAGGGCGACGAGACCCTCGCCGAGGCCGTCCGCGACTTCTGGCGCCAGCACCGCGAGAGCGCCGTCGCCGAGTACCGCGGGGTGCTCACGGACGGCGACGTCGAGGACGTGGTGGTGCTGATCTTCGAGTTCTGGCGCACCTTCCGCGACACCGACTACTTCCGCGCGCTCCTCGACGAGGGCATCGACCACGTCTTCGACAAGTACGGCGACACGTCGCTGTACGAGCTGCTCGCCGAGCTGGGCGTGGGCCGCGAGGACATGATCGAGGAGGCGCTGCGCTTCGGCCCGCCCGTCATCGCGACGCTCGACGAGCGCGGCGTCATCGAGGACCTGCTGCGCCGCCGCCTCACTCCGTTCTTCGAGTCCGAGGAGTACCGCGCGGCGATCGGCGGCTGACCGGATCTACACGAACGCGGCCACCAGGATCACCACCGCGCACACCGCGACGATCGCCCCGCCCACGGCCGTGGCGATCCGCCGCATCCGCGCGGTCGACCGCGCCCGCAGCACCGCGCCCAGGCCGATGAGCACCAGATTCCAGCCGAGCGAAGCGATCCCGACGCCGATCGCGAACGCCGTCGCCACCGGCGGCCGGTGCAGCCCCTCCCCCAGGCCGACGGCGATGGCGCCGAAGTACACGAGCGGGAAGGGATTGACCGCCGTCAGCCCGAAGAACATCGCGTACCGCGCCCACCCGGAACCCGCGCCGGCGGGTTCGGCACCGTCGGACTCCTCGGCGACGGGCCGGAAGGCCGTGCGCACCATGAGCGCAGCGACCACGAGCAGGAGGACGCCGCCGACGGCGGCGGGCCACCGCCCCCACTGCGCGACCAGCGGCGCCAGGACCGAGCCGGCGGCGAGCGCGAGCACGGCGAAGATCAAGTCGGCGGTACCGACACCCGCGGCGGCGGGGACGGCGCGCCGCCAGCCTCGGGACGCGCCCTCGTGGAGCAGCATCACACCGACGGCACCGAGCGGGAGGACCACCCCGAGGCCCGCGAGGATCCCCGCGCCGAAGGCAGCGGCCAGCGCCGCCGGTTCCACCGGCTAACCCAGGGAGGCGAGGGCGCGGACCAGCTGATCCACGTCGTACGGGGTCGAATAGGGCGCGAGGCCGACGGTGACGGCACCCCCGTACTCGGGCACGCCCAGGCCGGCGAAGTACCGGCTGGGCACGTTCGACAGGGCGCACACGCCGTTGTCCGCGAGGCGCTTGGCGGCCTTGGCCGCCGGCACGCCCGGCATCGTGAAGGAGACGGTGGGCACCCGGCGCTCGGCGCGGCCGATGATCGCCACCTGCGGCGCGGAGGCCAGGGAGTTGAGCAAGTAGAACAGGAGCCGCTGCTGGTACTGGCGCAGGCCGAACATCGAGTGCTCCAGCCGATCGCGCCGGGTACCGACGGAGGACTCGTCGAGGCCCGCGAGGTGATCGATCGAGGCGATGAGCCCCGCGAGCATGGCGTACTGGTGCTCGCCCAGCTCGAACCGCTCCGGGCCGGTGAGGGTGCGGTCGGGGTTCACGGCGCGCAGCCGGCCGAACAGCGACGGATCACGGAAGGCCATCGCGGCCACCTGCGGGCCGCCCCAGCGGTTCGCGCTGACGAGCAGCACGTCGGCGCCGAGCCGTTCGATGTCGAGCAGCTCGTACGGCGCGGCGCTCGTCGCGTCCACCACGAGCAGCGCGCCCACCCGGTGCGCCGCCTGCGCGGCCGCGGCCACGTCGATGACGGTGCCGATGGTCGACGAGGCGTACGGGACCGCGATCACCGAGGTGCTGGGCCCGGCGAGCTCCTCGAACTGCCATGCCGGGACCTCGCCGGTCTCGATGTCGGCCTCGACCCAGCGCACCCGCCCGCCGCCACGGTCCGCGACGCGGAGCCAGGGCGACTGGTTCGCGTCGTCGTCCAGGCGGCACAGCACGATCTCCGAGCCGAGCCCGAGGCGCGCGCTCAGCGATTCCGCGAGTGAGTTGAGCAACTGCTCCCGGCTGGGCCCGAGCACCACGCCCTCGGGCTTGCCGCCCACCAGGTCCGCCACGGCGACGCGGGCGGCCTGCACGATCGAGCGGGTGTGGGCGGCCGCGGCGTAGATGCCGTAGGGATTGCTCACGAATCCGCGGAAGGCGTTCGCGACCGCCGAGGAGACCGCTCCCGGGATCTGCGCACCGGCCTGGGGATCGAAGTGGATCCACCCATCTCCCAGGGCAGGGTAAAGCCCCCGGACGCGGGCAACGTCGAATGCGGATACCGCAACCGCAGTCGATGCCCGGCCGGGTGCACCCTGGCCTTCTGAGAACGTGTTCACTGGGACGCAGGTTACACCGCCGCCCTGACTACACGGTGGTCCGCCCGCGGGGAGCTGCCAGAATGGTGGTATGAGCGATCGCAACGAGGTGGAGATCATTCCTGCAGGAGCGGACACCGGCGCGGCCGGAGGTGCGGACGAACCGGACAACGCCGCGGAGGAGTTGCACGGCATGGTCGAGCAGCCCGCGAAGGTGATGCGCATCGGCACGATGATCAAGCAGCTCCTCGAGGAGGTGCGCGCCGCGCCGCTCGACGAGGCCAGCCGCGCCCGGCTCAAGGACATCCACCGGACGTCGATCAAGGAGCTGGAGGACGGGCTCTCCCCCGACCTGCAGGCCGAGCTCGAACGCCTCGCGCTGCCCTTCACCGACGACTCGACCCCGTCGGACGCGGAGCTGCGGATCGCCCAGGCGCAGCTCGTCGGCTGGCTGGAGGGCCTGTTCCACGGCATCCAGACCGCCCTCTTCGCCCAGCAGATGGCGGCACGGGCCCAGCTCGAGCAGATGCGACAGGGCGCCCTTCCCCCGGCCATGACCCCGGGCCCGGAGTCGCAGACGGGCCACGGGCAGTACCTGTGACGGCGCGGTCGGCGGACGCGGGCACCGTCGAGAGGCGCCCGCGGCGTCCCCGCTCGACGTGCGCCGGGCGGACCGTCGGGACGGGTACCCTGGCCTACCGTGCCCGTCGATAGCCCCCACGCCGCCCAACCGGCGCCCCTCGTCTCGGACTCGCGCACCTTCTCGCGCGCGATCCGCGACCTGGTCGACGGCGCCACCGTGCATCGCGAGCTCTGGCTCGAGCTGGGCTGGCAGGACATCAAGCAGCGCTACCGCCGGTCGGTGATCGGCCCGTTCTGGATCACGATCGCCACCGGCGTCACCGCCAGCGCGCTCGCGCTGCTGTGGTCGGTCCTGCTCGGCGCCGACGTGAAGACGCTGCTGCCGCAGCTCACCGTCGGCTTCGTGCTGTGGGCCTTCATCCAGAGCTCGATCATCGACGGCGCCGAGGTCTTCATCGCCAACGAGGGCCTGATCAAACAGCTGCCCGCGCCGCTCTCGGTGCACGTCTACCGGCTGGTGTGGCGGCACATGCTCTTCCTGGCCCACAACATGATCATCGTGGTGATCGTGCTGGCGATCTTCCCGCCGAAGCAGTGGTCGTGGACGCAGCTCAGCGTGATCCCCGCGTTCGCCATGCTGGCGATCACCGGTGTGTGGGTCTCGATGTTCTTCGGCATCCTCGCCACCCGGTTCCGCGACATCGCGCCGCTGCTCACCGCCCTGACGCAGCTGCTCTTCTACATCACCCCCGTCGTGTGGACCCTGGACACGGTGCCCGGCGGCAACAGCGAGCGCGCCCAGCTGGTGAAGCTGAACCCGCTGTACCACTACCTGGAGCTCGTCCGCGGGCCGCTCACCGGCAAGCCCTTCGATCCCCAGCACTGGTACGTGGTGATCGGGTGCACGATCGTCGGCCTGGCGCTGACCCTCGTGCTGATGAAGCAGTTCCGTTCCCGAGTCGCGTATTGGGTGTGAGATGAGCGTTTCCATTCGGACGCAGGACGCCTGCGTCGACTTCCCGGTGTTCGACGCGAAATCCCGCTCGCTCAAGCGCGCGGTCATGGGCTCGGCCGGCGGCAAGGTGATGGCCGACGACAACGTGGTCGTCGTCGAGGCGCTGCGCAACATCACCATGAGCCTCAACGAGGGCGATCGCGTGGGTCTGGTGGGCCACAACGGCGCCGGCAAGTCGACGCTGCTGCGCCTGCTCGCCGGGATCTACGAGCCCACCCGCGGCTCCGCGCTGGTCAAGGGGCGCGTGGCCCCCGTCTTCGACCTCGGCGTGGGCATGGACCCCGAGATCTCCGGCATGGAGAACATCATCATCCGCGGCCTCTTCCTGGGGCAGACCCGCAAGTCGATGCTGCGCAAGGCGGACGAGATCGCCGAGTTCACCGAGCTCGGCGACTACCTGTCGATGCCGCTGCGCACCTACTCCACCGGCATGCGCGTGCGCATCGCCCTCGGCGTGGTCACGTCGATCGACCCCGAGATCCTGCTGCTCGACGAGGGCATCGGCGCCGTCGACGCCGAGTTCATGCGCAAGGCCCGCAAGCGGCTCTCCGCGCTGGTGGAACGCTCCGGCATCCTCGTCTTCGCCTCGCACTCCAACGAGTTCCTCGCCCAGCTCTGCGACCGGGCCATGTGGATCGACCACGGCGAGATCCGGCAGGAGGGCGGCATCGAGGAGGTCGTCACCGCCTACGAGGGCCTCGACGCGGGCGCCCAGGTGCGCAAGGTGCTCGACATGCTCGAGGCCGAGGATGACTGACGGGGCCGGGCAGGCGGGTCCCGACCGGGTGTCCGACGGTGCCGGCACCGTCGTCGCCGTCGTCGTGACCCACGACCGGGCGGGCCTGTTGGCGAAGTCCCTCGAGGTGCTCAGCTCGCAGGAGCGGCCCGTCGACCACCTGATCGTGGTCGACAACGCGGCCCAGGACGAGGTGCGTGCGCTGGTCGCGTCGCAGCCCGTCGCCACCACCTACCTTCCCTCGCAGTTCAACCTGGGCGGCGCCGGTGGTTTCGCCCTCGGCATGCTGCACGCGCTGGCTCTCGGCGCGGACTGGGTCTGGCTCGCCGACGACGACGGCCGGCCCGAGGGCCCGCAGGTGCTCGGCACTCTGTTGGAGTGCGCCGAGCGGCACGGCCTCGCCGAGGTCTCCCCCGTGGTCTCGACCATCGACGATCCCGAGACCCTCGCGTTCCCGCTGCGTCGCGGCCTCGTCTGGCGGCGCAAGCGCTCGGAGCTCGTCGACCCGGCGGCACCGTCGGACGACGTGCTGCTGGGGATCGCCTCCCTGTTCAACGGCGCGCTGTTCCGCAAGGACACGGTCGCGGCGGTCGGCGTGCCCGACCTGCGACTGTTCATCCGCGGCGACGAGGTGGAGGTGCACCGCCGCCTCGTCCGCTCCGGGCTGCCCTTCGGCACGTGCCTGACCACCGCGTACCTGCACCCGAACGGCGCCGACGAGTTCCGACCCATCCTCGGTGGGCGCATGCACACCCAGTACCCGGACAACGAGACCAAGCGCTTCTTCACCTACCGCAACCGCGGCTACCTGCAGTCCCAGCCGGGGATGAGGAAGCTGATCCCGCAGGAGTGGGCGCGGTTCGGCTGGTTCTTCCTGGTGCAGCAGCGCGACGTGGCGGGCTTCCGCGAGTGGCTGCGACTGCGCAAACTGGGTCGCGACGAGCGGTTCACCCGGCCCTGAACCCGGTGGCGCACACCTCTTATTGAAGGGGCCTCAACAGAGCGCCCGGTATGCCTCTATCATCGTCGTCATGGGAACGAGCCTGGTCTCCGATCTTCTTCCGCAGGGCCACGCCCTGCTGCGCATGCTCCAGCGCCGGGTCGTCGACCCGGCACGCCCGGACGTCGCGCTGCGCGCGCTCGGCTACAACCGGCAGTACGGCCCGCAGGCCGCGCTGGTGATCAAGGGCGCCGCCGAGAACCCCGACCGCATCGCGATCGTCGATGAGCGCGGCACGCTCACCTACGCGCAGTACGAGGCGCAGTCGAACGCCCTGGCCCGTGGGCTGCGGGCGTCGGGCCTGAAGTCCGGCGACGTGATCGCCGTGCTCGCCCGCGATCACCGCGGCCTGCTGCTCATCATCAGCGCCGCCGCCCGCGCCGGCATGCGCCTGGCCATGATGAACACCGGCTTCGCCAAGCCCCAGTTCGCCGAGGTCTGCGCCCGCGAGAAGGTGCAGGCCGTCTTCCACGACAGCGAGTTCACCTCGCTGCTCGACGCGCTGCCCGACGACATGCCGCAGTACCTGACCTGGGTCGACGATGCCGACGAGGTGCCCACGGGCGCGAAGACCATCGACCAGCTCATCCTGGGCCGCGACGCCAAGCGCGTCCCCCCGCCCGAGAAGCAGGGCGGCTTCATCATCCTGACCTCGGGCACCACCGGCCTGCCGAAGGGCGCGACCCGCAGCAAGGTGCCCTCGCTCGCGACCGCGATGCTCGTCGACCGTATCCCGTTCAAGCGCCGCGGCACCGTCGTCATCGCCTCGCCGATCTTCCACTCGACCGGCTTCGCGATGTGGTCGGCGGGCATGTCCGTCGGCTGCACCACCGTGACGATGCGCCGGTTCGATCCGGAGAACACCCTCAAGCTGATCGCGGACAACCGCGCCGACATGCTGGTCGCGGTGCCCACGATGCTCACCCGCATGCTGAGCCTGCCCGCGGAGACCCTCGCGAAGTACGACACCAGCTGCCTGAAGTCGGTCGTCGTCGCCGGATCGGCGGTCTCCCCCGAGCTGTCCGAGAAGTTCCAGGACGTCTTCGGCGACGTGCTCTACAACGTCTACGGCTCGACCGAGGTCGCGGTCGCGACCGTCGCGCAGCCGAAGGACCTGCGCACGGCGCCCGGCACGGTCGGCAAGCCCCCGGTCCTCACGACGGTCCGTCTGTACGACGAGAACGACGCGCTGGTCGAGGGCGTCGGCAAGCGGGGCCGCGTCTTCGTGCGGGCCGGCGCGCCCTTCGAGGGCTACAGCGACGGGCGCACGAAGCAGATCATCGACGGCCACCTCTCGTCGGGCGACATGGGCCACTGGGACGAGCACGGCCTGCTGCACATCGACGGTCGCGACGACGACATGATCGTCTCCGGCGGCGAGAACGTCTACCCGCTCGAGGTGGAGAACCTCCTGGTCACCCGCGACGACGTGGTGGAGGCGGCCGTGATCGGCGTGCCCGATCCCGAGTTCGGCCAGCGCCTGCGCGCCTTCGTCGTGATCGACGGCGGCGCGCCCTCCGACGAGGAGGCGCTCGTGAAGGACCTCAAGGAGTTCGTCCGCGGCAACCTGGCCCGATTCAAGGTCCCGCGCGACGTCGTCTTCCTCGAGACGCTGCCCCGCAATCCCACGGGCAAGATCGTCCGCCGGGAGCTCCCCAAGGACTGACCCACGACGCGTCCGGCCCCGGATCCGCACCATGCGGATCCGGGGCCGGTCTCGTGTCAGGGCACAGCCGGCGTCCTACTTCTTCGCGAAGAACGAGACGTCGTCGTTGCCGATGAGGTCCGGCACCGTCCAGCCGTCGAGGTCGTACTCCGCGAGGCACTGCTCGGCGAGCCCCTTCATGGAGCTGACGCCGCCGCGGTTCTGCGCGGCGAACAGGAGCTCGGCCTTCACGTTCTCATGGTTGCCCGAGTAGTTCCGCTCGTACAGCTCGTGCCGGCCGCCGAACTCGGATCCGATCGAATCCCACAGGGCCTTCATGATCTTCACCCGCTCGACCGCGGGCATGCCGTCCGACCCGCGCACGTACTTGTCGAGGTACGGCCGCACATCGGGGCTCTTGAAGTCGAGGGAACTGGACGGCAGGTAGATCAGCCCGGACGCGACGTCCTGCTCGATGATCTCCTTGATCCGGGGGTACCCCTGGATCATGAACATGCGGTACGTGAGGCCGTACTCCAGCTTCGGGAGCACGGTGTCCCCGACCCACGGCTCGGGGTCGCGCGCCATCGATTCGGTCAGGGACCAGAACAGGTTCCGCCACCCGATGACCTCGCCGACGCGCGTCTGCACCCCGCGGAACCCGCCGGCGCCCGTCGCGTCGAGCGCCTTCATCAGCAGGCCCGCGATGAAGTCCAGCTTGACCGCGAGCCTGGTGCAGCCCTGAAAGGTGAAGCGCGGCAGGAACCCCGACTGCGGGAAGAAGGCGTTGATCTTCTCCACGTCGCCGTACATGAAGACGTTCTCCCAGGGAACCAGCACCTTGTCGAAGACGAAGATGGTGTCGTTCTCGTCCATCCTGCTCGACAGCGGGTAGTCGAACGGGCTGCCCATGACGGCCGCGTTCTGGGTGAAGGACGACCGGCAGATCAGCTTCACCCCGGGTGCGTCCATCGGGACCGTGCAGATGAGCGCGAACTCCTTCTTCTTGATCGGCAGGCCGTAGTGCGCGATGAAGTTGTAGTTGGTGATCGCCGATCCGGTGGCCACCACCTTGGCGCCGGAGACGATGAGCCCGGCATCGGTCTCCTTCTCCACCTTCATGAACACGTCGCCGACCTCGTCGGGCGGGAGCTGCCGGTCGACGGGCGGATTGATGATCGCGTGGTTCCAGTACAGGACCTTCTCCTGCGACTCCTTGTACCACCGCTCCGCGTTCGCCTGGAACGGCGAGTACAGCTCCTTGTTCGCGTGCAGTGTGCCCAGGAAGCTCGCCTTGTAGTCGGGAGACCGGCCCATCCAGCCGTAGGTCATCCGCGCCCAGGTGGCGATGGCGTCGCGCTCCTTGAGCATGTCCTCCGCGGACGTCGGCGCCTTGAAGAACGGCATCGTGACGCCGCCGTTGCCGGTATCTGTGGGCGTGGTCACCGCGTCGACGTGCTCGCCGGTGTGCATCGAGTCGTAGAGCCGGGCGGTCATCCGGACCGGGTTGCGGAACGCCGGGTGCGTCGTGACGTCCTTCACCCGCTCGCCGTGCAGCCAGATCTCGCGATCGTCCCTGAGCGATTCGATGTACTCGTCGCCCGTCATCGGGCGCGAGGCGAAGTTCCGGACGCTGTTCGCGGGGGCGTTCTCGGCGGGGTTGGTAGCGCTGGTGTCGATCCCGTTGCGGGGAGCGGATTCCGTCGTGGTCATGTCAGTTGCTTCCGATCGGTGTCGCGGGGAGGAGATGCAGGGGTGTGAACGAGGTCTCGGCGTCGAACCAGCCGTTGAGCGGGTCGTCGCAGGAGCCGCTCCAGACGGCCGCGGAGGAAGGCGCTCCGAGGTCGTGAAAGGTGCTGCGGTAGAACAGCAGCGGCTGCTTGCCGGACGATTCGGCGGCGACGATCTCGCCGATGAAGATGACGTGATCGCCGCCGTCGTACTGGGCCCACGGGATGCACGAGAACGTCGCCGCCGCACCGCAGATGATCGGCGCGGTCGGCCCCTCGGCCCAGACCGGTCCGGGCTCGCACGGGCGACCCGCGAAGTTCATCGCGATATCGACCTGATCCGCGGCCAGAACGTTGACGGCGAACGGAGCATCGCTGAGGTAGGCGCAGGCCTTCGACTTCTTCGTCATCGTCACTTGGCAGAGCCGCGGCTCCATCGAGACCGCCGTGAACGCCGTCACCGTGGCGCCGTGCGCGGTGCCGTCCGAGTTCGTGCAGGTGATCACCGTGACGCCGCTGGCGAACTGCCCGAAGATGTTGCGGAGTTCGCGTTGCTCCATGGTGGACACCTCCTTTCTCGTCGAGAGTTGCTGAGGTGACTCGAAGCTAGGCGCGGGCGCGAGCGCGGTCGATCCGCTGAGCGCGGTGCCGATCCGGTTAGCGCGGTCGATTGTGATCCGAGTCTCTGTTTGACATTCCCACGGCCGACATCACACTTGAATGAAGGCGTGCAGACGGCCGAACGGCCGCGCGGGAGCTACAGGTGGAAATGATGGAACGCGGATCACCGGAGACGGGCGCCGCCGGCCCGTCCGATTGGGACGAGGCACGCGACGTCGTCTCGGACGCGTACTTCCCGCACGATCTCGTTCCGTTGACGCGCGCGACGACCGACAACGTCTCGGTCGACAGCGTGACACTCGGGCCCGTCCGGATCGCGCACATCGGATGGGGTGCCGAGGTGTCGGTCTCGACCGATCACCCCGACGGATACGCGGTCAACGTGCCGCTGGACGGCTACCTCGAATCGGTCACCGGCAGTGAGAGCATCCGGGCCACGCCCCTGTCGGCCGCGATCTACCGGCCGGACACCCCGACCAGGATCACTCGATGGTCGCAGTCGTGCACCATCCTCGGCATCCGCTTCGATCGGGACTACCTCCACAACGAACTGACCCGGACGCTGCCGGGGCCGGTGCCGCACCTGCCGACGAGTCTCGACATCGCGACCGAATCCGGCGCCGGCTGGGTGTCTCTCGTGCAGTCGCTGGCGGCGCAGCTCCGAGGGAACGCCTGGGTGCTGCAGAACGAACGCGTCGCCCACCAGCTCGCGAGCACGTTGACGACCGCATTCATCGTCGCGGCGGTTCCGGACGAGGAGCCCGGCGCACCTCTGGCGCGGCCACGGATCGTCAAGCGGGTGATCGACCGGATCCACGCCGACCCCGCGCGGGTATGGACGGCGTCCGACATGGCGGAGGCAGCGGGGGTGAGTGTGCGCAGGTTGCAGGAGGGGTTCCGGCTGTACGTCGGCGTGAGCCCGCGCGAGTACCTGCTCGGGGTCCGCCTCGAACGCGCCCACCACGACCTCGTCCACGCCTCCCCGATGGACACCGTGGCCGATGTCGCGATGCGGTGGGGCTTCCACCACACCGGCCGCTTCGCCGCCGCGTACCGGCGCCGGTACGGGGTCCCGCCCTCGGTCACCCGACGCGGATAGGGCCGCCCGGGCCCCGAGCCGCGGATCCGGGAGACGGCTCGGCCCGGGCCATCATCGATGGCCCGGGCCGAGCGGTTCAGGGCTGAATCACCAGGCCGGGAACAGCGGGCCGGTGAGGCCCAGCGGCACGGACTGGGTGACGTTGACGAAGTAGAACAGGATCAGCGCGCCGCCGATGAGGGCGAGGTTCTTGTTGAACGAGATCATCTCGGTCTGCTTGGCCTCCGGATCCACGGCCTTCCAGAAGTCGTGCATCATCACCGTGACGGGCAGCAGGAACAGCACGAGCAGCAGCGCGCCCAGGTCGATCCACACGCCCAGGATCAGCGACAGGCCGCCGAGCAGCGCGATCACGCCGCTGCCGACCACCGCCAGCTTGGCCGCCGGCACCTTCTTGGCGGCGGCGTACTGCGCCATCCCCTCGGCGGCGGTGAAGTGGCCGACGGCCGACATCACGAACAGGACCGCGAGCAGGATGCGGCCGATCAGGAAAACGACGTCCATGGTGGAGCTCCTCGTTCGAGGCGGCGCACCGTGCGCCGCGATACGGGAACTATAACCGGACCTCGGTCCGGATGATTCCCGATCCGTCGTGTTCCGCGTCACGACCTCGTGCGGGTGGTCCCCCAGACGACGGCGGCGAGGGCGAGCAGGGGCAGGCCGATCGCCACCGACGTGCTCACCGCCGACCGCAGGTGCAGCGCCTCGACGACCACGGAGTACACCGCGCCGGCCCCCATCTGGAGGAAGAAGAACAGCCCGGCTCCGACCCCCTGCGCCTTCAGGTCCAGTTCCAGCAGCCCCGCCTGCGCGAAGGGGATCGCCGCGCCCACGCCGAGGAAGCCGACGGCGAGCGGGAGCACGACGGCGGCGGCCGTCGGGACCCCGGTCGCGGCCAGCGCGACCAGGGCGGCGCCGCCGAGCGCCGAGCCGATCGTGCACAGCCGCACGGCGGTCCGCGCGACGGCGGCCCGCCGGATCACGACGCTGCCTGCGATGTACCCGAGCGCAGGGACGATGAGTAGCAGTCCGTACTGGATCTCGGTCGCGCCGTGCAGCCCCTGCAGGATGAAGGCGGACTGCTCGATGAACAGGAAGTAGCCCATCCAGGCCAGCGAGATCACCACGGCGTGCCGATGGAAGCCCTTGCGCGCGAATGCCTCCGCGACGCCACGGCCGATGGCGCGCGGCGTCGGCGCGACGGGCGACGACGGGGCGGCCGTCGGCACGAGGCGCAGGAACGCGAGGGCCAGCACCAGCCCGACCGCGGCGAGCCCGAGGAAGAGCGCGCGCCACGGGGCGACCTGCACGAGCGCCGAGCCGAAGAAGGGCGTGAGCGCGGGCGTCGCGGCGATCACGATCGACAGCGACGTGAGCAGGTGCATCCGCGCGTCCGTCGGATACCGGCGCTGGATCACCAAGCGGCACAGCACCGTCGCCGAGGTTCCGCCCACCGCCTGCACGAATCGGGCGACGCCGAGCACCGCCACTGTCGGGGCGGCGGCGGCGAGCACCCCGCCGAGCGCGAACAGCACGAGCCCCAGCGCCTGCAGCGCCCGGGCGTCGAACCGGTCCGCGAGCACGCCCGCGGCGAACATCGAGACCGCGTAGCCCGCCATGTAGCAGGACAGGGTGAGCTGGATGGCGGAGACCGACGTGTGCAGGTCGATCGCCATCTGCGGCGTCGACGGATTGAGCAGGCTCAGCCCCAGCTGCGGCGCGGTGACCGCGACCAGCAGCATGATCGTGGTCCACCGGCCGGGCGCGCTCACGACGGTCTCCTCCCGATCGGCGACCGCACTCGCCTCAGCCACCGGTCACCGCCACCGGTTCCGGCTGCGCCACCGCCGGATTCACCCGCTCCGCGATGGACCGTGCCACCGCGCGGGCCCGGCGGCGGATCTTGGCGATGCTGCTGATGTAGTACAGGTCGCCCGAAGCGATCTCGCCGAGCGCGTACAGCCCCGGCACCGATGCGCCGTCGCGGCCGACGATCGCGTTGTCGTCGACGTTCACCCGCAGACCGCCGTACGGATTGCGCCGGGCCGTGCCGCCGTAGACGAGCGAGGAGACCAGGCTCGCGGCTGCGCCCGAGGGCGCCCCCGCCGGGGTCCGCGTCGCGTTGACCACGTGCTGGACGGCCTCGTCACCGTCGGCGCTGCTCACCACCAGCCCCGAGGCCGACGGTGCCACGTCCCGGACGCCGTGCCGGACGGTCAGTGCACCGTCGACCACCATGTCCCCGAGGACCTGCGCGCTCCGTGCGGGCAGGGGGTTGGCGAGCGCCTGGAAGGGTGCGTGCACGGTGGCGACCATGGCCGATCGCGCCGAGCGGGTCATCGCCGACCAGAGGTCGTTGGCGTAGTACTGGGCCACGCAGATCACCAGGCGCTGCACCTCGGGCGCGATCGAGACGGGGCGGCCGGCGAAACCCGCGAGGCGGGGCCCGGCGGGCTCGGCGATCGCGCGGAACGCGGCACGCACCTCGGATCGGCGCAGCCCCTCGCCCACCGCGAGGTAGTCGACGATGTTCACGACGTCCTCCCACTCGAGGCCGCCGTGCCGCTGGCGCACGCGCCGAATGAGGGCGCCCACATCGGGATCGAAGTCGAGCGGCTCGAGGTCGCTGCGCACGTCCGGAAGGATGCCCTGCCGCGAGGCCATGAGCAGGTGGCCGCCCCAGCCGCGGGAGCCCACGGCCAGCGCGACGTCGATGGCGCTGAGGCCGGTGCCGATCACGGCGGCGGAGTCGCCGGCGAGGACCGTCGGCAGCCACTCGTCGACGGGATACGGGTCCTGCGTGTAGTTCTCGGTCCCCTCGAGCCGGTACGGATCCGCGGGCGGGCTGGAACCCAGCGCGAGCACGACGACGTCGTGCCGGTAGGTCTCCGGCGTGAAGCCGGGGCGGTGCACGACGAGCCGCCAGAGATCGCCCTCGCGCGCCGCGTCGGTGACGCGGCCGGTGATCCGCGTGAGCGAGTCGCCGAAGTCGACCGCGCGGGCCTGGGTGCACTGCCGCAGGTAGCGGCCGTACGCCCAGCGGGGGACGAAGCTGTGGCCGCCGTCGACGAGGAGCTCCGGCTCGTTCGCCCGGCACCAGTCGACGAACTCGTCGGGTTCCTCCGCGGAGATGGACATCGCGAACGCCTGCCGGTTCAGCAGGGCCGAATCGGACTCCTCCGCGTATGCCCGACCCGGGCCGATGACCCGGTCGGCGTAGACGGAGACGGACAGATCGTCGCTCACGGGGAGCTGCCGCAGCAGGCTCACGGCCGCGGCACCCCCTCCGACGATCCCGACTGACACCACGACGCTCTCCCCTCGATCGTTACCTGTGCGTAACGATCGTCGCGAAGGTCCGCGCCGCGGACAACCCCGGATATGTCACATCGGACAAGGGTGGACACGACGGACAAAGTCGTATATACGCCTAACGAATATCTGCGTGGTCACCAATAGGTGTGCCGCGTGTGCGGCAGCGGCTGCGGGTCCGGGCCCTCCGCGGGCGGGGGCTGCACCAGGTGCACCACCTGGAGGATGTGGAACTGCTCCTGGTGCACCACCGCGAGGCCGCCGTAGTCGAGCGAGACCTGCATGTCGGTGCCCATGAACCGGAACGGGCGGAACGTCCACCACAGGTTCCCGTTCTCCTGCCGGAAGTCGTCCTCGGTGCGGTCGGCATCGGTGAGGACCCAGGCGGCGGTGCACTCGTCGGCCGCCCACGACGCCCACTGGTTGACGCCCTTCTCCTTGTCCCAGAGCCTCCCGTCGGAGCGGCGGTCGCCGTCGTTGCCCATGTCCCGCAGGCCGTCGAACACCCCGGGCAGGCCGTCGTGCGCGATCCGCAGCGAGGGCCACGCCCAGCTGGGTTGCACCTGGAAGAAGACGCAGTCGCCGGGGCGCGCGTGGTCGCGGATGTACCGCGCGGCGTAGCTGAAATCGCTGCCGCCCGGCTTCGACAGCGGGCTGTGCTGCCAGAGGTAGCCGGGGATCGCGGTCACCGTCAGCACCGCGAGCAGCGCCGCGCCGACGGCCCGCGGGCGGGGCAGGGCCCGCGCCACCGTCGTGACCGCCGCCGCGAGCACGAGCACCACGCCGGGCACCGTGAAGCTCACGTACCGCCCGACGTAGGACGGGACGACCGGCGACACCAGCAGGATCGCCGCGAGCGGCACCAGGGCGCCGGCCAGGCCGTAGCGGAGCGCGCACGTGAGGTCCCTGGGTGACGTGCCCGACGGTGCCGCATCCGCCGGTCCGTCCTTCCTCGCCCGCGCGGATCCGTTGACGCCGCGCCGCCACCACAGCAGCGCGGCGACGGCGATCACGAGCCAGGCCGCCACGGCGAAGGCCGTCGAGTGGTCGAACCACTGGTCGACCAACACGTTCTGGAAGATCCGCCACCCCGGCCATCGCAGCCAGGAGACCTGGTCGCGCTGCGTCGCCGCAAGGAACACGACGGGGCTCGCCAACGCGATCGCGGCCGCGGAGGCGATCGCCGCGGGTTTCAGCACGGCGCGGGTGCGGGTCCGCTCATCCGCGACGAACACCGCCGCCACGGCCAGCACGAGGGTCGCGGAGTAGAGGAAGAGCACCGTCGCGAGCAGCAGCGCCGCGCCGTAGGCGAGCCAGGCCCGCCCGGCGCGGGGCCTGCCGGCCGACGATGCCGCCCGGTGCGCGGTGATCAGCACGAGCGCCGCGGAGGCGATCACCCACGAGTAGGAGCGCGCCTCGACACCCGACCATGTGAGCCGCGGGAGGACCAGCGCGATCACCCCGGCGACCAGCGCGAAGGTCTCCCCGCCGAGCCGGCGGGCGAGGCAGTAGCAGGCCGCGGTGGCCGCGCCGACGCCGAGCGCCGAGAAGGCCCGCAGCGCGGCCTCGTCGAGCCCGAAGACGAGGGAGAAGGTGCGCACGCCCCAGTAGTAGAGGCCGTGCACCGCGTCGATGTTGGTCAGCAGGTGCCAGAGCTCGCCGGGCGAGCGGTCGAGGGCGGAGGCGGTGGCGAGCTCGTCGAACCAGACGGACGGACGACCGCCGTGCCACAGCGATAGCAGGATGCCGAGGAGCGCGAGGACTCCGGGGACGAGCAGTGTTCGCCGCGGCCGAATTGCCCGGGCCATCACATCAGCTTGAAGATCACCGTGCGCTGGACGATGAAGTTGACGACCGTCGCGGTGCCCTGAGCGACGACGAAGGCGACGAGGCGGTTCACGTAGCTGCCGATCCCGTCCTCGGGCGGCGGGAACAGCGTGTAGAAGGCCATGTAGATGCCCAGCTGCACGCCGTACATGGCGATGTACAGCGCCCACACCGCGATCATCCGCTTGGTCGAGGGCTCGGCCTGGAACGTCCACCGCCGGTTCAGCAGGTACGCGGTGGTGGTGCCGCAGATGAAGCCGATGGTCTTGGCCAGGGCCTCGTCCAGGCCGAGGAACTTGCCGAGTAGGAGGGTGATCCCGAAGTCGACGACCGCCGAGAAGCCACCGGTCAGCACGAAGCGCACGAGCTGGGTCTTGAGATCGAGGGGTACCCGATCAGCGGCTTCGGAGGCGGTCACGAGGTCACAGCGTACCGATGGATCCTTCGTTATTCGAATACGTCGTCGTCGGCGGCGGCCGCGGCGTCCCGGCGGCGCTCGGTCCGGGCCGCCAGGAACACGGCGCCCGCGGCGATCCCGGCGCCCAGGAGTCCGCCGACGGCGGCACCCGCGAGCGTGCTCGGGTCCCGGTCGAGTTGGAGCGCACACCACACCGCGAGGTACGGGATCAGGATCGCCGCCATCACGGCCTTGCGCTTCGGCGTCAGGAAGGCGCTGGTGATGGACGCCAGCGGCACGTCGTGCCTGCTGCAGTAGCGGTACGTGGCGAGCTGCGTCGCGAGCAGCAGCAGGAGCACGGCCATCGAGGTGATCCGCGCACCCTCCGCCGCCGCGATCAGGGAGCCGACGAGCGCCGCCGGCGCGGCCCAGTAGTAGCCCACCGACATGGCCCGGTAGTACTCCTCGCGATTGCGCTCGTCCCCCCAGGCGGGGTCCGACGGGGCGAGGATGAAGTCCTCGATGCGACTCTCAGCCGACATGATCGTCCTCCTTCAGGGGAAACAGTTCTTCGACGGTGGAGCCGAGAGCCCGCGCCACCTTCAGCGCGAGGTACACGCTGGGGGCGTAGTCACCCTTCTCCACCGAGACCACCGTCTGCCGGCTCACGCCGACCGCGGCGGCCAGTTCAGCCTGGGTGATGCGCTGGTCGCGTCGCCGCGACCGCACCGGGTTCTCGTCGTCCTCCACGGTTCGAGTCAAGCATCCTTGACATATGATGTCAAGCATTCTTGTCATCAGAGGTCTCCATCGCTCGATTCGGGCGGAATCGGTCTCAGTTCTGCCCGATTGCGGGCAGATAATTGACACGGCATCGTCGGGCCCGGAAGATCGAAGCCGTGCCGGACAGCGAGCTCGTGGATCACATCGCGCGGACCACGGGGCTCTCCGCCACCGAGGCCGTGCGTGTCATCGACGACGTCACGGCCTACTACCGGGAACCGGTCGAGGAGTTCGTCCGCCGCCGCCACCGCGACCTGCAGGGGCGCGGCGCCAAGAACGCGGAGATCTTCGCGACCCTCGCCGACGAGTTGAGCAGCCGGCTCGTCGCCGCACCCGATCTCACCGAGCGGCAGCTGCGCCGCCTCATCTACAGCTAGGAGCCTTCCGAAGCATGTGCGGAATCGTCGGATACATCGGTGGCCAGACGGCCGTGGACATCCTCGTCGACGGGCTCACCCAGCTCGAGTACCGCGGGTACGACTCGGCGGGCATCGCCGTCCTCGGCCCGTCGGGCGCGAAGCGCGTCCGCAGCGTCGGCCGCGTGCGCGACCTGGAGGCCGCGCTGCCGAAGCGGCTCGCGGGCAAGACGGGCATCGGCCACACGCGCTGGGCCACGCACGGCGCCCCGTCCGAGGCCAACGCGCACCCGCACACCTCAGCCCCCGACGCCGAGGGCCACGAGCGGATCTTCATCGTGCACAACGGCATCATCGACAACGCCCGGGACCTGCGGCTCGAGCTCGAGGCCGACGGGGTGGAGCTCACCTCCGACACCGACACCGAGGCCGTGGCGCACCTCATCGCCCGCAGCGGCGCCGAGACCCTCGAGGACGCCGTGCGCCAGACGCTGCACCGGCTCAGCGGCACCTACGCCCTGGCCGTCATCGACACCGAGCACCCCGACCGGATCGTCGTGGCCCGCAACGGCTCCCCGCTCATCATCGGCGTCGGGGACAAGGAGATGTTCGTCGCCTCGGACATCTCCGCCGTGGTGCGGCACACCAGCCAGGTCGTACACCTCGACGACGGCGAGTGCGCCACCGTCACCGCGTCCGGCTTCCGCATGTTCAGCGCCGACGACAATCGCGCCGTCGCGAAGTCCGCCACCACCGTGGACATCTCGCCCGACGATCTGGAGCTGGGCAACCACAGCCACTTCATGCTCAAGGAGATCGCGGAGCAGCCGAGCTC
Organism: Tsukamurella tyrosinosolvens; assembly: GCF_900104775.1. Lineage (NCBI taxonomy): Bacteria > Bacillati > Actinomycetota > Actinomycetes > Mycobacteriales > Tsukamurellaceae > Tsukamurella > Tsukamurella tyrosinosolvens. Next base: position 68,000 of record NZ_FNSA01000001.1, read on the forward strand.
GCTCGAGCGCATGCTCTCCGGCCGGCTCGACGAGCGGTTCGCCACCGCCCGCCTCGACGGCCTGAACCTGGACGCGCAGGCCATGCGCCGGTTCAAGCGCGTCAAGATCCTCGGCTGCGGCAGCGCCTATTACATGGGCCAGCTGGGCGCCTCCGTCATCGAGGAGCTCGCCCGCATCCCCGCGGACGCCGAGCCCGCCAGCGAGTTCCGCTACCGCAACCCGATCGTGGAGCCCGACACCCTCTACGTCGCGGTGAGCCAGTCGGGCGAGACCGCCGACACCGCGTTCGCCGTGCAGGAGGTCAAGCGCAAGGGCGGCACCATCGTCGGCCTGGTCAACGTGGTCGGCTCGACCATCGCGCGCGAGGTCTCGGGCGGCATCTACCTGCACGCCGGCCCCGAGGTCTCCGTGGCCTCCACCAAGGCCAACACCCACATGGCGGTCGGTTTCGCGCTGCTCGCGCTCGCGCTGGGCCGGGTGCGTGACCTCTCGATCACCGACGGGACGCGGATCGTCAAGGGTCTCAAGGCCCTGCCCGCCCAGATCGGCGAGATCATCGAGTCCCCCGGCGACGTCGAGGACGCGGCGAAGCTGCTGGCCGAGGCGCCCAGCCTGTTCTACATCGGCCGCGTGCGGGGCTACCCGACCGCCCGCGAGGGTGCGCAGAAGTTCAAGGAGATCAGCTACCGCCACGCCGAGGCGTACCAGGCCTCCGAGCTCAAGCACGGCCCGCTCGCGCTGATCAGCCCGGAGATGCCGACCGTGGCGATCGTCCCCGACGACGAGCTGCTGGACCGCAACATCGGTGCGCTGCACGAGATCGCGGCCCGCGGCGGCGACATCGTGGCGATCACCAATCCGGGCGTCGAGCTGCCCGAGGCCAAGGTGACGCTCACGGTGCCGAAGAACGAGCCCGAGCTGGACCCGATCCTGCTGATGATCCCGACCCAGCTCCTCGCCTACTACGCGGCGCTGAGCCTGGGCCTCAACATCGACCGGCCCCGCAACCTGGCGAAGTCGGTCACCGTCGAGTAGTCAGTCCCGCTTCGGCCCGACCCAGACCTGCTGGGCGTTGACGAACTCGTGGATGCCGGCGCGGCCCAGCTCGCGGCCGTAGCCGGACCGCTTGATGCCGCCGCTCGGCAGCCGCGGGTCCGTCTTGACGATGCCGTTGACGCTGACCTGCCCGGCCTCGAGCTCCCGCGCGATGGCCTCGCCGCGCGCCGCGTCGGTCCAGACGCTCGCGGCTAGGCCGTACGGGGTGGCGTTCGCGAGGTCGACGGCGTGGTCGGCGTCGACGGCCGTCATCACCGCAGCGACGGGGCCGAAGGTCTCCTCCGCGCACGCCGCCATCCCCGGGCGCACCCCGGTGAGCAGAGTGGGCGGATAGAAGAACCCCGGGCCGTCCGGCACCGTCCCGCCCAACAGGCACGTGGCGCCGGCGGTGACGGTCTCCGTGACCTGGCGATGCAGGTTGTCCCGCAGGTCTTCCCGTGCGATCGGGCCGACCTGGGTGTCGTCCTGCCGGGGATCGCCCATCCGCAGGGCGGCGAGCCGGGCACGCAGGGCCTCGACGAGCTCGTCGTGCACGGACCGCTCGACGATGATGCGCTTCGCCGCGATGCAGGACTGCCCGGCGTTGATGATCCGGGACAGGGCGAGCACCTCCGCGGCGGCCTCGATGTCGGCGTCCGCCAACACGATCGACGGGTCCGAGCCGCCCAGTTCGAGCACAGCTGGTTTGATCTCCGACGCCGCCACGGACGCGACCGCGGCGCCCGCGCGGTCGGAGCCGGTGAAGGAGACGGCGCGGATCCGGCGGTCGCGGATCACTCCCGCCACGTCGGGCGTCGCCGCCGGGAGCGAGGCGAAGACCCCGTCGGGCGCCCCGACGGCGCGGAAGGCGCCGGCGATCGCGGCGGCGCACCCCGGGACGTGCGGATCGTGCTTCATGACCGCGGTGTTGCCCGCCATGAGCGCGGGCGCGCAGAACCGGAAGGCCAACCAGAAGGGCGCGTTCCACGGCAGCACGCCGAGCACCGGGCCGATCGGCAGGTACTGCACGTAACTGGAGGTGGCGTCGGATTCGACGGTCTCCGCGGCCAGGTACTGCTCGCCGTGGTCGGCGTAGTGTTCGGCTGCCCACGCCGCCTTGATCACCTCGCCCCGCGCCTCGGTGATGGGCTTGCCCATCTCCTCGGTCATCACGTAGGCGTAATCCTCGACGCCGCGGCGCAGTTCGGCCCCCACCGCGCGCAGCAGCTGCGCCCGCTCGGCGAAGCCCGCCCGCCGCCAGTCGTGGTACGCCGTCTCGGCGCGCTCGAGCGTCGTCTCGATCTCGACGGGGCCCGCGGCGGGCACCTCCCGCACGGGTTGCCCGGTCGACGGGTCGATCGCGGTCAGCATCGTGGTCATGGCAGCACCTCCGCCTCATTCGTCTCCTGCTGTGGCCCGTCGCCGGCCGCGATGCCGTTCACCGCGGGGGCGGCCGGGGCGCCGGCCCCGTCGTGCACCGTGAAGTCCTCGTCGAGCGTGAAGAAGGACTCGCAGCCGTCGTCGGTGATCCGGATCGTGTCCGAGATACCGACGGTCTTGTCGCCGTCGACGCCCCACATCCACGGGATCACGTGGAAGGTCATGCCCGGCTCCAGCGCGGTGAAGTCGCCGGGGTTGAGGCTGAGGATGTAGCCCTCGTCCCACGACGGCGGGAAGGCGATCCCGATCGAGTAGCCCGACCGGGTGACCAGGCGCGCGCCCACGGTGTTGTCGGAGATGATCCGCCGCACCAGGGAGTCGGCGTCCGAGACCGTCATCCCCGGCCGCATCAGCGATTTCAGCTCGGAGAGGGCCAGCTTCATGCGCTCCTGCGCCTCGTACATCGTGGGCGAGAGCTCGCCGTTGACAGCGGTGCGCATGAGGGCCGCGTGGTACCGGCGGTAGCAGCCGCCCACCTCCAGGAAGACGTGCTCGCCCGGCTCGATGGTGCGGCCCTCCCACGTCGCGTGGCCGATCATCGACCGCGGTCCCGAGGCGACGTACGGCATGACGGAGGGGAACTCGCCCCCGGCGCGGAACATCGCGGAACTGATCGCGGCCGCCACGTCGTTCTCCGTGTTGCCGGGGACCGCCGCCTCGAGGCCCGCCGCCATGCCCGCCTCCGCGGCGCGGGCGGCCTTGCGCATCACAGCGATCTCGGCGTCGGACTTGGTGGCGCGGCCGGCCTCGACGATCCCGAAGCAGTCCATGAGCACGCCCTGCTGGAACGAGGTGTGCACGCGGTCCTGCTGGTAGGCGGGGAAGAAGTAGCTGTTGCGCTCGTAGCCGACGCGTTTCGTCCCGAGGCCGCCCTCCTTGAGGGTGAGCACCAGTTCCTGGATGGCGTCGCCGGTGTCGGGGTAGGGCCGAGTGCGTTCCACCCAGGTCCGCGCGATCACGTTGGACTCCTCCATCGCGCGGGTGATCATCACCGGCTCGTCGTCGAGCGGCACCACCAGCGCCTGGAAGAAGGAGTAGCCGGTGGTCTGGTAATCGGTGAGGTACATCAGGTTCTCGGGATCGGTGATCACCACGGCGTCGAGCCCGCGCTTGTCCATCCGCTCCCGGAGCTCCGTGAGCCGCCGCTCGTACTCCTCCGGCGGGAAGGTCATGTCGTCGCGCCGCTTCATCGCGCCACCTCCGTCACGGCCCGCTCGAGGATGTCCAGGCCCGCGACGAGGTCCTCGTCGGGGATCGTCAGCGGCGGGATGAGTTTCAGCACGCGGCCGCCGCTGCCGCAGGGCCCGATGAGGAGACCGGCGTCGAAACACGCGGTCTGCACGGCCTTGGCGAAGGCACCGTCGCCGGTGTCCAGGGCCTGCATCATGCCCTTGCCGCGCACCTCCCAGTCGCGGTCGGGGTGCGCCGCGGCGAGCGCGGCGAGCCGCTCGCGCATGGCCTCGCCCTTCGCGGCGACGGCCGTCATCAACTCGTCGTCGGCGAAGTAGTCCAGGGCGACGGTGCCGGCCACCATCGACAGGCCCTGGCCGCGGAAGGTGCCGGTGTGCGCGCCGGGCGACCAGTGCGCGTCGACGGCGGGCTTGTTGAGGTTCATGGCGATCGGCGTGCCGTAGCCGCCGAGGCCCTTGGCGAGGGTGATGACATCGGGGTCGAGGTCGTAGCCGTCGAAGCTGAAGTAGCTTCCGGTGCGCCCGCAGCCGGCCTGGATGTCGTCGATGATGAACAACGCCCCGGTCTCCCGGGCGAGATCCTGCACCGCGTGCAGCCAGTCGGCGCTCGCGACGTTGACGCCGCCCTCGGCCTGCACGGCCTCCACGAGGAAGGCGGCGGGCGGGGTGTGGCCGCTGGACGGGTCCGCCAGGGCGGCGGCGTAATCCGAGAGCGCGGTCTTCCCGCCGGGAGCGGTCTCGAAGGGCAGGCGCACCACGTCGCGCAGGGGCACGCCCGCCCACTGCCGGAAGGCGTGGTTGGCGGTGGCGGCGAGCGCCCCGAGCGTCATGCCGTGGAAGCCGTGGCTGAAGGCCACGACCTCGCGACGGCCGGTGGCGAGGCGGGCCAGCTTGAGGGCGGCCTCCACCGCGTTCGTGCCGGTCGGGCCGGTGAACTGCATGCGATGGTCCATGCCGCGCGGCGCGAGGATCACGTCGTGGAAGCGGGTGAGGAAGTCGCGCTTGGTGGTGGTGTAGGTGTCGAGGCTGTGGGCCACGCCGTCGGCCTCGAGGAAATCGATCATGGCGCGCTTCATGTTCGGGTTGTTGTGCCCGAAGTTGAGCACACCCGCGCCCGCGAAGAAGTCGATGTAGCTCTTCCCGGCCTCGTCCACCTGCCGTGCGTTGGACGCGGAGGCGAAGACGGTGGGGAAGTTCCTGCAGTACCCACGGACTTCCGATTCCCAGTTCTCGAACGCAGCAGTGTCCATGCGAATTCCTTTCGTTCCGTGCGGCTCTCTTCGGTCAGGGCGGCTCCGGCGCCCCTGCGAGACCCACCAGCAGGCGCGCGGCGGGATCGAGCAGGGCATCGTCGAAGTCGTATTCGGCGCTGTGCAGCGGCGCCGTGGTGCCGGAGCCGAGGAGCGCGAAGGCCCCCGGGATCCGGTGCAGGTAGTAGCTGAAGTCCTCCGAGGCGAGAACGGGTGTCGCGGCGGGCACGGCCCAGTCCGCGCCGAGCACCGTCGACAGGCGGTCCCGCAGTTCGGCCGCCGGGCCGGGGTGGTTGACGGTGGCCCCGTAGCGCACGGTGGTCCGGACGTCGGCGCGCACGCCGTGGGCGGCGGCGGTGCCGCCGGCGATCTCGTCGATGAGAGCGAAGACCCGCGCTCGGGCGTCGTCGTCGGCGGCGCGCACGCTCCCCGCGATCAGCGCCGTGTCCGGGGTGACGGTGGCGGCGCTCTCGGCGCGCAGCGAGGTGACGGCCACGACGGCGGCCTGCTGCGGCGACGTGCGGCGCGCGACGATCTGCTGCAGCGCGACCACGACCGCGGCCGCGGCGAGCACCGGGTCACGGGTGGCCTCGGGCTGGGAAGCGTGGCCGCCGCGGCCGACGAGCTCGACCTCGAACGTGCCGTTGGCGGACATCACGGGGCCGTCGGGGCAGAGGGCTCGGCCGAACGGCTGGCCCGGCCAGTTGTGCCAGCCGAAGACCGCCTCCACACCGTCGAGCGCACCGTCGGCGATCATGCCGCGCGCGCCGTGCCCGCCCTCCTCGGCGGGCTGGAACAGCAGGGTGACGGGACCGGGGAGGCTCGATTCGTGGGCGCGGAGCCACCGGGCGGCGGCGAGCAGGGCGGCGGTGTGGCCGTCGTGCCCGCACGCGTGCATGACCCCGTCGGTCGCGGAGGCGTACGGCAGGCCCGTGGCCTCGCGGATCGGCATGGCGTCGAGGTCGGCGCGCAGCGCCACGTGCCGCCCGGGCGCGTGCGGGGCGAGGCGGACGACGGTGCCCGTGTCCGCGCAGGGCCGCCACGCGAGGCCGATCGCGTCGAGTTCGGCGCGCACGGCCGCGGCGGTGGCGTGCTCCGCCCAGGCGAGCTCGGGGCGGCGATGAAGTTCGCGTCGGAGTTCGGTGGCCCGGGCAACGGTCTCGGCCCAAGAATCGATCATCGGACCTCCTCGGATGGGTGTCCGTTTCGGTCCCTTTCAACGTACCGCGATCCGACGAAAGGCGAGCGGACATCACCCGAACGGCGGATGTGCGCGGGGTCACAGCTGCCTACCGTGAATCCCCATGGGGCGAAGGACAGGGACGACCGACGCGCGGCTGCGCGCGGCGTTGCCGCCCGAGCTCTACCGCGTGCTGCAGCTGCGCGTCGTCCAGGGGCGCACCGTCGACGAGACGGCCGCGCTGCTGCGGATCACGCCCCAGGCGGTGCAACTGCGGCAGCACCGCGCGCTGGAGCGGATCCGCTGCGGCCTCGCGCGTTCCGGCGCGGAAGCCGGATAGCGCCGTCAAAGGCTCCGCGCGATCAGCTCCTTCATGATCTCGTTGGTGCCGCCGTAGATCTTCTGCACCCGCGCGCCCGCGTAGAGCTGGGCGATCGGGTACTCCATCATGTAGCCGTAGCCGCCGAAGAGCTGCAGCACGTTATCGACGACGCGGCACTGCATATCGGTGGCCCACAGCTTCGCCATGGACGCGGTCGCCGCATCGAGCGTGCCGTCGATGGCGCGGCCGATGCAGTGATCGATCAGCGTGCGGCCCGCGAAGACCTCGGTCTTGGCCTCGGCGAGCACGAACTTGGTGTTCTGGAAATCCGCGATGGGCCGGCCGAAGGCCTTGCGCTCCTTGGTGTACGCGATGGCCTCGACCACCGCCTTCTCGGCCGCGTCGACGCCGCCGATCGCGATGCTCAGCCGCTCCCGCGGCAGCTGCCGCATCAGCTGGTAGAAGCCCTGGCCCTCGACCCCACCGAGCAGGTTCGCCGCGGGGACCCGCATATCGGTGAAGGCGAGCTCGCGCGTGTCCTGCCCGTGCTGGCCGATCTTCTTGAGCACGCGCCCGCGCTCGAAGCCGGGCAGGTCCTTCGTCTCCGCGACGATGAGGGAGATGCCCTTGGCGCCCTGGCTCGGGTCGGTCTTCGCCACGATGATGAGCAGATCGCAGTGGCTGCCGTTGGAGATGAAGGTCTTGCTGCCGTTGATCACGTACTCGTCGCCCTCGCGGACGGCGGTGGTGCGCACGGCCTGCAGGTCGGAGCCCGTGCCCGGCTCCGTCATGGCGACGGCCAGCACGGCCTCGCCCGACGCGGCCTTCGGCAGCCAGCGCGCCTTCTGCTCCTCGGTGCCGCAGTCGTCGATGTAGTGCGCGCAGATGGTGGAGTGCACGCCGTAACCGAAGGCACCGTCGCCGGAGAAGACGAGCTCCTCGAGCACGACGGTGTCGTGCCCGAAGTCGCCGCCGGCGCCGCCGAGGGCCTCGGGGAGCTCGGTGCAGAGCAGCCCCGCCGCGCCCGCCTTGTTCCAGAACTCGCGGTCCACCTGGTGCTGCTCGGCCCACCGCTCCTGGTTCGGGGTGGCCTCGCGGCGGAAGAACTCGGCGGCGTGCTTGCGGAGTTCCGTGTGCTCGGGGGTCTCCCAGGCGGGGCGGTAGTCGGGGAACAGTGCGGTCATGGGCGGTCTCTTCTCGTCAGCGCGGAGCGGGCAATACAGTCGTATAGTCCACGATGCGTGTGTACAGCGCAAGGGCGCGCCCGCTAGGATCACCCAGGTGGAAGGGACCCCCGAGACCGGCCTCCCCGCGACGAACGACGACCTCACCGCGAAGGCCCGGATCCGCAACGCGGCGCTCGAGCTCTTCGCCGCGCACGGCGCGAGCGCCGTCTCGCTGCGCGCCGTCGCCGCGAAGGCCGGGGTGACCGTCGGCCTCGTGCAGCACCACTTCACGACCAAGGACGGACTCCAGGGCGCCGTCGAGGAGCAGATCGTCGAGTACCACGCTCGGGCGATCGCCCGCGTGCCCGATGAGGGGCCGCCCGCGGACGTCGCCGCGGCCCGGGACGCCTCCGTCCGCGCGATGCTCGCCCGGCACCCCGCCGTCGTCGACTACCTCCGGCGGTCCTTCCTCGACCCCTCCGGCTCGCAGCTCCTCGTCCGGCTCACCGAACTGGGGCGCAGCGAGGTGGTCCGCCTGCGCGCCGCACACCTCGCGTCCACCGACCGGCCGGAGTCCGACCAGGTGATCGCCATGATGGTGCGGCAGATGGGCACCCTGTTCCTGCAGCCCCTCGTCGACGCGATGTGGGAGCACCTGCGCGAGCCGGGGGCACCGTCGGACGACAAACCGCGACTGTCGGTGAGCACCGAGCCCGCGGGGCGGCACGGCCCCGACGTGTGACCAAGACGAGGTCACAGCAGCTTCAACCTCAGCATCGACTCAGGTTGGGCGCGGTAATCTGATGGGCGATGTCCGAGACAACTCTTCCCTATCTGCCCATCTCGACGCGCAAGCTGGTGGGCTGGTCGCGCACCACGCCGATCGAGGGCCACGTGCTGTCCACGCCCGACGTGGACCAGATCGCCAAGGCCGTCGCCGTCGTGGCGGACGCCGAGGCCGACAAGCCCGCCTACCTGCGACGCGGCGTGATCGCGCGCGGCCTGGGCCGCTCGTACAACGAGTCGGCGCAGAACACCGGCGGCCTCACCATCGACATGACGCCGCTCAGTGCGATCCACGACATCGACGCCGAGTCCGGCATCGTCGACGTGGACGCCGGCGTCGATCTCGACACCCTGATGCAGGCGGCCCTGCCGTACGGCCTCTGGGTCCCCGTCCTTCCCGGCACCCGCCAGGTGACGATCGGCGGCGCCATCGCGCACGACATCCACGGCAAGAACCACCACAGCCAGGGCTCGTTCGGCAACCACATCACCGAGATGTCGCTGCTCACAGCCGACGGCAAGGTGCTCACCCTGACCCCGAAGGGCTCGTCCGACGACCCCGAGGGCGAGCTGTTCTGGGCGACCGTCGCCGGCGTCGGCATGACCGGCATCATCCTGCGCGCGAAGATCCAGATGAAGCGCACCGAGAGCGCCTACTTCATCGCCGATACCGAGCGCACCAACTCGCTGCAGGAGACCATCGACCTGCACCTGCAGGACGGCTTCGAGGACGGCTACGAGTACGCGTCCGGCTGGTTCGACGCGATCAGCGCGCCGCCGAAGCTGGGCCGCGGCACCTTCTCCCGCGGCAACCTCGCGACGCTCGACGAGCTGCCGGAGAAGTACCGCAAGGATCCGCTGAGCTTCAACAACAAGCCGCTGATCAGCTTCCCCAACATCTTCCCCAACGGGCTGGCGAACAAGTTCGACTTCTCGCTCGTCGGCGAGGCCTACTGGCGCGCCGGGCCGCCCAGCCAGGGCAAGGTGAAGAACCTCGCCGGCTTCTACCACATGCTCGACGTGTTCGGCGGCTGGAACAACGCGTACGGACGCACCGGCGGCTTCTGCCAGTACCAGTTCATCGTGCCCACCGGTAACGAGCCCGAGTTCATCAAGCTCATCGAGGACATCCAGGCCTCCGGGCACGTCAGCTTCCTCAACGTGATCAAGCTGTTCGGCGACGGCAACCAGGCCCCGCTCAGCTTCCCGTTCAAGGGCTGGAACGTGTGCCTCGACTTCCCCGTCAAGCGGGGCCTCGCCGAGTTCCTCAACGAGCTCGACAAGCGCATCATGGCCATGGGCGGCCGCCTGTACACGGCGAAGGACTCCCGCACCACCGCGGAGCGGTTCCACGCCATGTACCCGCAGATCGATCAGTGGATCGCCACGCGCCGGCGCATCGATCCCACCGGGGTCTTCATCTCCGACCTGGGCCGCCGCCTCGAACTCGCCTGAGCCTCACGACAGCAAGGAACGAACAGAAATGAAGAACGCCGTAGGCGTCCCCCAGTCCATCCTGCTGCTCGGCGGCACCTCCGAGATCGGCCTGTCCATCGTCGAGGAGTACCTCGCCAAGGGCACACAGCGCGTCGTGCTCGCCGCGCTGCCGAACGACCCGCTGCGCGAGCAGGCCGTCGCCCAGGTCGAGGCCGCCGGCGCCACGTCGGTCGAGGTCATCGACTTCGACGCGACCGACTTCGACGGTCACGCCAAGACCATCGACGCCGCCTTCTCCGGCGGCGACATCGACGTCGCGATCGTGGCCTTCGCGCTCGACTTCGACGCCGAGGAGCTGTGGCAGAACCAGCGCAAGGCGGTGCTCCTCGCGCAGGTCAACTACACGGGCGCCGTGTCCGTCGGCGTGCTCCTGGGCCAGAAGATCAAGGAACAGGGCCACGGCCAGATCATCGCGATGAGCTCGGTCGCCGGCCTGCGCCCGCGCCGCAGCAACTTCGTCTACGGCTCCTCCAAGGCCGGTTTCGACGGCTTCTACCTCAACCTGGGCCAGGCCCTGGAGCCCTTCGGCGGCTCCGTCCTCGTCGTCCGCCCGGGCATGGTGCGCACGAAGTTCTCCGCGCACGTCAAGGAGGCGCCGCTGACGATCGACAAGGACGTCATCGGCACGCTCGCCGTCGACGCCGCGATCAAGGGCAAGTCGCTGGTGTACGCGCCCGCCCCGTGGGGCTTCGTCAGTTTCGGCCTGAAGAACATCCCGCAGCCGATCTTCAAGAAGCTCCCGATCTAGGGGGCGCGTCCGATTCTCGGAACCACCGTTTACGCTGGCCCGCGTGACTGACACGCGCACCGTCGACGCCCCCGAGGCCCCCGCCCGGGGGCGGGACCTGGCCCTCGACCTCGCCGCCGCCGCGATCCTCGCGGCGGCGGTCGGCGTCGTCGGGTGGTTCGCCATCAGCTCCGTCGAGTGGCCCGCGTACAGCAGCTCCAACGTCACCCGCGCGTTCTCGACCGTCTTCCAGGTGATCGCGATCGTCGTGCTCGCCGGCTGCGCCGTGCTCCTGTCGCGGTCCGTCCCGGCCTGGCAGGCCCGCGCCGCCCGGTTGCTCTCCTTCGCCACGGTGGCGGGTTTCGTCACGGTCACCCTGGCCCTGCCGCTCGGCGGCACCAAGCTCTACCTCGGCGGCATCTCCGTCGACCAGCAGTTCCGCACCGAGTACCTGACCCGGTTCACCTCGTCACCGCGGCTGGCGGACATGACCTACATCGACATGCCGCCGCTGTACTCCCCCGGCTGGTTCTGGCTCGGCGGGCGCTTCGCGAAACTCTTCGGCCTCGAGGGCTGGGCCGCCTTCCAGCCCTGGTCGATCATCTCCCTGGCCGTCGCCGCCGCGATCGCGCTGGCCCTGTGGCTCACCGTCGTCGGGCCCGCGCGCGCGATCGCCGCCACCCTCGCCACGACCGTCGCGATGCTGCTCTACGGCTCCGCCGAGCCCTACGGCGCGGCGGTCGCGATCCTGCTGCCGCCCGCCCTCGTCGTCGCATGGTCCGCCATCCTCCGCGGGCGGCGCGGCGCGATCGCGCTCGTCGGCGTCTACCTCGGCGTCGCGGTGTGGTTCTACACGCTGTACCTGGGCGTCGCGGCGTTCACCATCGTCCTGATGGGCGTGGTCGCGCTCGCCGCCACCTGGATCCGCGACCGCCGGTTCGAGTGGCGCTACCCCGCGCGCGTGGTGGCGATGGGCGCGATCGCCATCGCGATCGGGCTGCCGGCGTACGGGCCGTACCTGTGGCGGGCGTACCGCGACGGCACCGACTCCAAGGGCTCCGCCTTCCACTACCTGCCCGAGCAGGGCTCCGTGTTGTCCCTGCCGATGCTGCACTTCACGCTGCTCGGCGCGCTCGGCATGATCGGCGTCGTGTGGATCCTGGTGAAGGCCCGATCCACCGGGCCCGCACAGGCACTCGGCCTGGGCATCGCCGGGGCGTACCTGTGGGCCCTCCTCTCGATGACCGTCTCCCCGATCGGCACCACGCTCCTCGGCTTCCGCACCGAGCCGGTCCTGCACATCCTGCTCGCCGCCGCGGGCGCGCTCGGCGCGGTCACCATGGTCGGCGCGCTCGGCGACGGCTATCCGCGCTACCGCGACGCCGGCGTCGCGCTCGGCGTGCTGGCCGCCATCGGTGTGGCGCAGACGATCCCGGCGCAGCTGGCCGGGGAGATCGCCGTCGCCTACTCGGACACCGACGGCCACGGCGAGCGCGGCGACCGCCGGCCCGCGGGCGCGGAATCGTCGTACAAGGACGTCGACGCGGCCATCCTCGCCGCGACGGGCAGGCCGCGGACCGACACCGTCGTGCTCACGGCCGACTACGGCTTCCTCGCGATCTACCCGTACTGGGGCTTCCAGAACCTCACGTCGAACTACGCGAACCCCCTGGCGCACTTCACCGCCCGGTCCGCGGCGATCGAATCGTGGGCGAAGCTGGAGACGCCGGACGAGCTGGTGAAGGCGCTCGGCGAGACGCCGTGGCGCGCCCCGGACGCCTTCGTCTTCCGACGGTCCGCCGACGGCCTCTCGCTGCGCCTCGCCGAGGACGTGTACCCCAACGACCCGAACGTGCGCCGGTACACGGTCGTCTTCCCCGAGAAGCTCTTCGAGGACCCGAGATTCGCCGTCACCGAGACGGGCCCGTTCGTCGTGATCGTGAGGAAGTGACCATGTCCCTGTCCCGTTCCGTGCGCGACCTCATGCAGCGCCGCAGCCTGCTCCCCGACTCGATCGACGCCGCGCTCGCCGGGAAGGGGCGGACGGTGCGCGGCCTGCGGATCGTCGTGACCGGGGCGTCGGCGGGCATCGGCCGCGAGGCGGCGCTCCAACTGGCCGCTCGCGGCGCCCACGTGATCGCGGTGGCCCGGCGCGAGGAGGAGCTCGAGGAACTCACCGCGCTCACCGGCGGCGAGTACCGCGTGTGCGACCTCACCGACACCGACTCGATCGACGGGCTGCTCACGAGCCTGGGCGAGGTCGACGTGCTGATCAACAACGCCGGCCACTCCATCCGGCGGACGATCGCCGATTCCACCGAGCGCTTCCACGACTACCAGCGCACGATGAATCTCAACTACTTCTCCGCCGTCCAGCTCTCGCTCGGCGTGCTGCCGGGGATGATCGAGCGCGGCCGCGGGCAGATCGTCAACGTCTGCACGTGGGGCCTGCTCGCCAACACCTTCCCCAAGTTCTCCGCCTACGCGGCGTCCAAGAGCGCGCTCGCGATCTTCGGGCGCAGCCTGAACGCGGAGCGCCCGCACCCGGGCGTGCACGCCACGAACGTCTACTTCCCGCTGGTCCGCACCGAGATGATCGCGCCCACGGCCGAGTACTCCGGCGCCTCGGCGCTCGAGCCCGACGAGGCGGGCCGCTGGCTCGTCCGCGCGGTCACGCACCAGCCCGTGGAGGTCTCGCCCGCGGCGCTGCGTGCCCTGCTGCCCGTCGTCGATCTCCTCTCCCCCGCGACCTCGGACCGGACGATCTCGTCGCTGACCTGAGCCGGGGCGGCCGGGGCGGCCGTCGGGATCGCACCCCTTACCCGACGTAACTTTGATTTGCCTCACCTAACGTGCGGGGTACGCTTCGGCGCGTGATGAAACGATCCCTCGCCCGCCGGCTCGCGCCCGCGGTCGTCCTGCTGGCCGCCACCGTCGGCCTGAGCGCCTGCTCGAATTCGAACGACGACGCCAAGACCCCGGGCAACACCGAGGTCGCCACCGGCGGCGAGCGGTTCGGCACGGCCGACGCCGAGACCGCCAAGCTCGGCACCGACGCGGCGCCCGGCGTCTTCCCCCGCACGATCAAGCACGCGCGCGGCGCGACCGAGATCCCGAAGAAGCCCGAGCGCGTCGTCGTGCTGGACAGCGGCGAACTCGACTCCGTCCTCACCCTCGGCATCACGCCCGTCGGCCTGGTGGTCACCGATGGTGCCAGCCCGATCCCGACCTACCTCGCCGACAAGGTGCAGGGCGTCGAGACCGTCGGCAAGAACACGAGCCTGAACCTCGAGGCCATCGCCAAGCTCAAGCCGGACCTCATCCTCGGCAGCCAGCTGCGCGTCGACAAGCAGTACGACCAGCTCTCCGCGATCGCGCCGACCGTCTTCTCCATCCGTCCCGGCTTCCCGTGGAAGGAGAACTTCCGCCTGATCGGCGCAGCCCTCGGCGAGGAGACGAAGGCCGTCGACGCGCTCAACTCCTATGCGGACAACGCGAAGGCGCTCAGCGCGAAGTTCACCGGCCAGAAGCCCGCCATCTCGCTCGTGCGGTTCATGCCGAACCGGCTGCGCCTCTACGGCAACAAGTCGCTCATCGGCGTGATCCTGCAGGACGCGGGCCTCCCCCGCGCCGGCAACCAGGGGGTCGACGAGCTGGCCACCGAGATCTCGCTGGAGAACATCTCGCAGGCCGACGGCGACTACATCTTCTACTCCAGCTACGGCAAGCCCGAGAACACCGGTGAGACCGCGGCGCTGGCGAACCCCGCGTGGTCGCAGCTCAGCGGCGTGCAGAAGGGCAAGGCCTTCCGCGTGGATGACGACGTCTGGTACCTGGGCCTCGGCCCGACCGGCGCCAACCTCATCGTCAAGCAGCTGGGCGAGTACCTGGCGAAGTAGCGCACGACGCGGCGCCCGGGTGGCACCACCCGGGCGTCACCCGTCGGTCAACGATGTTACGCGTGTTGTTCATGTGTCTCATGGGACTTGTGGTTAGGGTCTCTACTCATGACCACACGCCGGGGATTCCTGCGCGCGGGCGCCGTCGCCGCGCTCGCCACCGCCAGCGCCGCCGCCACCGGCCGCATCGCCCACGCCCTGCCCGGGAACACCGTCGCCGGGACCATCGCCGGCACCACCCTCGAGCGGGTCAGCGTGCCGGGACAGCCCCGCGCCGGCGGCTACCGGCCGCTCGTCGACGGTGCCGGCTGGCCCCTGTACGTGCGGCAGGAGCTCGCGACCGCCGGCGGCACCCGCGAGGCCGTCCGCGCGCCGCTCGCCTCCTTCGTGCAGCTCACCGACATGCACATCGTCGACGCGCAGAGCCCCGCGCGGTTCGAGTTCGTCCACCCGTTCCAGGCGCCCGCCTTCCGCCCGCAGGAGACGCTGACCACGCAGGGCGCGGTCTCGCTCGTCGAGCGGATCAACGCGATCGCCGCAGGCCCGTTCACCGGACGCGCCTTCGACTGCGTCATCACCACCGGCGACAACACCGACAACCGCGAGTTCGCCGAGCTCAACTGGTTCCAGACGGTGCTCTCGGGCGGCACCGTCGTGCCCAACACCGGCGCCCCCGACCGCTTCGAGGGCCTGCAGGCGCACGGGGCAGCCCTGTACTGGCAGCCCGAATCCCCGTACTGGGACATGTACAAGGACAAGGGCTTCCAGCAGATCCCCGGCTTCCTCCGCGCCGCCATCGGCGCCCACACCAGCCCCGGCCTGCGGATGCCCTGGTACGCGGTGGTCGGCAACCACGACGACAGCCTGCTCGGCACGCTGCCCAACGGCATCGCCGACTGGCTCTACCTCTCGCCCGTCAAGCTCGACATCCCGCACACCGATCCCGCGGCGCTCGCCATCGCGCGCGCGCTCACGACGGACCCGTCGCAGGTGGGGCCGATGCTCACGAAGCTCAAGCTCTCCGGCCCGGTGATCCCCGTGACCGTCGACGCCAAGCGCGCCCCGTTCAGCCCCCGCGACTTCGTGCGCCGCCACTTCGACCCGGCCGTCACCGGGCCCGGCCCCGTCGGGCACGGCTTCTCCAGCCCGGACGGCCCCACCTGGTACACGTTCCAGATCGCCCCCGGCGTGCTCGGCATCGCCCTCGACACCACCAACAACCTCGGCATCGCCGAGGGCACCATCGGCGAGAAGCAGCTCGCCTGGCTCGTCGCGCAGCTGAAGGCCCACCCGGACCAGCTGGTGATCGTCTTCAGTCACCACACGTCGAAGTCGATGACCGCCAAGCTCCCCGACCCCGAGGAGCCCGGCGAGAAGCAGTACGAGGGCGGCGTGGTCGTGAAGACGCTCACCGACCACCCGAACGTGATCGCCTGGGTGAACGGCCACACCCACAAGAACGAGATGATCCCCCACACCGGCCCCACGCCGAAGCAGAGCTTCTGGGAGATCAACACCGCCAGCCACGTCGACTTCCCGCAGTTGGCCCGCATCATCGAGGTCGCCGACAACCGCGACGGCACGATCAGCCTGTTCACGCCGCTCATCGAGGCAGCGAGCCCCGCGACCGCGAACCCGTCGGACCTCAGCGCGAAGGGCCTCGCCAGCCTCTACCGCGAGCTCGCGTACAACGACATCCACCGCGACGACGACCTCCTCGGCGCCGCCGCCGACCGCAACTGCGAGCTGCTCCTCACCCACCCGCTGCGCTGACGCGGGCGCCGCGGCGGGCTAGAGGCCGCGGGCGGCGAGGGCCTCGCCGAGGAGGTCGGCGTCGCGGATCAGGCGGACCAGCACCGTCGGGAGGACGCGGACTAGGGAGGCGCGCTGCCCCCGCGCCCACGCGGCCTCGCGGGTCTCCCGGACGACGGCGATCACCGTCGGGATGGAACGGATCGTCAGCGCGACGAGCAGTTCCACGCGCCAGCCGAGGACCCGCCCGGCGAGCGCCGCGAGGTCCGTCGCACGGGTGGTGAAGACCAGCAGGTTGCCGGCGAGCACGCCCACCACGAGCTGCCCGACGGGGCCGACGGCCGCGCGCGCACCGTCGGACACTCCCTGGCTGAGCAGGTAGAACACGGTGAGGACCACCGCGAAGAGCAGTGCGGGGCGCAGGGCCCGCCACAGGTGCACCGGGCGCAGCCGGGCCACCGGGAAGAGCGCGGCCACGACGAGCGCCGCGACCGCGAGCGGCACCGGCCGCGGGAGGATCGCCAGGAACGTGACGAGCGCGAGCATCGCGACCAGCTTCGCGGCGGCGGGCGCGCGGTGCAGCGGGGAGTCGCGCGGGACGTAGCGGCCCAGCATCAGCGGGCCGCCAGCTCGCGGTAGAAGGCGATCGACTCGGCGGGCGGGCCGTCGTGGACGAGGGCACCGTCGTCCATGACCAGCACGCGGTCGAAGTCGTCGAGCATGTCCAGGTGGTGGGTGAGCAGGACGACCTGCTGCTCCAGCGCGGCGAGCCGGTCGCGGACCTTGAGCACGTTGCGCAGGTCGAGCAGGGTCGTCGGCTCGTCGCAGACGAGGATCTCCGGGTCCGTGACCAGGACCGACGCGAACGCGAGCATCTGCTTCTGCCCGGAGCTCAGCAGCTGCGCCGGAGCGTCGGCGTGGTCGGCCAGGCCGAACTCGGCGAGCACCGCCGACACCCGCTCCGTATCGACGGGGGGCTTCCGGCCGCGGCCCGGCGGGCGCAGCGACAGCGCGACGTCCTCGGCGGGTGTCGGCATGACGATCTGCGCGGAGGCGTCGGCGAACATGAAGCCCACCCGCCGGCGCACCTCGGACCTCTTCTTCCGCACGTCGAGGCCCAAGGTCTCGACGGCGCCGCCGTCCGGCACGACGAGGCCGTTGAACGTGCGGGCGAGCGTCGACTTGCCGGAGCCGTTGGCGCCGATGATGCCGATCCGCCGCTCCGACAGCTCCGCCGTGATGCCGCGCAGCACGGGGCGGTCGTCGTAGGCGTGCGTGACACCGTCGAGGCGGATCATGCTCTCTTCTCGGAGACGGCCTTCTCCGCGGCGGCGGAGCCCCGCCGCGCGATGGGCGGGTAGGCCCGCGCCACCATCACCACCACGAGCGACGTGATGACCACCTTGATCAGGTCGCCCGGGACGAACTGGAAACCCAGCGTGAGCTTGGCGAACAGGCCCGAGCCGGTGCGCCAGCCCAGCCACGGCAGGCCGATGGCGTAGACGATGAGCACGAGCCCGATGATGTTGGCCAGGCCCACGGTGAACGGGTTCGTGCGGCCCCACTTGTCGACGAGCCAGCCGGTCACCAGGGCCCCGACGATGCCGCCGAGGAGGAAGCCGCCCGTCGGGCCGGTGAGCACCGCGAGGCCGCCGCGACCGCCCGCGCCGATCGGCAGCCCCACGACGATGAGCAGCACGTACAGCGCCACCGACGCCCCGCCCCACGGGTAACCGAGCAGCGACGCGGCGAGCATGAACCCCAGGGTCTGCAGGGTGATGGGCGCGATGCCGCTGATCGTGATGGTGGGCATCGCCAGCACCGCCGTCAGGGCGGTGAAGACGGCGACGAGGGCGAGATCGCGCGGCGTGGCACGATACGTGGCGGCGTTGAACACGGTTCAAGAAGTAACGGGGCGCTCGGCTAGAGTCAAGTCCGTGGCCATCAACCGCTCCGACGTGCTGACCTCCGCGATCGGCGTCCTCGACCGGTCGGGCCTGCCGGACCTGACGATGCGCCGCGTCGCCGCCGACCTGGGTGTCGCGCCGGGCGCCCTGTACTGGCACATCCCCAACAAGCAGTCGCTGCTCGCCGCGATCGCCGACACGATCCTCGCCGACCCCTCGCTCGCCGCGGCCGCGTCGAAGTCGCGGATGCGGTGGGACCGCCAGCTCACCGGGTACGCGCACGCCCTGCGCGCGGTGCTGCGCAAGCACCGCGACGGGGCCGAGGTGGTCTCCGCGTCCCTCGCCTCGCAACTCGGCACCAGCAACCTGCAGTCGCAGATCGCCGAGATCGCGGCCGCGGCGGGCGCCGGGCCCGCCGACGCGAACGCCGTCGCGCTGACGCTGACGCACTTCGTCGTGGGCTTCACCTTCGAGGAGCAGACCCGCGAGGCGATGGCCCGTGCGGGCGCCGCCGCCGGCGACCTCGACCAGACCGCCACCGACCGCGCCTTCGCCGGCGGCGTCGACCTCATCGTCGACGGCCTACGGGCGCGCACCGCCGCCGCCCCGGCCTGAGGGCCGGCCGCGGACCGTCGAACAGGGAGGGCTTCGGTCAGGACAGCTCGACGGCCCGATCCACGGCGTAGCCGTACCCGGCGATCCCGAAACCGGCGATCACGCCGGACGCGATCGGGGAGACGTAGGAGTGGTGCCGGAACGCCTCGCGCGCGTGCACGTTGGAGATGTGCACCTCGATGATCGGCACCTCCGGAATGACGAGTGCATCGGCGAGAGCCACTGAAGTATGCGTCCACGCTGCCGGATTGATCACGATCGCGGAGAAATTACGCGCGCGTGCGACATCGTGGATCCACCCCAGCAGCTCGGCCTCGTCATTGGTCTGCCGGACGTCCACCTCGGCGTCCCGCGCAGCGGCCGCGCGACGGCAAACGTCGACGACGTCGGCGTACGAATTCTCCCCGTAGACCTGCGGTTGCCGCACGCCCAGCATGTTCAGATTCGGTCCGTTCAGCACCAGAATGCGGGCTCCCATACGGTCACAATAGCCGTCCCCGGAACCACGGAATTGGGATACTTGTCCCACGCCGTGCGCATCCGCCTCGGCGATCATGTAATCTCCCAGTATTCGCAATCTGGAAGGGAGGGCCTCAATGACTACGTTCGCGGCCAAGCTGAACCGACTTTTCGAGGTCGTGCACCCCGCAGACCGGGGGCCCTACACCTCGTCGGAGTTCTGCAGGATGGTCGAGGAGAGCGGCGGCAAGCTGTCCGTTCCCTATCTGTCGCAGCTGCGGTCGGGCCGGAGCTCGCGCCCCGCGTACGACATGGTGGCTTCCATCGCTCAGACCTTCGGCGTCCGCGCCGAGTACTTCTCGGACCCGCTGTACGAGCGTGAGGTCCTGGGCGACCTCGAGCTGACGCGCGAGCTGCGCGAGTCGGGCATGCTCGAGATGGCTCGCCGCTCGACGAAGCTGTCGGCGGACCGTCGGGCAGCGCTCGCCGGTCTCCTCGCCGAGCTCGAGGCGGAGGACGGCAAGGAGGGCACGGCCTAGGCCGTGTTCCTCTCCGGGCCTCTGGCCCGCAGGGCCGGCAGCGGCCCACCGGGGCTCAGCGCACCCGCTCCAACAGGGGCGACGGGGTGTGCTGGGCCCTTTTCGTGACTGCGGCCGTCCAGCGCGAGGTCCGCCAGCCCGACGGGGGCTCCAGGTCGACGGCGTGCACCGAACCGTAGGGCGCGTCGCGGTCGAGCCACCGGGCCACCGCCTCCGCGCGGTCCGTCGGCGAGGCGTCGGCGAGTCTCCCGTCGCCCGGACTGGCGAGCATCGCCCAGCCGTCGAGCACGACGACGGCGCGCGCCTCCGCCGTCTCCACCCAGCCGCCGCCCTGCCGGACGACGGCCTCGAGGTCGGGGAAGAGATCCTTGACCTGCTCGTACGCGGGCCGGAAGTGGAGCCACTCCCGCGAGGAGATCAGGATCGACGTGGCCCACGACGCCATCAGCACGAGCGTCCAGCTGGCGAACGCGGCATCCAGCATGAACCGGTTCAACCGCAGCACCCACACACCCACTTGCAACTGCTGCAGCAGGACGCCGCCCGCGATGACGTTCGCGACCGCGACGATCGCGAGCAGGACCCCGCCCAGCGCCAGGAGTCGCAGCTGCGCCCGGTGCACGCGGCTGCGCTTGGACACCCGCCACGTCGACACCGCCACGACGAGGGCGGTGGCCCCGAGGCACGTGTAGACCAGCGCCGTCTCCACCGCCAGCCCGAAGTCGCCGCCGAAGCCGAATCCCGTCGGGTCGCCGGTGCGGCCGAGGACGGCCCCCGTCACGATGACCACGCCGACCAGGACGAGCGGCGGAGACCACACCATGAGCCTGGCCCGGCTGAGCCGCCCGTCGAGCGCGAAGGCGAACACGAGGGCCCCGTAGCAGGCCACGAGCAGCAGGACCCGCTCGACGGTCACGACCTCGTACTCCGACAGGCCCAGTCGCCCCAGCGCCTCGATGGACACCGGGGTATCGATCGTCACCATCAGCGCCAGCGCGACCGCGGTGAGGAGGGCACCGCCGGCCGGGGGGTTCCTATTGGTCTGCCACCGGCTGAACCTCTCCAGCGCACCGAGCCAGAGGATCGGTGCGACGAGCGACGCGATCATCCGAGCAGTTCGTCGACCACCGAGTCGACGCGCGTGATCGTGTGGCCGGCCTTGACGCGGCGCACGAGCAGCGTGGCGAAGGACTCCGCCTCCTCCTCGCACCGCGCCGCCCTGCCGCTGTCGGGATCGGAGGAGCACCCCTGCTCGTGGCCGAGGACCAGGTGGCCCAGTTCGTGCGCGAGGGTCTGCTCGAACGTGGCGACACCGCTGGAGACCACGAGGAGGTCCCGCTCGTCGGAGTGCAGCCACATGCCGAAGACGCCGACCGGCAGCGTCATGCGCCGCACCTCGATGCGCCGGCCCAGATGATCGGCGTACGCGGCGACCACTTCGGCGACGGTGCCGGGACCCGATCCGGCCCGCGGGGTGACCGCACGCACGACCGCGCGCACTGCGCGTGTCGGCCGGTCGGATCCCCTCATGCCCGAAACGATACGTCGGTTCGTCGGCTCGTTGTACACCAAGCCGCGCATCGAACCGGTTCGCCCGGATTCCGCCAGGTCGCGGCGTCTAGACTCGCGGGGTGCCCGAACCGTCCGACGCTGCCCGCACCGTCCGCACCACGGCCCGGACCGCCGCTCTGACCGGCGTGCTCGGGGTACTGTTCGCGCTGCTCACGCCCTTCATGCCGGTCCAGCAGTCGACCGCGGCGCTGGACTGGCCGCAGCGCGGCTCGCTCGAGGCCGTCACGGCGCCGCTGCTGTCCTACGTGCCCGATAGGGTCGACGTCACAGTCCCCTGTTCCGCTGTCAGCGGACTCCCCGGGGGTTCCGGGACCCTGGTCGCGACGGGGCCCGTCGACTCGCCGGACACGGTCCGACGGGGCATGACGATCGGGGTCACCACACTCCCCGACCAGCGCCGCATGCTGGAAGTCGTCGTCCGCAACACGCCCCTGCTCTCCGTCGACGTCGCGGCGCTGGCCGCCCCGGGCTGTGGGGCGATCGTCTTCTCGGGAGATTCGAAGACGGTGAAGGCCGAGGTCAGGGGCATCACCGGCCCGGACGGCAAGCCCATCGCCGGCGGTAAGGACAACGGCTTCGACTACCGACCGCAGGTCGTCGGGGTGTTCACAGAACTTCATGGCACAGTCACGGACAGCACGAGGATTCAGTTCCGTGCAGATATCGACACGCGCTACTCGACGGTTCCGGCCGCGGCGCGCTGGGTCGTCATCGTCCTCGCGATCGCGCTGATCCTCGCGAGCCTCGTCGCACTGCACCGGCTCGACGCCGCGGCCGACGGCCGGCGGCACCGTCGGATCCTGCCCGAGGGCTGGTGGCGCCCGACCAAGCTCGACAGCACCGTCATCGCCCTGCTGGTGACCTGGCACGTCATCGGCGCGAACACCTCCGACGACGGCTACATCCTCACCATGGCGCGCACCGCCGAGGCCGCGGGCTACACCGCGAACTACTACCGCTGGTACGGCGCGCCCGAGACCCCGTTCGGCTGGTACTACCAGGCCTTCGCGTGGCTCTCGCACCTCTCGACGGCGAGCCCCTGGGTCCGCCTGCCCGCCCTGATCTGCGGCATCGCGACCTGGCTCATCATCAGCCGCGAGGTGGTGCCCCGGCTGGGCCGCGCCGCGCGCTCCCGGTACGCGCTCTGGGCCGCGGCCGGTGTCTTCCTGGTCTACTGGTTCGCCTTCAACAACGGCCTGCGGCCCGAGCCCGTGATCGCGCTGGGCGCCCTGCTGACCTGGTGCTCGGTGGAGCGGGCGATCGCGACGGGCCGGGTCCTGCCGTTCGCGGCCGCGGCGGTCTTCGCGGGGTGGACGGTGGCGGCCGGGCCGACGGGCATCATGACCGTGGCCGCGCTGCTCGCGGGGGTGCGGCCGGTGGGCAAACGGATCCTCGCCCGCGCCCGCACGAGCCCGGCCGGGTTCCGGCTGACGGTGGCCGCCTACGTCGCCCCGGTGCTGGCCGCCGGGGTGCTGCTGGTGCCGATCATCTTCTCCAAGCTCACCGCGTCCGCGTTCGTCCAGAAGACGCTCATGCAGTCCGACGTGGGCACGGTCGTCGACACCAAGAAGTGGTACAACGAGATCGACCGTTACTCGGCCCTCTTCACGTTCACGGCCGACGGCGGCGTCGCCCGACGGTTCGCGGTCATCGTCACGATCGCCTGCCTGCTGTTCGCGGGCGCCGTGCTGCTGCGCAAGGGCCGGATCCCCGGCGCGAGCCTCGGCCCCAGCCGCCGCCTCGTCGCGGTCGTCCTCGGCGGCCTCCTGCTGCTCATGTTCACCCCCACCAAGTGGACGCACCAGTTCGGCGCCTTCGCGGGCCTGGCCGGCGCCCTGGCCGCGCTCGCCGCGATTGCCCTCGCGCCCGCCGCGCTGCGCAGCGCCCGCAACCGCGCGCTGAGCGCCGCGGTGGTCCTGCTGGTGCTCGGGCTGTCCTTCAGCGGCCCCAACGGCTGGTGGTACGCCAGCAACTACGGCGTCCCGTGGGGCGAGTCGTCGGTGCTGGCGCTGGGCACGGTCTTCTTCGCCGGGGCCGGCATCGCGCTGCTGGTCGCGGGGTGGCTGCACTTCCACGAGCCCGATCCGGCGCCGGTCCACCCGCGGGCGAAGCGCGTCGTCGACGTCGTCGGCCGGCAGTCGTCGATCACGTGGGCGGCGTGGGCCGTGGTCGTGCTGTGCATCGGCTCGATGCTCGCGACGACGGGCATCACCCAGTTCTCCTCCTTCTCCAACGGCAAGGCGAACCTGCGCGCGCTCGGCGGCCACGGCTGCAACCTCGCCGACTACGTGCTCACCGAGCCGGACCCCACGTCGGGCCTCCTGCTGCCGCTCGACGGGAACATCCGCGACGGCCTCGCAGGGCCGGGCACCACCGGTGTCTCGCCCGACGGGGTGCCGACCATCATCAACGCCACCACCAGCTCGAACACGGACGATTCGAGCACGTCGCTCGACGCGATGGCGCGGCTGCCGCAGGACACGACGTCGGGCCGCACGTCGACGGCAGGCATCAACGGCTCGCACATGCGCCTGCCCTACGGCCTGGATCCGGCGCGCACCCCCGTGCTCGGCTCGTACTCGCAGGAGGCGCAGCTCAAGGCGCAGGTCGTCTCGAAGTGGTACCCGCTGCCCGCGCGGGCCGCGGACCGCTCGCTCATCACGCTCTCCGCCGCCGGCAAGTTCACCGACGACGAGCTCTACCTCGAGTACTCCACCGACGCCCCCGCCGCCGGCGCGGAGCCGAAGGTCGCCGGGAAGAAGTCCTTCATCGACATCGGGCCGAAGCCCGCCTGGCGGAACCTGCGCCTGCCGCGCACCGACCTCCCCGCCGACGCGACGGCGATCCGCGTGGTCGCGGTCGACGACGACCTGGCGATCGACCACTGGCTGGCCGTCACCCCGCCGCGGGTGTCGAAGCTGGTCACGGCGCAGGAGCTGATCGGCTCCACCGAGCCGGTGCTGCTCGACTGGACGTCCGGGCTGGCCTTCCCGTGCCAGCGGCCGTTCAGCCACAGCAACGGCGTCGCGGAGGTCCCGCAGTGGCGGATCACGCCCGACCAGAACCTCTCCCCCGTCACGACGGAGTGGGAGGGCACCCTCGGCGGCGGACCGCTCGGCTGGACGCAGATGCTGCTCCAGCAGGAGAAGATCCCCGGCTACCTCCAGGGTGATCTCGGGCAGGACTTCGGCGACGTGATGCGGCTCGTGCCGTACTCCCAGGCACGTGCGGCGGATCTCACACTCGGCACGCGCACCGTCTGGGGGACGCACGTCGAGGCGCCGATCCGCAAGGACCGGACCGATTCCTGACGGGGTTTCCTGACCTGCGGCATCGCACGGACTGAGAATCCCTTAAGCGATCCGGCCTTCCCCGGACGGCGAATCGGTTCTCGCAGCTGACTCGCATACCATGAGCATCCGTGTCCGTGCCTACGTCCCGCTCCGAGTCGGAGCCCGGCCCCCAGCGTCGAGCCGCTGCCGCAGCTCCGTCGCGAGCCGCCGGCATCGCCCGCCTCGCCGCGGTCGTCGCCGGTGCCGTCGGCCTCCTGCTCTGCCTGCTGACCCCCCTGCTGCCGGTGCAGCAGGCCACCGCCTCGCTCGACTGGCCGCAACTGCGGCCGGGGGCCGAGAGCGCGGAGGTCACGGCCTCCCTCGTCACGCAGTCGCCCGCCGACCTCACGGCGACGGTGCCGTGCTCGGCGATCGCCCGTGCCGCCGGCTCCGGCGGCACGGTCCTCTCGACGCTGCCCGTGGGGTCCGGCGCGGCCCGGGAGCTGGGCCTGAACGTCACCGTCGGGCCGCCCGGACCGGGCCAGGCGGTCACCGTCTCCTCCCGCAACACCGTCATCGCCGCGGCGCCGGTGGACCGGCTGCGGGGCTGCTCGCAGCTGCAGCTGTGGTCCAACGCCGCCGAGGTCGGCGCGCGGTTCGAGGGCATCGACGTGGCGGGCTCGATCCCGACGGAGAACCGGCCCGTCATGGGCGGCGTCTTCACCTCGCTGACGGCCGCCGACGTCGCGGCCGCGGGCCCGGGCCTGCGCCTGCACGCGGACCTCGACACCCGGTTCGAGCTCTCCCCGTCGCCGCTCAAGGCGGCCGCGATCGGCGTCGGCCTCCTCAGTGTGCTCGCCTCGCTGGTCGCGCTGTGGCTGCTGGACCGGACCTTCGGCCACCATCGCCGGGCGCCGCACCGGAGCCTCGGGCAGCTCCTGCGCCCCCGCCCGGTCGACGTGGCCGTGCTCGGCGGCCTCGCCCTGTGGACCGTGCTCGGCGCGGGCAGCTCGGACGACGGCTACATCCTGTCGATGGGCAAGGTCGCGCCCGAGGCCGGCTACACGGCGAACTACTACCGCTTCTTCGGCGCCCCGGAGGCCCCGTTCGACTGGTACTACACCTTCCTCTCGCACTGGGGCTCGGTCAGCGCGAACGCGATCTGGATGCGCCTGCCCATGCTGGCCGCGGGCGTCGTGGTGTGGCTGCTGCTCAGCCGCGTGCTACTGCCCCGCCTCGGGCCCGGTATCCGCCGGTACCCGCTGGCCGTGTGGGCCGCCGGCGCGATGCTGCTGGCCTTCTGGTTCCCGCTCGCCTCGGGCCTGCGCTCGGAGCCGATCATCGTGCTCGGCACCATCGTCACCTGGGCCGCCGTCGAGCGCTCCGTCGCGACGCACCGCGCGCTGCCCGCGGCGATCGCCGCGATGGCCGCGGGCCTGACGCTGGGCCTCGCGCCGCAGGGCGTCATCGCCGCGGCGCTGCTGCTGGCCTCGTCGGCCGCGGTGCTCCGCGTGCTCGTCGCGCGCCGGCGGGAGGCCGGACTGGCCGCGCTCGTGCTGCCCGTGCTGGCCGCGGCCGCCGTGATCGTGCCGATCGCCTTCCGCGATCAGTCGCTGGCGTCGGTCGCCGAGGCCATCCGCATCCGCCTCGAGGTGGGGCCGGCCGCGCCCTGGACGCAGGAGTACCTGCGCTTCTTCTTCCTCACGGTCGAGACCACCGACGGTTCGCTGGTCCGCCGCGTGCCCGTCTACCTTTTCGTGATGTGCCTGTTCGTGGCGCTGTTCGTCATGCTCCGCGGCCGCCGCATCGCGCGGATCGCACCCGGCCCCGTGTGGCGGCTCGTGGGCGCGGTCTTCATCGCCGCGGCCCTGCTCTCGCTCACGCCCACCAAGTGGACCGTGCACTTCGGGGTGTACGCCGGGCTCGCCGCCGCCCTCGCCGCGGTGACGACGGTGGCGGTGGTCGAGGCGGCCCGCACGTCCGTCCGGAACTTCACGTTCTTCCTCTGCGGGATGCTCTTCGCGCTCGCCGCGGCGTTCGCGGGCTTCAACCTGTGGTCCTGGCCCTACCTGTGGGGCGTGCCCTGGTTCGATCGGGCGCCCGAGGTCGCCGGCATCACCTTCAGCAAGGCGTTCCTGATCCTGGCCGGCCTGGCCGGAGCGCTCGCCGCGTGGCAGCACTTCCGGATCGACTTCCGCGGCCGGGGCGAGGGCGGCCTGGTCGAGGAGGGCACCGTCGACGACACCGCCCTGGAGGACACCGAGCTCGCGACCCACACCCGGGCCGACCGGGACCAGGCCCTACGCAGCCGGCGCCGGCTGCAGCTGGCCTCGCTGCCGCTGGTCGTGGTCCTCGGCATGCTCGTGCTGGGCGAGGGCGCGATCTTCGCGAAGGCCTACGTCTCGAACCCGGCCACGTACACGGTCGCCAAGGGCAACCTGGACGCGCTCCGCGGCAAGAGCTGCGGGATGGCGCGCTCGGTGCTGGTGGAGACCGACCCCAACGCCGACATGCTGACCTCGGCCGAGGGCCGCTCGGCCGCGCAGGCGCTCGTCGGCCCCGGCTCGACGGGCTTCACGCCCGACGGCATCCCGAACGAGCTCAAGCCGCTGGCGATCAGCTCGGCGCCCGGCCAGATCAACATGGCCTCCCCCATCACCTCGCCGTTCACGTCCACCGCGGCGACTGCGGGCACCGGCGGCGGCACCGGGCCCCGCACGATCAACGGCAGCACCGCCGCCCTGCCCTTCGGACTCGACCCGGCGCGCACCCCCGTCGTCGGCTCGTACGGCCAGAACACCGTGCCCGCGGAGCTGTTCAGCGACTGGTACGGCCTGCCCGCGCGGTCGGCGGACCGCCCGCTGGTGGCCTTCGCGGCCTCCGGCGCCATCTCCTCGGTCGGCCCGACCGGCAAGAAGGAGTACGGCCAGCCCGTGACGCTGGAATGGGCCGAGCGCCGCGCCGACGGCTCGATCGGCGCCCGCGGCGTCGTCGACCCGATCGACCCGGGCCCGAACAAGCCGTGGCGCAACCTGCGCGTGCCGATGGAGGCGATCCCGCCCGCGGCGAACGTCGTCCGCATCCACGTGCGCGACCCGAACCTCGGCGCGCAGCAGTGGGTGGCCGTGACGCCGCCCCGCGTGCCGCGCCTGCGCACCCTGCAGGACGTGGTGGGCGAGACGGACCCCGTGCTGCTCGACCTGCTCGTGGGCCAGCAGTTCCCGTGCCAGCGCCCGCTGGCGATCCGCAACGGCACCTACGAGGTACCCAAGTGGCGCATCCTGCCCACGCGCAAGGACGCGCTCTCCACGTCCTCGACATGGCAGGCCCGCGAGGCCGGCGGCCCGCTGACGGTGCCGGACACGCTGCTCAAGACGACGACGCTGCCCACGTACATGACCGGGGACCTCACCCGGGACTGGGGCGAACTGCAGCAGTACGCGCCCCTCGCCGACGACGCCCCCGCGGCGAACCTGACGGTCGGTGTCCAGACGCGGTCGGGATGGTGGCGCCAGGGCCCCATCCGCGCGCTGACCAACCAGACGGTGAAGAACTAGGAATCGATGATGACCAGCGATAACTCGACCGCAGCCGCGACGGTGCCGCCGGAGCAGCGCTACGGGAAGTGGCGGATCGTCGCCGCCGTGGCGGGCCTGCTCGGCTTCGTCCTGGCGATCCTCACGCCCTTCCTGCCGGTCAAGGAGACCACCACCGCGCTGCACTGGCCGCAGAACGGCAAGGTCTCGAACGTCGAGGCGCCGCTCGTCTCGTACACCCCGATCCGGCTCGACGTCTCGCTGCCGTGCTCGGTGGTCGACGAGCTGCCCGCCGCGGGCGGCACCCTGCTGCGCACGCTCCCCGAGGACGGGCCGCGCCCGGGCCTGCAGGGCCTGGTGATCCGCGCCGACGCCAAGAACGTCATCATCGCCGACCGCGACGTCGCGCTGGCGACCGCGAGCCGCGCCGACGTGGCACGCGCGGGCGCAGGCTGCGCCATCCGCTTCGTCTCCACCCCCGAGGCGACGACGGCGGAGTTCACCGGGATGCCGCAGGGCGCGCAGACCTCGAACCAGCTGTCGAACACCGTCGCCGATCCCAACCTGCGGCCGCAGATCGCCGGCTTCTACACCGATCTCCCCGCCTCGACGCCCGTCGCCGGGATCGACGTCTCGACGCAGGTGGACACCCGGTTCGTCACCACCCCGTCGACCATCAAGCTGATCGCCATCGTCGTGGGCATCGCCTCCACGATCCTCGCGCTGATCGCGCTGGGCTTCGTGGACATGCGCGACGGCCGCGGCCACATCCGCTTCATGCCGCAGGGCTGGCTGCGCCCGCGGCCCGTGGACTTCACCGTGATCGGCGTGCTCGGGATCTGGTGGCTGATCGGGCCGAACACGTCCGACGACGGCTACCAGATCACGATGGCCACGCAGACGAAGTTCAGCGGCTACATGATCAACTACTTCCGCAGCTTCGGCGTGCCGGAGAACCCCGTCGGCTGGAACGACTACCTGTTCACCGCGATCTCGCACGTCACGACCGCGGCGCCCGCGATGCGGGTGCCCGGGCTGATCTTCGGTCTGCTGACCTGGCTCGTGATCTCGCGCGAGATGATCCCGCGACTCGGCCGCGCCGTGCGCAACAACCCCGCCGCCCTGTGGGCCGGCGCGGGCGGCTTCCTGCTGATCTGGCTGCCGCTCAACAACGGCCTGCGTCCCGAGCCCGCGGTGGTCTTCTTCTCCCTGCTGACCTGGGTCTCGGTGGAGCGCGCCATCGCGACCGGCCGCATGCTGCCCGTGGCGATCGCCGTCCCGTGCGCGGCGCTCTGCGTGGGCGCCGCGCCCGGCGGCCTCATCGCCGTCGCCGCGCTGCTCGCCGCGTCGCGCCAGATCATCACGCGCATCGTCAAGCGCCGGGGGCGCGACGGGCTGCTGCCGCTGATCGCGCCGATCCTCGCCTCGGGCATGGCGTACCTGTTCTACGCCTTCTTCACACCCACCGCGGCGGCGCTGCGCGAGGCCATCACGGTCAAGGGCGTCACCGGGCCCACCCTGGACTGGTACGAGGAGGGCGTCCGCTACTACTACCTCATGCTCGAGACGGAGGACGGCTCCGCCGTGCGCCGGATCGGCGTGCTCACCGCCTTCCTCTGCCTGCTGACGGTGCTGACCTTCATGCTGCGCCGCAAGCGCCCGGCCGGCATCTCCTCGGGCCCCGTGTGGCGCCTCATGGCGGTCTTCTTCGCCACCGTGGTGCTGCTGGCCTTCACCCCGACCAAGTGGACGCACCACCTGGGCCTGTTCGCCGGCTACGCCGCGGGCATCGCCGCCGTGGCCGCGACGCTGACCATGGCGCCGATGATGCGGTCCAAGCGCAACCGCGTCTTCTTCGCCGCCGCGGCGCTGTTCATCGCCGCGATCTCCTTCGCCGCCCGCGTCGGCTACTACTGGGTGGGCACCTACGGCATCCCGTGGAACACCATGCCGCCGCAGCTCTTCGGGCTCGAGATCTCCTGGATGCTGTTCTTCGCCTCCGTCCTCACGGCCCTCTACGGCCTGTGGCTGCACTACCGGCGCGACTACGCCCCGGAGCCGACCAAGACCCGCGGCCGGACCCTCCCGACGCTGGCGATCCTCACCATGCTCATGGTCCTGTTCGACGTGGGCACCATGGCGAAGGGCGCCTACGCGCAGCGCGGCAGCTTCTCCTGGACCGCGTCGAACGTCCGTGCGCTGCAGGGCGACACGTGCTCGATGGCGGACTACGTCCTGATGGAGACCGACCCCAACGCCGGGCAGCTCAAGCCCGCCCCGCGGCCCGACGGTTCCGTGCCGAGCGCGACTCAGGCCCTCGCCGGTAAGTCGACGGGCTTCTCCCCCACCGGGATCCCCGGGTGGCTGTCGCCCGTGAAGTCGAACCCGGGCCACAACACCGACGTGACCAACTCCGACGTGCCGGAGACGGTGGGCGGCAAGCGGAACCCCGACCCGAAGACCGACGGGGTGCCGCTGCCCTTCGGCCTCAACCCGGCGACCACGCCGGTGCTGGGCTCCTCGGGCGCGACGGGCCTGGCGAACCTCACCACGGACTGGTACACGCTCGGCGCGATCGACGAGTCGACCCCGCTCGTCACGCTGTCCGTAGCAGGGCCCGTCGCCGCGACGGGCATCAACGGCGTTGCGCGCGACGGCCGGACGCTGTTCCTCGAGGCCGGGCACCGGTCCGAGAACGGCGCGGTGCAGCCGCTGGGCCGCCTGGCCCCGCTGGACGCGTGGACGAACAACAACTGGCGCAACCTGCGTTTCCCGACGGCCGACCTGCCGCGCGGCACGAACACCGTGCGCGTGGTGATCGACGACAAGGTGCCCGCCGCCGACGCCATCGTCGTGACCCCGCCGCGGATGACGCCCATGAAGACGCTGCAGGAGTTCCTGGGCCGTGACACCGTCGTGGCGTTGGACTTCATGGTCGCCTTCGCCTTCCCGTGCCAGCACCAGGTGCGCGCGGTCAACGGCCTGTTCGAGCGGCCCGAGTACCGGATCTCGCCCGATTACATGGCGACGGTGCTCACCTCGAACACGTGGCAGGGGTGGAAGACCGGCGGCCCGCTCGGCGTGACCGATGCGTTGTACCACGAGCAGATCGTGCCCACGTACCTCAAGGGCAAGTGGGCGATGGACTGGGGCACGCTGACGAAGTTCACGCCGTGGACGGCGGCGGAGCCCGCGCAGCTGGAGCTCGGCACCGCCACCCGCTCGGGCTGGTACACGCCGGGGCCGATGCGCTCCGCGCCGTACTGATCCCCGGCGGGCCCGGCGGCACCGCCCGCCGCGCCCGCCGCGGGCGTACCGTCGAAGCATGGAACCGGTCACCCGGCACCGCATCGAGGACGTCACGCCGCGCACGCTGTGGGCGTCGTTCGGGGTGCTCGCCCGCGCCTTCGCCGACGATCCCGTGATCCGGTGGGTCCAGCCCTCCCCGCGGCTCGACCGCGTCACCTTCGCGGGCATCCACGTGGCCTCGCACGGGGCCCCGGGGGCGAGCCACCTGCTGTTCGACGGTGCCGAGCCCGTCGCCGCGGCGTCCTGGGACCCGCCGGGCCACGCGCCGCACCCGCTGCGGCAGGTCGCGTCGCTGCCGCTGCTGGCCGCGGGGATCAGCACCGGGTTCGGGCGGGGCGCCGCCCTGGTGGCCGCGCTCGAGGACCGCCGGCCGACGGAGCCGCACTGGTACCTCGCCACGATCGGATCGGCCGTTCCGGGCCGCGGCTTCGGCTCGGCGTTACTGCGGTACGGCCTCGAGCGGGTCACCGGCACGGCCTACCTCGAGTCGAGCAACCCCCGCAACGTGCCCCTGTACCAGCGGTTCGGGTTCGAGCCGCTGGCCCCGATCCGCCTGCCCCGCGGCCCCGAGCTCATCCCGATGCTGCGGCCCGCGCGGTAGACCGCGCTCAGCGCACCCCGTCCCAGAGCGCCCGCAGCTCGGGCGCCGGGTCGACGACGGTGCCGCCCTCGCCGCCGAACACCCGCACGGTGCGGGCGGGAAGGTAGGGCGCCCAGCCGGGGTCCTCACCGCGGGTGAAACGCACCCAGGCGCCGTGGGTCTCGTCGGCGACGGCCTGCGCGGGGGCGGGCCCCGTCAGGTTGGTGACGCCCTCGGCGTGGAGGTTGTCGAAGGCGAAGGCCAGCTCGACGGCGTGGCACGCGCCGAGGCGGCCGCCGAGCGCGGTGGACGGCTCGTCGAAGCGGTAGAAGAAGGTGGCGGCGGGCGCCTCCGCGCGCGCCTCGGCGATCCGCACCGCGGGGATGCCGAAGAACCAGTCGGCCATGATGCGGCAGAACAGGTCCCCGGGCGAGGCGGCGGGCTCGGCCGCACGGTAGGCGGCGACCGCGGCCGCCGGGTCGGGCAGGCCGTACTTCGCCGCGGTGGGGGCCAGCGCCGCCTCGGGCAGCAGATCGATGAGCCCGCCGGGCACGATGAAGAAGCGGGCCTCGTCGGCGTTGGCGCCCACCAGGACCCGTACCCCGGCGCCCGAGCCGGCGCGGATCGCGTCGATCGGCAGCTGCGGCAGGACGTCGCCGTCGATCACGGGCTCGAAGATCATCACGTTCCGCGAGAGCTCGCCCCAGGCAGTGGGGTCCGGATTCGCCTGGATCTCCGCGTCGAGCGCCGTCGTGGCGTCGACGAGCGCGGCGGGGTCGACCGCCGCGAAGCCCGCGCGGGTGGGTTCGACGCCGAGGCGCTCGGCGAGGGCGCGGGTGACCTGCTGTGCGGTCTCCCGGGTGATGGCGTGGTGACCCGCGCCGCTCTGCAGCACGGCCTGCGCGAACAGACCCTGCGCCCGAGGGGATCCGAGCAGCGAGCCGACGCTCATGCCGCCCGCGGACTCCCCGGCGACGGTGACCCGCGCCGGGTCGCCGCCGAAGGCGGCGATGTTGTCGCGCACCCATTCCAGCGCCATGATCTGGTCGCGCAGGCCGAGGTTGGTGTGCTCGTCCCCGGTGTCGAGGAAGCCGAGCGCGCCGAGGCGGTAGTTGATCGTCACGCACACGACGCCGTCGCGGGCGAAGGCCGCGCCGTCGTAGTAGCCGCTGCGGCCGCTGCCGTTGCGGAAGGCGCCGCCGTGGATCCACACGAACACGGGCAGCGCGTCGGCGCCCTCGGGCGCCCACACGTTGAGGTTGAGGCACTCCGGCCCGGGGAAGTCGGGCTCGGCGGTGAGGATCTCCGCGACCGGCCCCTGGTAGCCCGGCTTGGGCACCGTCGGGCCGAAGGCGGAGGCGTCGCGCTCGCCCGCCCACGGCGCCGGCGACGCGGCCGGCAGGAGCCAGCCGGCACCGTCGAGCGGGGCGGCGTAGGGCAGGCCCAGGAAGCGGGCCACACCCTGCTCGACGGTGCCGCGGACGCGGCCGGAACGGGTCTCGGCGGTGACGGAGGAGGTCATGCCTCCCTGTCTACCGGGAGGCGTCGTCCTTCGGATCGATTTCGATCGGCCCGGAGTGATCGGCGTCGTAGACCTCGATCGTGACCAGCTCGCCGGTGTGCGGCGGGTGGTAGAGGTCCTCCGGGACCTCGCCGTCGGAGTAGACCGGCAGGTCGGCCGACGGGAGCACGTCCGTACTGTCGTCGGTCACCGCGAGCGTATTGGCGTGCCAGCGCATGCGCTCGCCGAGCTCGTCGCGGTGCGCCCGCTCGGCCACGATCAGCGGATCGTGCCAGAGGTCCATCATCAGGCCCACACACATGCCGATCATCACCACGAGGAACGGCGCGGCGGCGATGATCGCCATCTGTTTGATACCGGTCAGCGCGTCGTCACCGCTCACCCAGAGCAGCAGTGCCGCAACGCTACCGGTGAGCACGCCCCAGAAGATGGTGATGAGCCGGTTCGGTTCCTCGGCGCCGCGCTGCGACAGGGTGCCCATCACGATGGACGCAGAGTCCGCGCCGGAGACGAAGAAGATGCCGACCAGCAGCACCACGAGGAAGGCGGTGATCGTGGGCCAGGGCAGGTTGCCGAGGACGTCGAAGAGCAGGACCTCCTCGTTCGCCGCCTTGCTCACTTCGAGGCCCGCCTGCTCCTGGTGGATCGCGGTGCCGCCGAAGACGGCGAACCACACCAGCGAGACCAGGGTGGGCACGGCCATGACGCCGATCACGAACTCGCGGATGGTGCGGCCGCGGGAGATCTTCGCGAGGAACAGGCCCACGAACGGGGTCCAGCTGACCCACCAGGCCCAGTAGAAGATGCTCCAGGTGGCGAGCCACTCGCCGGCCTCGGGCTCGTTGGCCGCGGACCGGGCGGACATGTCCATGAAGTCGGCCGCGTACGCGCCCATCGACGTGGGCAGCAGGTTCAGGATGAACACGGTGGGGCCGACCACGAAGACGAAGAGCGCGAGCACGAGGGCGAGCACCATGTTGGTGTTCGAGAGCCACTGGATGCCCTTGGCGACGCCCGAGACCGCGGAGGCCACGAAGGCCAGCGTCAGGACGGCGATGATCGCGACGAGCAGCAGCTTGCTGGAGCCGTCGTCCGCCCAGCCGAGCCGCTCGAGGCCGGCACCGACCTGCGCGGCACCCAGTCCCAGCGAGGCCGTGGTGCCGAAGAGCGTGGCGAAGATGGCGAGGATGTCGATCACCCGGCCGCCCACGCCGTGCCCGCCGGTGCGGTTGAAGATCGGCGCGAACACCGAGCTGATCAGCTGGCTGCGCCCGCACCGGTAGGTGCTGTAGGCGATCGCGAGGCCGACCACCGCGTAGATGGCCCACGGGTGGAAGCCCCAGTGGAACATGGTGGTCGCCATCGCGACGGCCACGTCGTGGCCGTTCATGCCGGGAGGCGCGCCCACGTAGTGGGCGATCGGCTCGGCGGCGCCGAAGAACATCAGGCCGATGCCCATGCCCGCGCTGAACATCATCGCGATCCACGACACGGTCTTGAACTCGGGCCGTTCCCCGTCGCGCCCCAGGGGGATGCGACCGAAGCGGGAGAAGGCCAGAAAAGCTGCGAAAAGGACGAAGAAGCTGGCTGAGATGAGGAACAGCCAACCCAAATCGGTGATGATCCAATTGAGGACATCGGAGGTCGTCTGCTTCAACCCGTCCGAATCCAGGAAACCCCAGAGGACGAACGCCAGGACCACGGCGGCCGTCACACCGAAAACGACCCAGTCGGTCGTCCGGCGATGGTCTCCTGTCTTATTAGTTACAGTAGCCATGATCCCACTAGATCACAGTGGTCATGGCACTGGTCAAATCTCCGGGGAAGTCCCCCGGGCCCGATCGCGCCGAACTAGACTGCCCGACCTGCAGGTTCGTGCGCTGCAGGAATCCGTCCGGTCAGGCAGACGGCGCCACCGACCGGATCCAGCTCTCGAGGCCCCGCGGGTTGCGGGTCTGCAGCAGCACCCGGCCGGGGCCGGTGAATTCGAAGACCATGCCCTCGCCGGACTTCATCGACTGGATCCACTTCCCCTGCACGGCGCGGCGCATGGAGAACTGCATGTTCAGGTCGTAGGCCACCACGTGGCCGGTGTCGATCACCACCTGCTCGCCCGGGTGGAGGTCGATGACGTCGATGGCCCCGTAGCAGGCGACGAGCACCTCGCCCTGGCCCGCGGCCTGCAGGCCGAAGGCGCCCTCGCCGCCGAAGAAGGTCTTCGCGCCGCCGAACTGCGTGGTGGTCTGCACGCCGTGGGAGCTGGCGAGCCAGCCGCCGCGCGTCACGTAGTAGGGCCGGTCCGGCTGGATCTGCAGCACGGCGACGTCGCCGGGCAGCGTGCCCGCGATGTCCACCCAGCCGCCCTGCTGCGGCGCGGTGAAGGTGGAGACGAAGAAGGACTCGCCCGAGAGCAGGCTGCGCTTGAGGCCCTGCATGATGCCGCCCTGCGCCTGCGACTGCAGGTTCATCCCGGCGGAGTGCGCCACCATGGCGCCCGATTCCACGGTCATCGGCTCGTTCGGCGCCAGCTGGCACCGGGCCATGGTGAACGACGGGTTGTGACGGAGCTGTACCTGCATGCCGCCAATCTAGCCGAATCCGGTCACCCGGCGACACGCTCCCGGCGGCGGGCGTCGCGCTCGAGGGCGCGGTCCCGGGCGGCCTCGAACTTCGCCGCCCGGACGTCCAACTCGTCGACGAAGTCGCCGATCAGGTCGCGCATCCGCGCGGCCTCGCCCGACAGGTCGGTGCGCTCGAGCAACCCCCAGTGGCGCAGCACCGGCACCACCACTGCGTCGCGGTGCTGGCGCAGGTCGTAGATGCCGCTCTTGGCCATGAGGACGGCGTCGCGCCGGAAGTGCGGCAGCGCCGCGCCGGGCATCTGGAAGTTGGTGAGCACGGCATGGATCGCGGCCAGGGCCTGCGCCGGCGCGACCTCGATCGCGGCGCCGAGGATGTTGCGATAGAAGAGCATGTGCAGGTTCTCGTCGGCGGCGACGCGGGCCAGCATCCGGTCGGCGACGGGGTCGTCGCAGACCGCGGCGGTGTTGCGGTGGCTGATCCTGGTCGCGAGCTCCTGGAACGTCACGTAGCTCACCGACAGCAGCATCGAGTTCATCCCGGGCGCGAAGCCGTGCTGCATCTGCGTCATCCGCAGGTCCTCGAGTTCGACGGGATCCACCCCACGGGTCACGGTGAGGTAGTCGCGCAGCACGATCGAGTGCCGTGCCTCCTCGGCGGTCCACCGGTGCACCCAGTAGCCCCAGGCCCCGTCGAGCGTGAAGTTCTCGGCGATCTCGCGGTGGTAGCTCGGCAGGTTGTCCTCGGTGAGCAGGTTCATCACCAGCGCGGCCCGCGCGACCGGCGACAGCGCGGAGTCGTTCTCCTGGAAGTCCTCGCCGCCGAGCGCCGCGAAGTCGCGGCCGCGGCTCCACGGCACGTAGTCGTGCGGGTGCCAGTCGACCGCCTGCCGCAGGTGCCGGTCGACCTCCCGCTCGGCGGTCTCCGAGAGCTCGTACAGCAGTTCCAGGTCGGTCAGATCACTCATGGTTCCCAGCCTGGTCCGCCGCCGCCGGAACGGGCAGTGGCGATGGTCCCCGACGGCGTCCCGCATCCGGGCCCGGTACTGCGTCACCCCTGGTGAGGACGTGCGTACCGGTGCGCCCGGGACGTATGTCCCGTCCTCGTCCGCCGACGGTCCGCCGAGGACGAACCCCGCCCCGGACGGGCCTACGCTGGGAGCATGTCCTCGGTATTCCTCGTCGACGACCACGAGATCGTCCGGCGCGGCCTGGCCGACCTCCTCGCCTCCGACGGCAGCCACGCCGTGGTGGGCGAGGCGTCGACGGTCCGCGAGGCCCTCGCCCGCATCCCCGCCGTGCGCCCGGACGTCGCGGTGGTCGACGTTCGCCTGCCCGACGGGTCGGGCATCGACCTCGTCCGCGCGCTCCGCGACCAGCTGCCCGACCTGCCCTGCCTCGTGCTCACGTCGTACTCCGACGACGAGGCCCTGCTCGACGCGATCACCGCGGGCGCACAGGGCTACGTGCTCAAGCAGATCCGGGGGACCGAACTGGTGTCGGCGATCCGGACCGTCGCGGCCGGCGGTTCGCTGCTCGATTCCGCGAGCACCGCCCGGGTCCTGCAGCGCATCCGCCGCGGCCAGGAGGCGCCGCCCGCCCCGACGGGCCTGACCGGACAGGAGGAGGCGGTGCTCGAGCTGCTCGCCGAGGGACTGACCAACAAGCAGATCGCGGAGCGGATGTTCCTGGCGGAGAAGACCGTCCGCAACCACGTCACCGGCATCCTGGCCAAGCTGGGCGTGGAGAACCGGGTGCAGGCGGCCCTGCGCGCCGCACAGTGGCGCGACGCGGGCGGGGCACGACGATGAGCGGCTCAGGCCAGCGCCGCGCGGGCCTGCCGCCACGCGTCGACGGCGGGGGTGCCGCGCTGCACCGCGCGTTCGGCGAGCAGTCGGCCCAGGAGCCTGCACACCAGGTACTCCCAGTCGAGGTCGTCGAGGGCCGCGGTCGTGCGCACCTCGTTCCAGCGGGAGAGCCGGCCCTCGTAGGCCGCCTCGGCGAGGTCCACGACGAGAGTGCGCACGTCGGACCGGTCCAGCGGGTCGATGTCGATTCCGTTCACACCACCCAGCGTGGCGCCGAGAGGAGCTCCGCGCCAGGGACGTCCGTCCCGACGGTGCTCCCCTGTCCGAGGAGGGCGATCCGGTGACCGCGGAGCACGACACCGGCGCGGAGCGGCCGGACGCCGACCTGCAGGACATCCTGAGCGCGGTGATGGTCGTGGCTCAGGGGCTGGACCTGCCCGCGACGGTGCGCCGCATCGTCACCTCCGCGATGGCGCTGGTGGACGCCCGGTACGGCGCCGTGGGCGTGAGCAACGACGACGGCTCGCTCCAGGAGTTCATCTACGTCGGCGTGGACGCTGAGACGGCGGCGCGCATCGGCGATCCCCCGTGCGGCCGCGGCCTCCTGGGGTACCTCCTGCAGGTGCAGCAACCGGTCCGGATCGCGGAGCTCTCCGAGCACCCGTCCTCGGTCGGCTTCCCGCCGAACCATCCTCCGATGCACAGCTTCCTGGGCGCGCCGATCATGGTCGGCGGGAACCTGTTCGGGTGCATCTACCTGGCGGAGAAGGCCGACGGTGTCGCGTTCACGGCCGGCGACGCGAAGGCGATCGAGATCTTCGCCGCCGCCACGGCCGTCGCGATCGACAACGCCCAGATGCACGCGGAGACGCTGCGTCAGCAGCAGAGGCTCGGCGAGCTGCAGGTGATCGAGGAGCGCGAACGCATCGGGCGCGACCTGCACGACCACGTGATCCAGCGGATCTTCGCCGCGGGCCTCGGCCTGCAGGTGGCGCGCTCCGCCGCGGCCGACGAGCCCGTCCGCGAGCGGCTCGACGCCGCGATCGGGGAGCTCGACCGCACCATCGCCGACATCCGCTCGACCATCTTCGAGCTGTCCACGGACGGGAGCGGGCTCCGGAGCCGCCTGGTGCGGGCGGTCCGCGCGGTCGCGCACGGGGGCGGGACGTCCGTCGACGTCGGATTCTCGGGGCCGGTCGAGAGCGCGGTCGCCGACGACGGGCTCGCCCGCGATCTGGAGGCCGTGGTCACGGAGAGCGTCTCCAACGCGGTGCGCCACGCGGGCGGCACCCGCGTCACCGTCACCGTCATCGCGAGCGGCGAGGCCGTGACGGTCGAGGTGGCCGACGACGGAAAGGGTATTCCCGACGGTGGCCGGCGCAGCGGACTCCGGAACCTGGCTACCCGCGCGGAGCTGCGGGGCGGCGCCGTCGAACTGCTGCCCGCGGACCCGGGTGCCGAGCGGCCCGGCACCGTCGTGCGGTGGTCCGTCCCGCGGCGGTCCTAGCCGGCGGTGGGCGCGACGAGCGTGAGCGCCTTGTACCCGCCCGCGAGGTCGGCGGCGCGGTGCAGCCCGATGTCGCGCAGCGCGGCCGCGGCCAGGGAGCTCGAGTAGCCCTCCTGGCACATCACGATCCACCGCACGTCCCAGCCGGTGGCCTCGGCGATGCGGGCGTCGGACGACGGGTCGAGTCGCCACTCCAGCACGTTCCGCTCGATGATCAGAGCGCCGTCGACCTCGCCCTCGGCGGCGCGCTGCGCCGCGGGCCGGGTGTCGACGAGGATCGCGCCGGCGTCGAGCTCGGCGCGCAGATCCTCCGCCTCGACCCGGTCGATGCGGTCCCGCGCACCCGCCAGGAGCTCGTCGATGCCGCGCCCGCCGGTGGGGCCCTCGGGTTCGTCGGTCAGTTCGCTGCGCACGCGACGGAGCCTACCGCCGGGCGTCACCTCGTAGTAGGACATCGCGGTGAGCGGCGGGGAGTAGGCGTGCACCGAGAGGGTGGGCGTGGCGGCCTCCCCGGTCGCGGCGTCGTGGGCGTCGGCGTGCCTGGTCACGTCGTGCACCCAGCCGCGGTCGAAGGACGCCTGTCCGCCCGCGTCGATCCGCCGCTCCCGCAGGGCCTCCCCGTCCCAGCTGCGCTCCGCCAGCGCGCCCGAGACGACGGTGAGCGCGCCCAGCGAGCCGGCGTGGTCGTGCAGCTCGGTCGAGCGCTCGGGCACCCAGCTGATGAGCCAGACGTCCACGTCGTCGTCGCCCCACAGGCGGGTCGACCACCGCTCCCCCACCGGCCAATCGGTGGGGATCACGCGGTCGTAGTCGCCGGCACACACCTTGGCGGCCTCGGTCGCGGTGAGCGCCAGCAGGTCCGGTGCGTTCTCGGTCATGCGGTTCAGTGTCGGACGGTGGGAGCGGCGGGTGAACCCTTCCGCTCACCGCGACGGAAAGCGCACGCGCCCGGTCGAGCCGGGGCTCAGCGGACGAGCCCCACCTTCTTGAGCCAGGTCGCCGCCACGTCCGCGGGATCGCGGCCCTCGATGTCGATCTGCCCGTTGAGCTCCTGCATGGTCTCGTTGGTGAGCAGGCGGCTGACCTTCGCCAGTACGTCCTTGATCGCGGGGTACTTCGCCAGCGCATCCGTGCGCACCTCGGGCACACCGTCGTAGGGCAGGAAGAACTTCCGGTCGTCCTCGAGCAGCTGCAGGCCGAGCTTCCGGATCCGCCCGTCGGTGGCGTAGACATCGCCGGCGAGGCAGGTGTTGCCGGAGATCGCGGAGTAGATGACGCCCGCGTCCATCGTGGTGACGGTGTTCGCCGGGGTCCCGCTGCCGAGCGGCACCTCGTACTTCTCCAACAGCCGGCCGAGACCGTCGGGGCGCGATTGGAACTCCGGGTCCACGCACAGCGAGCGCTGCGCCGGCGGAAGCCGGAACAACTCGCTGAGGGTGTTCACGTTCAGCTGCGCCTTCTGCGCCGGCGTCACCGCGAAGGCGTACGTGTTGTTGAACGGGGCCGGGGTGAGCACCTCGATGCCGTTGGCCCGCTCGGCGTCGCGGACGCGGGTCCACAGCGCCGTCGAATCGCTGATGGTCTCGGTCTGCCCCAAGTAGCTGACCCAGATGGTGCCCGTGTACTCCCAGGAGACGTCGGCGGCGCCGCTCGTCATCGCCTGCCGCGACGACATCGAGCCCGGCGCGTTGGTGAGGTCGGTGATCTCGGCGCCCGCGGCCTGCAGGATCGTGGTGCTGATCTTGCCGAGCAGGATGCCCTCGGAGAAGGACTTCGAGGTCACCGAGATCTTCGCGCCCGCCAGCGGGGTCTGTCCGTCCGCGGGTTCGGCGTGCACGAAGTGGCCCGACGAGCTCTCCAGCCCACAGCCGGCGAGCACCAGCGACAGAGCCGCCACCACGGGCAGCACCGCGCGCCGCACCCGCGCCCGGGCGGTCCCGCGCGCCGCCGTCATGCGGTCACCCCGCGCAGGCCGCGCGGCGCCAGCAGGTACTCGGCGAGCCTGGCCAGCCAGTCGATGGCGAGGGCGAGCAGCGCGACCAGGAGCGCGCCGGAGAACAGCAGCGGCGGCAGGTACAGCGTGACGCCGGTGGTGATGAGCACACCCAACCCGCCGGCACCGATGAAGGTGCCGAGCGTCGCGGTGCCGACGAGGATGACGAGCGCGGTGCGCACGCCGTGCAGGATCACCGGCACCGACAGCGGCAGCTCCACCCGGAGCAGGGTCTGGAAGGCCGAGAAGCCCTGGCCGCGGGCGGCTTCGATGACGCGGTCGTCCACCTGGCGCAGGCCGGTGACGGTGTTCTGCAGGATCGGCAGCACAGCGTAGACGACGAGCGCCGCGACGGCGGTGCGGAATCCGGTGCCGAACCACATGGCGAACAGCACGACCATGCCGAGCACGGGCGCGGCCTGACCGACGTTGGCGAGGGCCACGATGATCGGCGCGACGCGGGCGAACCGCTTGCGCGTCACCAGGATCCCCAGTGGGATCGCGATGAGCACGACCAACACGGCGGAGACCACGGTCAGCTGGATGTGTTCCCACACCGATTCGCCGAGCGCCGACCACTGCAGCTGCACGGCCTCCGTCTCGGAGAAGGTCTGGGTGGCGTGCCAGATCAGGTACCCGGCGAAGCCGACGACCACGAGCAGCGGTTCGAGGATCAGATCGATCGGCACGCCGCCGGCGAACCGGGGCGTGGGCCCGACGCGCGCCGTCTTCGGCGCCTTGGCGGCGGCGGTCACGACGGGGCCGCCCGGTAGGTGTCGGCGGCCTGTTCCGGGTTCGCGATGGCCTGCCGCTCCCGGATGCGCTGCGCGACCTGCTCGATGGTGAGCGCGCCGATGACCTTGCCGCGCTGGGTGACCAGCACGCCGCCCTGACTGGAGGCCAGCATCACGTCGAGCGCATCGGCGAGGGTCGCGGTGCGTTCCGCGACCGGCAGCCGCTGGTCGACGTAGGTCGAGACGACGGGCTTGCTCAGCACCTCGGACACGGACGGCCAGGCCCGCGGCCGGTCGTTCTCGTCGACGACCACGACCCAGCTGAGCTTCGCCTCCTTGGCCCGCGCGGCGACCTCCTCCGACGGGTCGCCCGGGCGGGCCAGGACGACGGGGGCGCTGGGAATCTCGCCGACGGAGCTGAGCGACAGGTGCTTGAGGGTTGCACCCGATCCGACGAACTCCTCGACGAAGGCGTTGGCCGGCGACGTGAGGATCTCCTCGGGTGTGCCGAACTGCTCGATCTGGCCGCCCTCGGAGAGGATCAGCACGCGGTCGCCGAGCTTGATCGCCTCGTCGACGTCGTGCGTGACGATGACGATGGTCTTGTGCAGCTCCTCCTGGATCGCGAGGAGCTGGTCCTGCAGCCGCACGCGGGTGATGGGGTCCACCGCGCCGAAGGGCTCGTCCATGAGCAGGACGGGCGGGTCGGCCGCCAGCGCGCGGGCGACGCCGACGCGCTGCTGCTGGCCGCCGGACATCTCCTTGGGGAACCGGCTCCGGAAGGTGTCCGGGTCCAGCCCGACGAGTTCCAGCAGCTCGGTGACCCGGGCGCGGGTGCGGGCCTTGTCCCAGCCGAGGAGGCCCGGCACCGCGCCGATGTTCTTCTCCACCGTCCAGTGCGGGAACAGGCCGCCCGCCTGGACGACGTAGCCGATGCCCTGGCGGAGGTCGTCGGCGTCGGCCTTGGTCACGTCGGTCCCGCCGATGAGCACCCGCCCGGAGGTGGGCTCGATCAGCCGGTTGATC
Source organism: Tsukamurella tyrosinosolvens (assembly GCF_900104775.1). Classification (NCBI taxonomy): domain Bacteria; kingdom Bacillati; phylum Actinomycetota; class Actinomycetes; order Mycobacteriales; family Tsukamurellaceae; genus Tsukamurella; species Tsukamurella tyrosinosolvens. Next base: position 111,203 of record NZ_FNSA01000001.1, read on the forward strand.
ATCTTCAGCGTGGTGGTCTTGCCGCAGCCCGAGGGCCCGACGATGGCCACCGTCTCGCCCGCCTCGATGGCGATCGTCAGCTCCTTGACCGCCGGCCTCTCCTGCCCGCGGTAGCGCTTGATCACCTTCTCCAGCTCGATGGCAACGCCTGTCGTCCGAGTCATCGCAGTCCCTTCGAGACGGTGAGGCGGCCCAGGAGCACGAGCAGACCGTCGAGTACGAGCGCGACGGCCACCACGAGAACGGTGCCCACCAGCGCGGATTCGAGTGCACCGGCGCCGCCGAGGCGGGCGAGGCCGGAGAAGATCAGGGAGCCGAGCCCCGGGCCCAGCACGTAGGCGACGACCGTCGCGACGCCGACCACGAGCTGCGTACTCACCCGGATACCGGTGAGGATCACGGGCCAGGCGTTCGGCAGCTCGACGGTGGCCAGCACCCGCCACCGCGGCATCCCCAGCCCCCGGGCGGCCTCGACCAGCGCCGGCGGCACCGCCTGCAGCCCGACGATCGCGCTGGTCAGGATCGGCAGCGTCGCGTAGAAGGCGAGCATCGTGACCGACGGGGTGACGCCCAGCCCGAAGACGATGAGCAGCAGCGCGAGGAGCGCGAGGGACGGCACCGTCATACCGACGGACGCGACGGCGGTGGCGAACGCGGCACCCGCGCGCGAGCGGTACACCAGGGCGGCGATCGCCAGCGCGATCACCACCCCGATCACCACGCACTGGATCACCAACGAGGCGTGTTGATAGGTGAGGAAGCCGAGCTGACCCCCACGACCGTCGAGGAATCTTCGGAGGTCCACTCGTCCGAACCTACAGACGATGCGGGTTTCGCGCGCGGTTCGCGTCAGAGTGGGCGGAATCCGGGGCAGGTGATCACCCGGAGCGAGGCGCGCCAGAACGCGGAACCTCTCTCCCACTTCAATGTATAACGCACCCCGGGCCTTGCCGCAAGGCCCCGTCGGGGGCGCATACTCGCTGGCCGGATCCGATTTCTGTCGAGGTGGGTGCATGTCTGAATACGAGAACGAGCTGGCATCGGAGCGCGCGTACGTGGCGGGTTTGTACGCCCGGTTGGACGCCGAGCGCGACCGGGCGCGTCGCAGGTACGCGGACGCCCTGCGCGACCACGAGGGCCGGGCGGTGGACCGGGAGGGCGATGTGATGACCTCCGCGCGGGAGGTGCGGCGGCTGAGCGTCGCCGAGGAGGGGCTGGCCTTCGGCCGGCTCGACGGAGAGCCGAACGGCACCGTCGGGACGCGGTACGTGGGGCGCCTGGGCCTCTTCGACGACGAGGACGGGGACGACGAGCTGCTGTTGGATTGGCGGGCACCGGCGTCGCGACCGTTCTACACGGCGACGGGCGCGCACCCCGAGGGCGTGCACCGGCGGCGGCAGTTCCTCAGCGAGGGACGGGAGCTGACCGCGTTCACCGACGAGATGCTCGGCCGCCCGGGTGCGGACGCGCGCGGCGACGCCGCCCTGCTGGCCGCGGTGAACGCCCCGCGCGGCGAGGGGATGCGCGACATCGTCGCGACCATCCAGGCCGATCAGGACCGGATCATCCGGTCCGACAACCCGGGCGTCACGGTCATCGAGGGCGGGCCCGGCACCGGCAAGACGGTAGTGGCGCTGCACCGGGTGGCGTACCTGCTGTACACGCAGCGGGCGCGGTTCGAGCGGCACGGCGTGCTGGTGGTGGGGCCGAACACGTCCTTCCTGCAGCACATCGGGCGGGTGCTGCCCTCGCTCGGCGAGTCCGACGTGGTCTTCGCGACCCCGGCGACGCTGTACCCCGGCATCGCGGCGCGCGCCGAGGACGTGCCCTCGATGGCGCGGATCAAGGGCGCGGCCGCGATGGCCGACGTGCTCGCCGCCGCGGTCGCGGACCGCCGCACCCTGCCGGAGACTCCCGTCTCCATCGGGCTCGGCGACGCGACCGTGCGGATCGAGGCCGACGTGGTCGGCTGGGCCCGCGACGAGGCGCGAGACAGCGGGCAGCCGCACAACCAGGCGCGCACCGTCTTCCTCGACGTGCTGACCTGGGCGATCACCGAGCGGGCGCTGGGCCGGATCGGGAAGCAGTGGCTGCGCCGCGAGGACACGCGGGCCTGGGAGGAGATGCGCGGCAGCATGCTCGCGGACCTCGCGGTGGACGGGACGTTCCGGCGCACCGTCGACGCGCTGTGGCCCGTGCTGTCCCCCGAGGTCCTGCTCGCGGACCTGCTGAGCTCGCCCGAGCGGCTCGCCGCGGCGGGGGCGGACCCGTCGCTGCTGCGGTCCGACGGTGCCGCCTGGACCGTGTCCGACGTGCCCCTGCTGGACGAGCTCGCGGAGCTGCTCGGCCCGCACGAGGCGCAGGACGACGCGGCCGCCGCCGCGGCCCGGAAGGAGCAGGCGGAGTTCGCGGAGGGCGTGCTGGATTCGCTGGTGTCCCGGTCGGATTCGATGGACGACGAGGACCACCTCTTCGCGACCGACCTGCTGTACGCCGACGACCTGGCCGGGCGGTTCGAGGAGCGGGACACCCGCGACCTGGTGGAGCGGGCCGCGGCGGACCGGACCTGGGCGTACCGGCACGTGGTGGTGGACGAGGCGCAGGAGTTGTCGGCGATGGACTGGCGGGTCCTGATGCGGCGGTGCCCGTCCCGGTCGTTCACGGTGGTCGGCGACCTGACGCAGCGCAGCGCACCCGCGGGCGCCCGCTCGTGGGGCGAGATGCTGGACCCGTACGTCGCGGGCCGGTGGGCGTACACCGCGCTCACGGTGAACTACCGCACCCCGTCGGAGATCATGGCGGTGGCCGCGGACGTGCTGGCGGAGTTCGCGCCCGGCGCCGTACCGCCGGAGTCGGTGCGCGCCTCCGGGATCCGGCCGTGGGCCCGGCCCGTGACCGACGACGGGGTGGCCGGCGCGATCGACGCCTTCGTCCGGGACGAGGCGGGCCGGGAGGGTACGTCCGTCGTCATCGGGCCCGACGGTACGCCGGGCGCGGTGCCGCCGGCGCAGACGAAGGGGCTCGAGTTCGACGCGGTGCTGGTGGTGGACCCCGAGGCGATCCTCGCGGACGGCGAGCGCGGCGCGGCGGAACTCTACGTGGCGCTCACCCGCGCGACGCAGCGGCTCGGCGTGCTGCACCGCGCGCCGCTGCCGGCGTGCCTGTCCGGGCTCGAGAGCCCCGTCGCGGCGTCCTGACGCCCGCGCACGGCGTGCTCAGCCTCCGCTCTTGATCCAGTCCAGCGCGATCGCCACGACGGCCGCGTTGAAGAAGAAGCTGAGCACGCTGTGCACGATCACCAGGCGGCGGGTGGAACGCCGCGTGACGGTCACGTCCGAGACCGCGAAGGACGTGCCGATGGTGATGGAGAAGTAGACGAACTCCGTGAGCTGTGGGCGCTCGCAGTCCGGGAACTGCAGGCCGCCGGCGGTGAAGTAGTCGCGGGCGTAGATCTGCGCGAACGCGGTGTGCAGGAGCAGCCACGAGAGGAGGACCGTGGCCGCGGCGACGGGCTGGAGCGCGGGATCCGGCTCGTCGCCGCGGGTGGCGATCATGAGCAGACCGCCTACCAGGCCGGAGCCACTGACCACGACCGCGAACAGCGTGGTCTGCCAGCGCGGCGCGGCCATCAGGTCCGCATCGTCCTCGCCCGCGGGGATGCGGCGGCGCAACAGGAACCAGCCGGCGATCACGTAGGCGACGGCGGCCAGGTTCCACACGACGAGCAGCGGCACCGCGGAACTGCCGAACACCAGGACCGCGGCCAGCCAGGCCAGGCCCAACAGGGTGAGCACCGTCTCGAGCAGGGGGACCAGGACCGACCGTCGCATGCGGTCAGCTTTCCACGGCGCCGGCTCCGCGGCGGATACCATCGCCGCATGCCCCCCGCCCGCTCCAGCCCGTCGCGCTACGTCCAGCTGCGGTTCCTGGAGGCGGGTCTGGCGGTGTTGGCCGAGCGGGGGCACGCGTCGCTCAAGCTGGCAGCGGTGTGCGAGCAGGCCGGATCGTCGACCGGGAGCTTCTACCACGCCTATCCGAGCTGGCCGGAGTTCACGTCGGCGCTCATCGCGTACTGGCGGCAGACCAAGAGCGACCGGCTGATCGAGGCGGCGCGCCAGGTGCCCGACGCCTACGACCGGCTGATGTCGCTCACTCACGTCGGCCTGACGCTGCCGCACGCGACCGAGGCCGCGATCCGGGTGTGGGCGGCGCACGATCCGGAGGTGGCCCGCCATCAGGCGGAGGTCGACCTCGAGCGGCGCGATGTGATCGCGGAGACCTACGCCGAGGTGATCGGCGACCGCGAGCTCGCGGAGAAGTACGCGACCACCGCGCTGTACCTGCTGGTGGGCTACGAGAGCGGCACGCTGCAATCGCTCGACACGCTCGCCTTCGCCTTCCGCACCTTCACCGACGGCGCGCTCGGCGGGCCGCCCGAGGCCGACTGAACGCGGGGCCGGGACGAGGAGGCGCGGCCGCCTGCGGGCGGGCGTCAGCGGCTCGCGCGGACCACGAGGGCGTCGAGCAGATCGAAGACCTGCGCGGTGAGGACGGCGCCGGCGCTCTCGTCACCGAGGACGCGGCGACGGACGGCGCGCTCGAAGGGCCCGTCGAGCGCGGCGTACGTGCCCGCGGCGTCGAGGAGCGGCGTGCCGCCCGCGAGCTCCGCGTAGCGGCTCACGACCCGCCAGATCATCGCCTCGAGCGAGCCGTCGATCTCGCGCACGTCGTCGGTGAGCGCCGCCTCGAACATGGCCTGCGAGCGCAGGTCGTACCAGAGCTTGTGGGTCGGGAGGTCGTGCTCCATGGTGGCGGCCAGCCGCTCCGCGAACCGCAGGCGCAGCGCGGCCGCGTCGTCGTCGGGACGGAGCACGTCGTCGTAGGAGGCGATGCACTCGGCCTTGTAGAGGTGCACGCAGTGCGCGATCAGCTCGAGCCGGTCGGCGAAGTAGTAGTGCAGCACGCCGTGGCTGTACTCCGAGTTCGCGGCGATCTCGCGGAGGCTGGTGCGGGCGTAGCCGAGCTCCGAGAGGGTCTTGAGCGCCGCACGGGCCAGCTCGTCGCGCTTGGCCGCGACCTTCGTGGCGTGCTTGGTAGCGCCCACCGCAGCGGGCGCGGTCGCCGACGCGATCACCTCGGTCACCCCGCACTCCCTTCCTCCGGCCGACGGCGCGTCGGCATCGTCCCAGGATAGCCCCTGTGCCGCGCCCCGGGGCGGCGCCCCGAGCGAAAAGTCTTGACGAATGTCCAACATTTTTCTTGACAGTCGTCTAGATTCTGGAATGTGACGGCCGCCACAGGCGGTACCCACGAAGTCCGATCCACCTCGATCAAGGGAGTAGTCGTGAGCGCATTCGATCTGACCGGCCGGCGGGTCCTGGTCACCGGCGGGGCACAGGGGCTCGGTGAGGGCATGGCCCGTGCGCTGACCGCAGCCGGCGCCCGGGTGATGCTGGGCGACCTGCAGGCGGACCGCGCCGCCACCGTCGCGTCCGAGCTGGGAGCCGGCAACGGCTCGGTCCACCTCGACGTCACCTCCGAGGAGAGCTGGGCCGCCGCGATCGACGCCACCGTCGCGCAGCTCGGTGGGCTCGACGTGGTGGTCAACAACGCCGGCGTCGAGATCACGGGGCTGCTCACCGAGATCTCCGTCGACGACGTGCGGCGCCAGCTCGACGTGAACGTGCTCGGCACGGCCCTCGGCCTCAAGCACGGGCTGCGGGCCCTGCGTCCGGGCGGGGCGGCCGGTGGCGGCGGCGCCATCATCAACGTCGCCTCCGTGGCGGCGACCATCGCCTTCCCCGGCATCGCGATCTACTCCGCCACCAAGTCGGCCATCGACCGGATGACCCGCGTGGCGGCGATGGAGGCCGGGAAGCTCGGCTACGGCGTGCGCGTCAACTGCATCTACCCGGGCCTCGTGCCCACCGAGATGGGCACGGGCCTCGCGGTCGACATGGCGAACATCGGGCTGTTCGGCTCCCCCGAGGAGGCGGTCGAGGCGGTCGTGGGACTCACGCCCAGCGGCCGGCTCGGCGAGGTCCAGGACATGGCGGACGCCGTCGTCTTCCTCGCCTCCGACGCCTCCCGCTTCGTCAACGGGGCCGGGCTGCCCGTCGACGGCGGCATGGGCATGTGACGGAAACATCCACAGGACAAGGAGAATCATGAGCAACAAGCCGGTAGTGGTGTACGGGGCCTCGGGGTACACGGGACGCCTCATCTGCGAGTACCTGCGCGAGTACAACGTGCCCTTCACCGCGGCGGGCCGCGACGAGGGCAAGCTGACCGCGTCGATGGAGAAGAACGTCGCGGGCATCGAGACCGCCGACTACGAGGTCGTGCAGGTCGATCACGACGTCGACTCCCTCACCGAGCTCTTCCGCGGCAGCTCCGTCGTGCTGAACACGGTGGGGCCGTTCATCAAGTTCGGCGACACGGTGGTCCAGGCCAGCTTGAACGCCGGTGCGCACTACAGCGACACCAACGGTGAGCAGGACTGGATGATCCACTGCGACGACACGTTCCATCAGCAGTACGCGGACGCAGGCCTGCTGCTGGCGCCCGGTATCGCGCACATGTACACCACGGGCGAGATCGCGGCCCAGATCGCTCTGGAGACACCGGGTCTCGACACCCTCGACATCGCGGTCTTCTGGGGCGGCAGCCCCACCATCGCGTCCACCCGCACGATCCTCGTGAACGCCGCGGGCGGCGACGCCTTCTACCTGGAGCAGAACGAGTACACGTCGTTCGACCCGATGCAGGGGCTGGTCCCGCTCGTGGTGCCCGGGCAGCACGAGCTGGCGCAGTCGCTGCCGTGGGGCGGCACCTCGCATCCCGTGTGGTTCAAGCGCGATCCCCGCGTGGCGAACTGCAAGGCGCAGGGCGGCGTCTTCAACGCCGCGCTGATGAACAACGTGCCGGTGATCGTGGCCGACGCGCTGGAGGCCACGAAGGACATGTCGCCCGAGGACCGCGCCGACGCGCTCGACGCCGTCGCCGCGCAGGTGATGAATTCGATGCCGCCGCGCGAGAACCCGCGTGTGAACAAGTCGCTCGACTCGGTCCACGCCTCGGGCCCGCTGGGCCGCTCGCACGTGGTGATCCACGGCAACAGCAACTACAAGCAGACGGGCCTGCTGCAGGCCTACGCCGCGTACTCGCTGCTGCAGCAGCCGCCGCGGCGCGTCGGCCTGGCGTCGGGCTGCCAGGCCTTCGGGCACCGCGAACTCGAGGGCGTGCTGCGGACTTTCGGCCTCATCTCCGAGCCGATCGTCACGGTGCACCGATGACGGTGCGCGACCTGCCCGAGGTGCCCGCCCTCCCGGAGACCCGGGCGGCGCGGGCACCGCAGGACCCGGCCGTCGCCGACGACCGGCTGGACCTGTCGAACGCCGAGTTCGCCGCGGCCGTCCGCACCGCCGCGACCCGGCTCGCGGAGTTCGGCGTCGAGCGCGGCGACGTCGTGGGACTGCTGCTGCCCAATCGGGTGGAGCTGGTGGTCGCGGTGTTCGCGGCCTGGCGTCTGGGCGCGGCGGTCACGCCGATCAATCCCGCGCTCGCGCCGCCCGAGATCGCCTATCAGGCAGCCGATGCGGGCGCCCGGGTGCTGGTGACCGAGTCCGGGGCGCAGACCCCGGACGGCGTCGCCGCGATCGCGTGCCACGAGCTCCTCGCGGAGTCCGACGACGAGGCGGCGGCGCCCGAACCGGTGTCGACCGGTGACCTCGCACTGCTCATCTACACCGCCGGCACCACCGGCAAGCCCAAGGGCGTGATGATCACCCACGGGAACATCGCGGCCATGACGGCGTCGTTCATCGAGCACTTCGCGTTCACCGAGCGCGACCACAGCCTCCTGGTCCTGCCGCTCTTCCACGCCAACGGCGTCGTCCTCGGCACGCTCACGCCGCTCCGGGCGGGCGGGCGCACGACGATCGTCGGCCGGTTCCGGCCGGATGATTTCTTCCCGGCGGTGGAGCGGCACCGGCCCACCTACTTCTCCGCGGTGCCGGCGATCTACGCGATGCTCACGGCGCTGCCGGAGGAGGTGCGTCCGGATTCGTCGTCGCTGCGGTTCGGGATCTGCGGCGCCGCACCGATGCCCGTCGACCTCATCGAGCGGTTCGAGTCCCGGTTCGGCGTACCGATCGTCGAGGGCTACGGGCTGTCCGAGACGACCACCGCATCGGCCATCAACCCGCTCGACGGTCCGCGCAAGCCCGGCACCGTCGGGCCCGCGCTGCCGGGCCAGCGGATCCGCATCGTCGACGGTGCCCTCCGCGACGTCCCCCGCGGCGAGACGGGCGAGGTACTCATCGCCGGGAAGGTGGTGATGGCCGGGTACCTGAACCGGCCCGACGCCACCGCCGAGACGATCGTGGACGGGTGGCTGCGCACCGGCGACGTCGGCCTGCTCGACGAGGACGGCTACCTGCGGCTGGTGGATCGGGTGAAGGACATGGTGATCCGCGGCGGCGAGAACATCTACCCCAAGGAGATCGAGGCACAGCTGTACCGGAATCCTCAGGTCTTCGAGGCCGCGGTGATCGGCCGGCCGCACGACGTGCTCGGCGAGGTGCCCGTCGCGTACGTGTCGCTCCGCGCGGGCGCGACGGTGACCGCTGCCGGGCTCCTCGACGGCCTGCGCGGCGAGCTGGCGAAGGTGAAGGTCCCCGTGGACCTGATCCTGCTCGACGAGGTCCCGAAGAACCCCGTCGGGAAGATCGACAAACCCACGCTCCGGCAGCGGGACCGGGCGTAGGGGTTCCGGGCGCCGGGGACTCAGGCGGACCGGGCGACCTTGTCGACCGCCGCGGCGACGAGCCGGTCGAACTGCGCGCGGTCGACGGGCTCGCCCTGGAAGGCGCGCAGCCGCACCCACACGGCGTGCTCGCCGACCCGCGCGTAGGCCACGAGAGCGCGCTGCTTCGAGTTCGGATCGTCCGGGGTCTCCTCGACGACGAGCAGCTGGTCCGCCCGGCCCCGTTCCCCGTCGCGGATCGCGTACGTGGTGGTCAGCGGGGTTCCCCCGTCGTTCTGCACCACGATCCGGCACCGCTGGAAGTAGGCCGCGACCGCGGCGATGTCGGGACGGCGGGCGACGACGGCCTCCGTGAAGGCCGACCGTCCGCCTCCCTCGCCCGCGGCGACCCCGGCGAGCGAGGGGGCGGGTTGGTCGACTCCGCCGAACATCGACACGGGCGCGCACGCGGACGGCGAGTACGTGGTTCCCGTGGGCCGCTGTCCCGTCAACGGGTCGAGGACGGCGCGGACGACGTCGGCGTCCATCGCGAAGTCCGCCATCGACATACCCGGCGGCAGCTCGGCCGCGGTCAGCACGAGCTGGCGCGCCGATGCCGGCGCGCCCGCGCCGGACGATGCCGCGGCGGAACTCGGCGGCCCGTCTGCGTCCGGTCCACTCCCGCAGCCCGCCAGGACCACCGCCCCGACTGCGACGATCGCGCTGAACCCCCGTGCCCGTGCCATGCACCGACACTAGCCCGCGACGAGGTCCTCCGTCGTGGACCGGCGGCGGGCCGCGACGCTCGCCGCCCAGTACAGGCCCGCGCTCACCAGGAACGTCGGGACGGTGGCGCCGACGGGGCTCACCCACAGGTAGGTGACCGCGGACGAGAAGGCGACGCCCACGATCCACACCACCACCGCCACCGGGTTCCAGCCGCCGCGGTACCAGTAGTCGCGCGAGCCGGCCTCGGCGAGCGACGCCGCGTACCGCCCGCGGCGCAGCACGTAGAAGTCCACGACGATGATCGCGAAGACGGGGATGAAGACGATGCCGATGGCGGTGAGGAACGAGGTGAACTTGTCGAGCAGCGCCAGCCACGCCGATCCCGCGATGGAGACGACGCCGAGTCCCAGTGCGGCGGGCAGGAATCGGATGCGACCCGGCTCGGCGTTCACCAGCGAGGTGACCATGCCGTAGACGGCCATCGAGTTGGTCGCCATGACGGAGAAGAAGACCACGCCGGCGAGTGGGACGCCGAACTCGGCCACGATCACCGTCGGGTCGAAGGGCGGTGCGTCCTTGCCGTTCGCGAGCAACCACGCGATCGCGGTGGCGCCCAGGGCCATCGCGGCCACCGTCGAGGCGACGTAGCCGAGCCCGGAGCCGATCGCCCCGCCCCGCTCGCTCCGCGCGAACCGGTTGATGTCGGCCGAGAGCACCGTCCACGAGATCGCGGTGGCGACCACGATGTCGAAGATGCCCAGCCCGCTGAGGCCCTCGGGGTCGCGGGGCAGCGCGTTCAGGCGGGCGAAGCCGTCGCCGAACATGTCGATGAAGAGGTAGGCCATGATCGCCAGGATCACCACGGCCAGAATCGGTTCCACCTTGGCGATGCCGGCGTGGCCGAAGATCGCCAGCGACACCACGATCACCTCGCACAGCACGGAGAACAGCGCGGGGTTCGAATACCCGGTCTGCTGCTCGATCACGTAGTTCACGGTGACGCCGGCGAGCATCGCCTGCACCCAGCTCCACCCCATGAGCACGGCGATGTTGGCGGCCACGGGGATCCGGCTGCCCCGCACGCCGAACGAGGCGCGGGTGAGCGCCATCGTCGGCAGGCCGGTGCGGGTGCCGACGTTGCCGACCGCCACGAGCACCAGCGCGCCGACGACCGTGCCGGCGAGGATCAGCACCAGGGCGCTGCTGAGCGAGACCGACGGCACGAACAGCGTGCCGGTCAGCATGGTGGTCACCACGAGGTTGGCGGCGAGCCAGATGGCGAAGATCCGGCGGCCGCTGAGGTCGCCGCGCACGGGCGTGCCGTCGTCGGCGCCGGCGTGCAGGTGCGCGTCGAGGCGGCGGTAGTAGCGCAGCATCAGGCGGCCGAGAGGTGCTCGTGGACGGCGACGAGCGCACCGTCGGGCGCCGTGGTGAAGACGATCGACTCGCGCTCCCGCGTCGCGGTGCGCGTCCCGTCGCCGTCCTGCGTCACGGTGTGCACGGCGTGGCTGAAGACGGCGGTGGCTCCCACTGCCGTCACGAGGCGCTGGCTGCTCTCGCAGGAGACCACGCGCCAACCGGAGTCGACCCAGCCGGCCCACAGCCGCTCGTACTCCGCGCGGTCGGCCAGCGTCCGCGGCTCGGTGTGGAAGACGAAGGTCGCCGCCGGATGGAAGCCGGCGAAGTAGCCCTCGGTGTTCGTCGCGGCGAAGGCCTCGATGATGCGATCGGCTGCCGCGAGCACCTCGCCCTCGGGGATCGTGTGCTGCATTTCCAGTCTCCTGACCTGCGGTTCTCCGCTTCGGATCGGCCAACTGTAAGGCCGATCACAGGGCTCCGCAAGCAGTTCACTTCGCTCGGGAACACCGTGGCGCAGCATCTGCTCGATGGAGGCGACAGAAGATCGCCATTCACTGCGTGCAGTCGGGCATTGGTGCATCATCGGTACGGCGGCTCAATCCGAAACCGCGATGGGCGAAACGCCGGGAGGAGCCATGGACGAGATCGACCGGACCCTGGTGGCGCTGCTCGGCGACGACGGCCGGCTGAGCCACAGGGAGCTCGCCAAGGCCGCGGGCGTCACCCGCGCGACGGTGGCGGTACGGCTGCGCCGCCTCCTCGACAGCGGGGCGTTCACCGTGCAGGGGGTCGTCCATCCGGCGGTGCTCGGCCGGGGATCGGTCTGCTACGCCCGGATCGAGGTCGACGGTGCCGCCGCCCCCGTCGCGGATGCGGTCGCCGACCTCCCGGAGGTGGTCTACGTGTCGATCACCACCGGCCGGTTCGCCGTGGCGGCCGAGATCCGCACAGGATCCGGCGACGCCGCCGACGCCGTTCTGGCCCGACTCCGCGGCCTCCCCGGCGTGGTGCGGGCCGAGACCCTCGCGTACCGCGAGGTGATCCGGGACGCCGTCGGCCCGGTGGGCGAGGCGACGGCGCAGCTCGACGCGACCGACATCGCGCTCCTGCAGGCCCTCGAGCGGGACGGCCGCGCCTCGTACGTGGAGCTCGCCGCCGAGGCCGGGCTGTCGGCGGCCGCCGCCCGGCGGCGGGTGCTCCGCCTGGTCGAGGGGTCCGTGGTGCGGATCGGGCCCATCGTCAGCCGCGGCTCGGAGCACGCGATGGGCGTGGGCATCCACGTCCGCGGCGCCGCGCGGGAGGCCGCGCGCGAGGTGGACGCCGTCGACGGGGTCGGCTTCCTCGCCCGCACCGTCGGATCCTTCGACCTGCTCGCGACGGTCCGCGCACCGTCGGCCGTAGGGCTGGCGGAGACCGTCGACGCGGTGCGGTCGCTGTCCGCCGTCGCCGGCGTGGAGACGTGGTCGCACCTGCGGTTCGTCAAGGAGTCGTACGCGTCGCTGGGTGCGGCCGGCTGGGGTCAGCCGGCTCCGGATTCGATCAGGTCGAGGTCGCGGACGCAGTAGCGGTGGTGCTCGAAGGTCTCGGTGAGCACCGTGCGCAGGCACTGCCCCACGGAGCGGCCGCGGGCGTAGGGCGGCCAGACGTCGTCGCCGGGGACCGGCGCGGCGACCGCGAGCCGTTCCGGGGTGATGCCGTCGAGCCAGGCCTCGAGTTCCGTGGCCTGGGCGGTGCGCACCGCCACGACCTCGTCGAGGGGCGGATCGGCGGCGAGATCCAACCCGTGCGCGCCCCGGTAGGGCGCGACGTCCGGCCCGAGGCCCATCGGCGTGAACGTCTCCACCGCGCCCAGGCAGCAGCGCCGGAACCACGAATCGTGCACGAAGACCAGGTGCCGCAGGGTCTGCGCCGCCGACCACTCGCCGTTCACGGTGCGGCTCTCGATGCCCGGGGCGCGGCGGACGCGGGCGACGGTGGCGTCCCAGTCGGCGTGGAGCGTCGCCGCCGCGCGGCGCAGATCGGAGGGGTCCTCGGACCGGAGCAGCGCGCGCACCGGGTACCTCCGGTCGAGCTCGGCCTCCACGTACCCGCTGACGTCGACGCCGTTCACCACCAGTCCGGAGACGAGACCGTCGATCACGACGTCCTGCATCACCGCGCCGACGAAGCGCGCTCCGGACAGGTCGCACTCGCGGAACTCCGCCCCGCGCAGATCCTCGTCGACGTACCGGACCATGTTTCGCATCGTAGGCGCGCGGCAGGCCTCTCCGCGAGCGTCTGGAATCAGGCGAGCCCGTCGAGGTTCGCCGACAGCCCCTCGGCCCCGTCGACGAACAGCTTGTCCACGGCGAGGGTGAGCACGGGCTCCAGGAAGCGGAGGAGGCCGTGAAAGGTGAACTCCACTGCATAGGTCACGGCGCTGCCCGCTCCCTCGGGCGCGATGGTGATCGTGTCGACCGCGGTCAGCGAGCTCTTGTGCCCCCTCAGCCGGATCAGCGACGTGGGCTCGAGATCGGTGAGTTCATAGTCGAGGTCGGTCTTCGCGCCGGCGAACCTGCTCGTGACCCGGTAGGTCGACCCCACGCCACCGTTCCCCAGGAGGCGTGCGACTTTCACGGCGTTGGGGTCCCACTCCTGAGCGTTGGTGAAGTCGGCGAGGTAGGTGAACACGACGCCCACGGGCGCCGAGGTGTGCACGGTGTGCTGCTTGGTGATCACGCTGTGTCCTTCCATCGGTGTGCGAGCTTGGATCGGCGGGCGGCTGCGCCGGTCAGGGAGCCATCCCTGCGAAGGAGCACACATCGCTCCAGACGGCGCGGCGATCGCTCTCACTGAACTCGGTGCGCCGCAGGTAATGCTCGGGACGTTCTGCACGATCGTGCCAGAATCTGCCGTTGGCCGGCTTCGGAGCCGTCGCCGCCAGCCACACCGCCGTATCGGAGCCCTGCTCCGCGTTCCGCAGCAGCGGGCCCGCCACCTTGTTGAAGCCGGGGAGCGAATCGGCGACGCCGGGGGTGGCCACCCAGCCGGGGTGCATCCCCGCCACGGTCACCTCTGCCGACTCCCACCGCTGCGCCAGGATCGGCACCATCGCCACCTGGACGCGTTTGCTCCGCGCGTACGCGACGGCTCCCTTGTACTCACCGGTGCGGTAGTCGAGATCGTCCATCGGGAGCTCGGCTGTGTACATGCCTCCGGACGACATGAAGATCACGCGGGCGTCCTCGGCGGCCGCCAGCTGCGGTTCCAGCAGGTCCGTCAGGAGGATCGGCCCCAGCACGTGCGTCGCGAGAGAGAGCTCGTGACCGTTGCTCGCGGCCGTCCACGCCGGCGGCATCACGCCCGCGTTGTGCACGATCACATCGACGCCGTGCATCGCGAGCCGCTCAGCCACATCGGGTAACGCGTCGAGATCGGAGACGTCACCGAGCTCGACGGTGACCGTCGCGCCGGGGCGGCGACGGGCGATGTGGTCGCGAACCTCCTCGGCGCGCACGCTGTTGCGTCCCATGATCACGACCTTCGCGCCCAGGCCCGCGACCTGCTCCGCGATCGCGGCTCCGATGCCCGATGTCGCTCCCGTGACGACGACGGTGCGCCCGGCCAGCGATCCGGGGCGCGGATCGCCGCCGTCCCACCGAGAACTGCGCAGCGCGTAGCCGATGTTCGTGTATCCGAACACGATCGACCGGTCCAGTGCCGTATCGAACGAACTCATTGTCGAGCCTCCTAAATCCGCCCCAGGGCCGCCCGTCGTAGGGGAACCGATCTATTGCGGCATCAGCACGGTGTCGATCAGGTAGACGGTCGCGTTGGCGGTCTTGACCCCGCCGCACACCACAGAGGCGTCGTCGACCTTGACCGTCGATTCGGGGGTGCCCGTCACGTCCACCTCACTGCCCTCGACGGTCTTGTGCGCGCCCGCCACCTGACTGGGGGCCAGCTGCCCCGGAACGACGTGGTAGGTCAGGATCTTCGTCAGCAGTGCGTCATCGGTCTTGAGCTTCTCGACGGTCTCGGAAGGGATCTTCGCGAAGGCCGCGTCGGTGGGTGCGAACACCGTGAACTGGCCGCTGTTGAGGGTGTCGACCAGGTTCACCTCGGGGTTGAGCTTGCCGGAGAGGGCGGCGGTGAGCGTGGTCAGAAGCGGATTGTGCGACGCCGCAGTGGCTACGGGCTCGGCACCCATCCCCGCGACCGAGCCGGGGCCGGAGGGGTTCTGCGCGGCGTAGTCGGCGCAACCGGCTCCGAACAACGACGACGCACCCGAAGCGCTCGTGCTCATCGTCGGGCTCGCCGACGTGCCCGACATGGGCATCGTCATGGTCGCAGAACCGGTGGCCGCGTCGTTGCCGCTGCCGTTCCCGCAGCCGGCGACGAGGCCGACGATGAGGCCCGCCGCTGCGATCGCGGCCGATCCCGTACGAACATTCCTACTGGTCATGAGAACTCCCTCGTCGATCCGCCTGACTATCCGGACACCATGTATTCGTCACCGTCGGCCATCCGGATGGGATCGCCCGCGCATTTCTCGCTCGCCGGCGGCGCTCGCCGGGCCTGGCCGTCGAGCGAGATGTCTACCGCCAAGCGGTTCAACGCCGTCCAGGGGTTCGGGTTCATCACCGATGCGCTGCGAAACGCGGTTGCCGCACAGGGCATCTCGGCCCTGATGATCGTGCCGGGGCGTTCCGGACGAGCGCCTACGCCGGTGTCGCGAGCGAACCCGTCGAGGAGACGATTCCTGACGGCGCGCAGCCCGGCGATCCGCTCCGTTATGCCCGTGCGGTGATCGCGGCGATGGCCCGGACCCCGCCACCCCGTCGGCTGATCCCGGGCAACATGTAGGGTCCCGACCTACCTGGCGACTGTCAGCCTTCTCACCTGCACTGCATCACGCAGTCCCACGGAGTTGGCATCTCGCCAGTCCCAGCAACATGGCATTTCCACCACAGCATTCAGGCCGTCGCCGGACTCCCACTCCAGCAGCAGTACCGTTCCCACAGCCTTCGACAGGTCGTAACTAGAACTGGGTCTACGAATTGATCAGCCGGACCACGTAGGGCATCGCGCCGTCGGTGCGCAGCGGCGATACTTTGACCGTCGATCCGGACTCGGGTGCCTCAAGCATCTGGTTGTCACCCAGATAGAGCGCTTCGTGCTGGCTCGCATTCGGGCCGAAGAAGATCAGGTCACCCCGCTTGATCTCAGCGAGCGGAACCTTCTTGCCGATGTTGTACTGGTAGCCGCTGTAGTGCGGGAGCTTGATGCCGACGGCAGCAAATGCGAACAGCGTCAGGCCCGAGCAATCAAATCCCGGGTTCTCGAAGTCACGGAAGGTATCGGCAACGCCGCCGTCGCGGACCCCGACGGTGGGGCCGTTGATATCACCACCCCCCCAGGAATATCTGGTGCCGACCACCGACAGGCCCCGGGCAATGACCGTGTCAATCATTTGCTTGCCCGACATCGACGCGACTGACACAGGCGCTACTGGTGCCTGGATTGCAGGCACCTGGGCTGCCGCTTGAGCCGGGACCTGGGATGCGGTCTGCGGTTGCGGCGTGAACCCGAACAGGTTGCTCAGTTGCCCGAGCAACGACGACGCTGCGGTCGCGGCCGACGGTGGCCCCCCGGGCGCCGACACTGCCGGTGCCGCAGAAGGAGCCGCTACGGGTGTGCTTGCGTTCGGGGGTGCCGCCGGTGCAGGAGCCGGCTGCGAGGAAGGCACCGTCACTGTCTGCTGTTCGCTGACGACGTATTGGTCATAGATCCGCTGCTGACCTGCGGCATCCCCGGACTTCGCCTTCGCCTCGGCGAGCGCCCTTGCGGCCGTCTGCCGACGCAAATCCAACCGTCGGCGTTGATCGGTCGCCGAACGCAGCGCCTCCAGGGTCTGGGCCACCGACCCCTGCGCTCGGGTGCGGCGGTCGGCAGCCGCGCCAGCCGCTGCATCCGCGGAGATCTTCGCGATCCGCGCAGCATCGCGGCTCGATCGCGCCCGCCGCCGGGCGTCATTGAGGCCGGTGACAGTACCTGCCTGGGCGGCAGCAACGCGCCGAAGAACCGCAGTGCGGTCTACCGCCGTCTGCCCATCCGGGGCGGTCAGAGCATCCGCGACCCCGCCCGAGGTGTTCCCCTGCATGTAGGCGGCGCGGAGCATCTCATCGAGCCTGCGCTGAGCAGCATCCACTGCCTGGTCGGAAGCCACGGCCTCCCGATCCGCAACTACTACTGCATTCGTCGCGGCCCGCGCAGCGTCGGCGGCCAACGCCACGTCGATCACCGCCTTGTTCACCGACTGCCGCCGAATGTCAACGTCGTTCTGCAAAGCCGCGATCTGCTGATCAAAGTCCGCAAGGCGCACGATCAACGAAGGAACCACCGCGACCGAGTGACCTGCTCGAGGGTCGTCTCCCACGTGCCGCGCCCACGCAGGATCCGCTCCGCCGACCACGATCGCAGCCACGATCGTCACCGCCGCCGCCCGCTGCATTCCAGACGCCCATCGATGCTGATTCACCACGGAACATCTCCTTCAACGAGCCGACCACCCCCCGCGGGGAGGTTGCGCCCACGCGAGGGGATCAGAAGCGGAATATTGTTGGTGCGCAATCTTTTTACGCAAAGTTTGACGCGCCGCACCGGCACCCCTTGAGTACCATCCGAACCGTACGTCACAGACGCCACAGAGGGAAGCGGTGATCGAGCAGATGCAGAGCCTTAACTGCCACCTACAATGGGGTTGGCCTGCGGTATTCAAGATTCAATCAAGATCCTGCTACTATCCACGATAGTACTAAGGAGGAGTGCGACCCTTGCCTGGTGAGTTGGAATCCGCGGTCATGCAAGTGCTCTGGGACAGTGAGCACGCCTTGAAGGTGCAGGAGGTGGTCGATGCCCTCGACACCGGGCGGGCACTGGCCTACACCACGGTGATGACGGTTCTAGACAACCTGCACCGCAAGCAGTGGGTCCAACGCGAGAAGGTCGGCAAGGCCTACTTCTACGAGCCGACACTCAGCCGCGCGGAGGCTGCGACCCAGGCGCTGCGTGACGTGCTGGATGCATCCGGCGATCCTGAGGCAGTGCTGCTGCACTTCACCGAGTCCGCGTCGGACGAGGAATCAAAGGTCATCCGGCGGGCACTACGCCGTCGGTCACGGCAGCAATAGACTAAGCCCGGTGCGCGAGATCCGAATCCGGACCCGGATGGAGGGAATGAGTACACGATGACGGTGTTCGCGGCATTGGTCGTCGCGGCGGCTGCGATCGCGGCTGCCGGACCTGTGCTGCTCACCCGCGCGGGGCGTACGCGGCTCGATCCAGTTGCCCTGCTCATCGGCTGGGTGGGAGCGCTGGCAATGCTTGGACTGCTGACGGCGTTAGCGATCGTGGCACTGTTGCTGCCGCTGCACGCAGACTACTCGGTAACCACTGCGTTCGGAGACTGCTGGTCCCTGGCGGTCCATGGCACCGTGCCGCAGGGACGCCGGGCGACCGGCGCCGCACTAGCCGCGCTCATTGCGGGCTCCGTCGTGATCTCCGGCGTGCGCTGCGTCTTCGTCCTCGCGCGCCGGCGGGCGGTCGCGACGTTGCATTGCGACCGAATAAGGCTGGTGGCCAGTCCAGCCGCCGGGGACGGCCGAGTGTGGTGCCTCGAGCACGACGCCCCCTTGGCATTCGCCATCGCCGCACCCAGGGGCGGGATGGTGGTGATCTCCCGCGGCCTACAGACCTTGTTGGCACCCTCCGAGCTGGCGGCAGTGCTGGCACACGAGCACGCACACCTCCGCGGTCGCCACCACCTGATCGTTGCCATCACTGAGGTCATCGGGCAGGTCCTGCGCCCGATCCCGCTGTGCCGGAACGCCCCGAGCGCCGTGCGGGAATTGGTCGAGGCGATCGCTGACGGAGCAGCAGCACGCCGTTGCGGGGCGGCCACGGTACACCGGGCCCTGCTGCAGATGGCCTCCGCACAATCGGTGCGGCAGCGATCAGGGACAGCCGGGCGGGGCCCTACTCTGGCGATGGCGACCACCGCGACCTCGGCGCGGGCCCGCCGCCTACAGCTCCCCGCAGCGAGCCGCAGTGCTCGCGTGCGCCACTGCGGCGCGGTCGCCGCGGCCACCGCCCTGGGATCAGCCGCTACGGTGGCGCTTGCAGCCCTCGTCGTGTCCGCTATTTCCTGCCCAGCGCTCTAGCCCGCTGCGCCCGTGGCGCAGCGTGACAGAGAGATTTGCCTGTTCCCCGGGGGGCCAACTGCGCAGCAACATCCGCTGCGACGCTTCATCGTGACTAGCGAGTGCGACCCACGAGTCGCATTTCAGCGACCGTACACCGAGTCCCGAGCGCCTACGTCCTTGAGCCACTACGCTCCGGTGCCGCTATTCGACGAGTCACGAATGCCGATGCCCGGCGGTCGTGTCCACAGCCACAGGCATCTTCGCCGAGGGGTCGCACACCCCGGCGGGGCATTCGCTCACCTGTAGCGGATGCTCAGGCTCGCCGCCCCGCCACGACCACCGTATCCCCCAGCGGGTGGCGACCGCGGCACCCATGGCGAGGGCCGAGACGACAGCAACCAGGGGCTGCAGCGGCGCCCACAGCGTCAACGCTCCCGACGCGCCCAACATCGCGACGACGACCTTGTTACACAACGGGCACCCCACCGCGAGCGTCGACAGGACCACACCGGAAGTGCCTCGCACAGCACCACGATTCCACCCGGCCACCACCGGAGCTGCCAGCCAGGCGGCCGCGAGAACGGTCACCACCACGAGGACGAGGTAGTCCCACCAGCGCACCGGCGTCATCCGGGTGAAGACAGGATTGGGAAGCACTCGGGAGGGGATCGCGATCACCAGTGCGATCAGCGCACCGCCAGCCGCTGCGTGCCACCACCGCACCCGTCCAATGACCGCCCTGCGGTTCATACCACTCACAGTGCACCCTCCTCACCTCGCGCTTGTCTTTCCTCGAACTCAGCATAACTACTAGATCACATAGTAGTTCTTGGTGGCGGGCCTGCCCGCCCCTCATCTACTATTCAACATAGTAGTTACCTACTAAGCGTGTTAGTAGCTCAATCTCGGGAGAGGCCTGATCGATGAAACATCTCTCTAGCGTGCCGGATCCAGACGTGGGCCTTCCAACGGTGACCGAATCCGTCGGCGCGCCGGTGCGGCATGACGCGGTGCAGGCGTCGGAGAGGATCTCGACGATCACCGGTCCGGTGGGCGGTTGCGACCCAGTGAACGAAGCGGAGCCACAAGGACTGTCCGCTACGTACGTGCTAGACGCGGTCAGCGCTCCCGGTGCGCTCCGGATGCAGTACGAGGGCCTACGGATCGGCGCCGAGGCCGACGATACGCAAGGGCGATTCACCTGCCAGCGCGATGTCAGTCTCGCGGCGGCCCGCGGGCGGCCGGTCGCTGTGACCGAGCGGCTATCGGGGATCCCGGCAGGCGAGTGGGATATTCGGGTGCGAGCAGCGTGGACACCGGCTGCGACGCAGGCGGGCGAGCTGGCGGGCGAGATGAAGCTTCCGGACCAGCAGATGCGGGTCCGGACGGTGTTCGCGCCTCTGGCACACGGGCCCGCGGTGGCAGCGTGGTGTTGGCCGCTGCTGGTGGGGCTCGGCGCTGTCGTCGCGGTCGCGCTCATGGCAGTGAACGTCTCCCTCGCTGGCGGCTCTGCATTCGCGGCGGTGGGGATCAGCGGTGTGGCCTGTGCTGTGGGGTTTCTCGGCGCGCGGTTGTGGTTCTTGGCAATCCATCGGATGCCGCTACGGAAGCTGCTGTCCTCCGGAGCCTGCATTCAGGGGTTCAACGCCGCTGCCGCGGTGGTCTTGGTGATGGGGGCGCCGGCGATCGGACTGTCATGGGGCGCGGTGCTCGATTCTGCTGCCCCGGCACTGCTCGCAGGGATGGCCGTCGGGAGGCCGGGGTGTTGGCTGACCGGCTGTTGCGCTGGAAAGGTCACCGTGTCGCGGTGGTCACTGTGGTCATCGGATCGGAGGGTGGCCGCTTCACGCTATCCGGTGCAGCTGTTTGAAGCTGCGGCGTGCGGGACGCTGGCGATAGGGGCCGAATTCCTGTTCCTGGGCGTCCGGCACTCGGGAGCGATCTTCGTGATCGGACTCGCTGCCTACGCGCTGGTCCGGCAGGTGCTGTTTCCGCTGCGCTCCGACCCGCACACTCGGTGGGGGCGTACCGCAGTCGCAGCAGGTGCTACGGCCGCGATCGCGGTGGCGATATGGGTGATGACGTTGTGACGAGTCGGCGGGGCTACCGGGATGTGCTCAGACAGATCCGGACTGCCTCGCCCATTCTCCGTCCTGGTCAGCGGCCTTCCGACGACGCCAGGGCGCTGGCTTTGGTCCACTGCTGCCAGGGCACACTCCAGTCACCGTTCTGCCATTGCTCGAGAGGTGCGCCGCCAGTGTTGCGGATTTCGACGATGTCGCCGGGGACCGAGAAGTCGAAGAACCATCGAGCGTTGTCACCGTTGAGGTTGAGGCACCCGTGGGAAGTGTTCGTGTTGCCCTGCGCCCACACAGAACTGTCGAGTTGGTGCAGGTAGATACCGTCTGTGCTGATCCGTGTCGCGTAGTTGATCGTCTGTTTGTACCCCAAGCGCGAGTTGATCGGTAGCCCGTAGGTGGACGAGTCCATCACCACCGGGTTCGCCTTGTCCATCACGGTGTAGATGCCCCGTTGGGTCCAGAAGCTGATGGTGTTGCCGTTGATGATCTCGCTGCCGCCCATGCCCATGGAGGTGGGCATCGTACGGACGAGATTACCGCCGTCGTAGACGGTGACCGTCTTGGTCGCGTCGTCGGCGATCGAGACATGCGAGGCGCCGATGGTCGCACTGGCACGCACGTCCTCGGCGCCGTAGAGGCGCTCGCCCAGGCGGACACCGTATAGCGCGGCGTCCACGGTGATCTGAGTGCCCGGCGTGTGGTATTTCTCAGGTCGCCAATGCGCTTCGGTATTCGAGACCCAGCACCACGCTCCCTCGACCGCGGGTGTACAGGTGACTTTCATACGACGTTCTGCCTCGGCGCGGTCTGCGATGTCGGTGTCGAACTTCGCCACCAGCACCAGCCCCACACCGTAGGTCCGCCCTTCGCCGACCGGGGTGCCCGCCGTCGTTGCCAGCTCCATCGTCGCCTGCGCCTGTGGCGCGAGAGTGGTGAACGTGCTCTGCCGTTCGGTCCGGCGTCCTGCCTCATCGACCGCGACCGCTCGCAAGCGGTAGGTGCGGCCGAATCCAAGGGGCTCACCGGCCGACCAGGATTTGCGCGGTGCGTCCAACGTGCCGGCAACGGCGCGTCCCGCCTCGTTGGTGAGCGTGACTTCGGCGAGGGCGCCGGTGCCCACGACACGCACAGTGACCGGTGTGCGGGGTGTGACCTCCGCGGCGCCGTCGGCCGGCGCCAGCTCGATCAGTGGCACGGCGCCCGACGGTTTCGGTGAGGACGAGGATCCGCTCAGCGGCACCGCGCCCCGCTCGGCACCGCAGGCGGACGTGATCGCGACGGCTCCGATTCCGGTTGCCGTCCGCGCCAGCAGAGTTCGCCGTTGCAGAACCATTCAGCCTCCCTCGACCCGCCTCATCACGCAACTACTAATTTGCATAGTACTTTATGGTGAGTGGTCGAGCCCGCCAGGTCCGCAGGCGAGGTACTCTCACCCGCTCCGCCGGTACAGGTACCAGGCGCGGCGAGTCGTCGAGCAGGTGCGGGTGGGTGTTCTGACCGTTCCATCGACTGAAGCGCTCACTTGCCCGGAAGCGAGGGTTGCGCCCTAGCAACAGCGTCCTCGATGTCCTGTACTGATCGGAAGACCAGCGGGTCCACGATCCGCTGCACGGAGCCGTCGGGGCGGACGAGAAAGGACAGCGGCAGCAGGGGCGGGATCTGCAGTGTCCTCGCGACCGCGCCGTCCGCGTCGATGATGCTCGGGTACGCGAGGGCGAGATCGGTGGCGAAGGTACGAGCGTAACTCTCGACGTCGCGGACGTTGATCCCGAGTACCTGGACTGCTTCGGGGCGTTGGGCATAGCGCGAGAGGATCGGCATTTCTTCGCGACACGTCCCGCACCAGGACGCCCAGAAGTTGAGCAAAGTGGTTCTGCCTGCGGTGAGTTGTCCGAGGTTGATCACATCGGGGGTAGTGAGGCAGGGCTCGGACAGATCTGCCAGGGGCCCAACGGATCGGGCTGATACCGATTTCGTTCCGCCGCACTGCGGTTTAGGTACACCGCGGGCTGAGCTGGCCTGGAGTGGGGCCTCGGTTCCAGTGCGGGTGCCGGTGGAGGCGGTATCGTGGTCTCCTGGTTTTTCCGTGAGCGAATGCGCGGTCGAGACGGCGATGAGCAGCAGCGCGGCAGCGATCGCAATAAGGGCCAGTGCGTACCGGTGCCGGCGATGCCACGGCGGGGTTGAGGCGCACTCGTCGGGTCCGGGGGGAAGGGCGACGCTCATGGTGTCTTCTGCTCGTCGATGGGCACGGGCGTCGTATCGGCGGGGACCGACTGTTTGAGACCGGTGGTGCGACGTGCGCGCCGTTTGATCACCGTTGCGGCGATCAGGGCCGCAGCGGCCAGGGCGGACGTGACCGCTTCGGGCAACGCGCCCCAGCGGGTGGCGAGTGTGAGCCGGTCGTCGAGGGGAACAGTCGCGATCAGAGTATCCGCGCTGAACAGTGCGGACTGGTCGGTGACCGTCCCGTCCGGGGTCACGACAGCGCTGACGCCACTCGTCGCGGCGATCAGGACGGTGCGGCGGTGCTCGATGGCCCGCAGTCGGGACATCGCCAGTTGTTGGTACGACATGGCCGTGCGGCCGAAGGTCGCGTTGTTAGTGGGCACGGTGATCAGCTGGGCTCCACCGCGTACAGATTCACGGACGAGGTCGTCGAAGGCCACTTCGTAGCAGATGGCAGCCGCGGTCGGTATGCCAGCGAGGGTGACAATGCCGTCACCATCGCCAGGCACGAACCGGCCGGCCTTGTCGGCGTATGCGGACAGGCGGGTCGCGAGCGGCCGCATCGGTAGGTACTCCCCGAAGGGCACCAGTCGCCGCTTGATGTGTTGCTGTCCAGGACCGGAGCCGGGGTTCCAGACGATGGAGACGTTGCGTGATGTGCCGTCGTCGGCGGAGAGCACTGCACCGACGAGGACAGGTACGCCGAGCCTGTTGACCGTCTCATCGATCCGCGCGCGCACCTGCCGATCGCGCAGCGGGTCGATATCCGAGGCGTTCTCGGGCCAGACGATCATGGCGGGCCGGGGCATCTGGCCAGATTCGATGGCACTGGCGAGGTCCTCGGTGCGTCGTAGGTGATTCTCGAGCACTGCGGCACGCTGAGCATTGAAGTCCAGTCCTAGGCGGGGAACGTTGCCTTGGATCACCGCAACGGTCACGCTCGCTCGCGGTTCGTACGCTGGTAGCGCGATTAGGAGTGCTGCGCCGGCGAACGGGAGGATGCCACCAAGCGACGCACGGACAGCAGCGCGCGGTGACCTCCGCAGTGCCGCGCGGACCACGGCGAAACCGGAGCACCCGATGAGGGCGACCGCGAACGAGACGGCCGGTGCGCTGGCGATCGCGGCCAACTGTACGAGAGGCCCATCGGTCTGCCCGAACGCCAACTTTCCCCAAGGGAACCCGCCGAATGGCAGGCGGCTGCGCAGTGCCTCCGTCGCTGTCCACGCGCAGGCGCACCACAGCGGGTAGCCGGGGAGAACCACCATCCGGCTGACCAAGGCGCCGAACACCGCTACCGCGACGGCTTCGACCGCGGCGAGCGCGATCCACGGCCCAGCCCCAACGTAGATGCCTACCCACGGAAGCAAGGGCAGGAAGAACGCCAGCCCCGCGGCGTAGCCGTACAGCAGGGCTTGGCCGATTCCGCAGCCCCACACGGCGGCGACCACGAGCGCGACACCGACCGGCGCCGCTCCCCACAGCGCGGTGGGTGGGAACGAGATGAACATCGCTCCGCCGCCGGCGGCAGCCAGAAGTAGCCTGACCGCTGTGTGCGTCCACGGCCAATGAGCCGGCCCCCACCGAGTGGATGTCGCGGATGGGAGCCTTCGTGCTGTCTGCGTGGTCACGAGTGAGATCTCCTCAATTCTGGACCGTGGTGGTGCTGCTCGTCGCGAGTCGTCTGGGCGATCGCGGGCGTACTGGTTGGTGCGTGTCGACGGCGATTCCTGTCAGATCGGCATGACGATGTTGGAGACGAAGAGCCGCCGGACCATGTCGACGAAGTCGGACCAGTAGCCGGTGACCAGGGCGAGTCCGACGGCGATCATGAGCACGCCGCCGGCGACCTGGATGCGTCGGCTGTTGCGGCGAAGCCATCCGACGGCCCGCACCGCGGCGGTCGATCCGACGGCGAGTGCGATGAACGGCAGGCCCAGGCCTACGCAGTAGGCCACCACCAGCGCGGCACCGCGTGCCGGCGCTGCGTTGGTGCCCACAATGATCGACATGATCCCCGCCAGGGTGGGACCGATACAGGGAGTCCAGCCGAGCGCGAACACCCCGCCCAGCAGCGGGGCACCGGCAAGCGTGGTCCAGGGTCGTGGCGCAAAACGCACCTCGCGGGCAAGTGCCGGGACCAATCCGATGAACGCCAAGCCCATGATGATGGTGATTCCCCCACCTATCCGCATCAGCGTCTCTGCATTGAGCCGAATCGTCGCCGCCAGACCAAACACCGACATCGTCATCAAGAGGAAGGCCGCTGTGAACCCGCCGACGAACAACGCGGCTGCGCCGAGCACTCTCCACCGACCGGACCGGTCTACCGCCTTTCCGCTGCCGCCGAGCTCTGCGATCGACGTCGCTGGAGCCTCGGCGCCGACCAGCCCCGCGAGGTACGACAAGTAGCCGGGAACAAGGGGCACGATGCACGGCGAGGCGAAGGACACCAACCCGGCGAGCAGGCATGCCCCGATCGCCAGGATCAGCGGACCTGACACGGCGGCGTCGGCAAAGGCTTGTCCCATCAGCCCTCCCCGGCGACGCGGTCCACGGCATCGGTGAGGGTCTTCTCGTCGATCGTCGTCAGGTATGCCGCGGCCACGCGATGCTGCCGATCAAGGACGAAGGTCATCGGCACTACTGTGGTCGGGTACTGCTCACCGAGCGCGAGCAGCGTCTTGCCAGGGGGATCGTAGATCGACGGATAGGTCAGCCCGTGGGAGCGGATGAAGTCCCGCGCCGCATCGTCGCCGGCGGTTTCACGAACGTCGATACCGAGAAACTGCACACCCTTGGACTTGCGCGCCGTGTACACCTTTTCCAGAGCAGGAGCCTCGAGACGACAGGGGGCGCACCAGGAGCCCCAGACGTTGATCACCACGACCTTTCCGGCGTAGTCCGACAGTCGCAGCGTGGCCCCGGGATCAGTGACACTACGTCCGGACAGCTCACCGACGACGCTGCGCCGCTCGGGCGGGTAGAAGTGCCTGGCCTTGCCATCCGGAGCGATGATCCCGCCATCGCGTGCCCGGTCGCTGAGCTGAACGCACCCGCCGAGCAGCATCGCGACCACAAGCACCGCGATCACACCGGCGCACCGGCGCAGACTCGAGCTGCCGCTCGGGGGACGGTCATCATCGCCCAGCGATGCCCGTGTGGACTGTCGTCGCATCCTCACCCCTTCTCGGCGGCTAACGAACCAGCCACCAACTACTAAGTAGCATAGTAGTTGGTGGCTGGTCGGTCGCACTCGCCATCGGGGGCAGCCGCGGAGACGTCGGTCGCGTCAGGTGTACTTGAGGGTGGTCATCATGCCCATCTCCATGTGATAGATGTTGTGGCAGTGCAGGGCCCAGGTTCCGGGGTTGTCCGCGTCGAGGTCGACCTCGACCGAGCCCATGGGCTTGATGAGCACCGTGTCCTTGCGCAGTCCGCCACTGCCGGGGAGGCCCCAGGTGTGGCCGTGGATATGCATGGGGTGGAGCATCATCGTTTCGTTGGTGATCTGCATCCGCAGTCGCTGGCCCTTGCTGACGCGCAGAGGCGTGTCTTCGCCGTGCTTCTTGCCGTTGATGCCCCAGGCGTACGGGTCCATCTGGCCGTTGAGAGTGACCTTGATCGTGGAGTCGGGCTGGGCGTCAGGAAGGCGCGCGGAGTCGGCGGCGGTGAGTTCGGTGGCGCCGAGCAGGACCGGGCCGTCCAGTTCCGCGGGGCGAATGTCGGCGGCGGGTGCGGCGCCGGAGCCTGTGCGCAGGACTGCCAGAGCCTGGCCCTTCTTACCTTCGGCGGCGGCGACTAGCGGAAACGCGCCGTCGCCTGCGGTGACGGTCACGTCGTAGCGTTCCCCCATAGCGACGAAGAGCGCGCGGGCCTGCATGTCGTTGACCCTGTGTCCGTCGGTGTGGGTGACGGTCATCGTGTGACCGCCAAGGGCGACCCGGAAGACGGTGTCGGAGCCGGCGTTGATGATCCGCAGGCGGATGCGTTGTCCGGGCTTGGCGCGGAACTCGGTCGGCGCCGTAGGGATTCGGCCGTTGATGAGGTAGTGCGGGTAGACCACGTCGCCAGCATCGCCCAGCGGAGAGCTTCCCATGCCAGGCATCGAGGAGTGGTCCATGCCACCCATCCCGCCCATTCCGGTCTGCAAAGGTCCGGTCTTGGCTTGGAAGTCGGCAAGGATCTGGTCAGGGTTCTTGCCGATGCCGTCGGTCCAGTCGTCGAGGACGACGATCCACTCGGCGTCGAAGGCGCCTGGTTCATTGGGGTCGTCGATGATGATCGGAGCGTAGAGGGCACGGTCGAGTTGGGCACCGACGTGGGGATGGAAGTAGTGGGTGCCGGCGTCCGGGGCGGTGAACTCGTAGACGAATCGCCCCCCGGGGCGCACAGCATCCTGGGTGACGCCGGGAACGCCGTCAGCTTCGTTACGCAGGCGGATGCCATGCCAGTGGATGGTGGTGTCGGCGGGAAGCTTGTTGTCGAGGGTGACGCGGAGGAAGTCTCCGGCGTTGGCGCGCAGGACCTTGCCGGGGAGGGCGTCGTCGTAGGCCCAGGTACGGGCGGTGATACCGCCGAGGTCTACGGTGGTCTCGCGCGCGGTGAGGGTCGTCTCAACGACCTTCTGTCCGGCCTGGGGTGTGGCCTGTAGTGGCGGTCCTTGCAGCGCACGAGAGGCACCACTCGGCGTGCTGGCGGTCTTGTCGCCACATGCGGCGAGCGCGCCGACGCTGAGCGCGGCGAGACCGCCGAAGAGGGCTGTTCGTCTGGTCACCGGTGTCATGAATTGGTTCCTTGGTTTGACGTCGAGGAAGTCGGGGGCGGCCCTGCTTAGGGGGCAGCGGGGCTGACTGTCGGGCTGCCGTCGCCCATCCCTGGCATACCCGACATACCCGGCATGCTTGTGTGAGGTGTCGGCGATGAAGTCGGGGAGCTGCTCATCGAGTGGCCTGCGGGCATCGACGGTTGGGTTGAGGTGGGGGTAGTGCTGGTGTCGTCGTTCATGTTCATCGTGGACATGTCGTCGCCGCAGGCGGTGACGGCGAGGGCAATAGTGGCGGTGACGGCGGCGGTGGTGATCAGTCGTTTCGGGTTCATCGGTTCGTCTTTCTGGCAGGGATTCTCTGTGGGGTTCGTTGAAGGGGCGGTCGGGGTAGTGGGCTCGAGGCTGTACCGGGTTCCGGTGGTGGGTGTTCTCGCTTGGTGTTGCGGCGTTTGTAGACCGGCAGGGTCAGGGTGAACTGGGCGCCTTGTCCGGGGCCGCGGCTGGTGGCGGTGAGGGATCCGTCGTGGGCCTCGGCGAGCGCGCGGGCGATAGTCAGGCCGATACCGCTGCCGCCGGCGTCGCGGCTGCGAGAGGTGTCGGTGCGGTAGAAGCGGTCGAAGATGTGTGGGAGGTGTTCGCTGGCGATGCCTTCGCCTGTGTCCTCGACGATGATGTCGATGAGGTTGTGGTCGCGGCGGCGGCTGCTGACCGTGACGCTGCCTCCCGGTGGGGTGTGTCGGCGTGCGTTGCTGAGCAGGTTCGCGAGGGTCTGGCCGATGCGGGCACGGTCGGCGTCGACGAGGTCGGTGGTGGTGGGTCCGAGGCCGAGGTGGATACCTACGGCGTCGTAGCCGGGTTGCGCTTCTCGGACCGCGGCGGTGGTGATGTCGTTGACCGCGGTCGGCTCTGCTTCGACGCGTAGTTGTCGTTCGCCGGCGCGGGAGACGGCGTCGATGTCGTCAGCGAGTCGCTTGAGGCGGCCGGTGGCGCTGCGGATGACGCCGTACATTTGCGCGCCCGGCGTGCGGATGCCGTCCTCGGCGGCTTCGATTTGGGCGGTGATGGTGGTGATCGGCGTCCGGAGTTCATGGGCGAGGTCGGAGAGCATCTGCTGGCGGATCTCTTCGGTGGTATCGATTTGCTCGGCGAGTCGGTTGACGCTGCGGGTCAGGTCGCTGAATTCGCGGCCCAGGCGGCTGGGCGGGACGCGAATGGCGTGGTTGCCGGCGGCGATGTTCGCCGTCGAGGTCACCACGGCGCCGATGGAGCGTCGGACGCGGCGGGTGATCAGCCAGCTGACGACCAGTGCGAGGACCACGGAGCTCAACAGGGCGACCGAGACGGATACCACCAGTGAGGAGGCGAACGCCTCCTCGACGTGTTTGGCTTGGGGTGAGGTGGTCGGCAGGCCGGCGTGGGCCATGTGGGTGTGGAACAGGTGCGGTGCGACAGTCCACGCCACCAGCGCGGAGGCCCCAGCGCCAGCGGCGATGACGATGGTCTGGGCGATGAACAGCCTGGTGGTGAACCCCGAACGTGGGCGACGGGTGCGCCGTGCGTCGGATCGGGGCGCGCTCATTGCTTCGACCGGCCGTCACCCATTCGGTAACCGATGCCGCGGATGGTGCGGATGTAACGCCGCTCGGTGGTGGTGTCGCCGAGCTTGCGACGCAGGCTGGCGATGTGGACGTCGACGACGTGTGCATCGCCGACCCAGGTCGGTCCCCAGAGTTCGGCGAGCAGTTGGTCGCGGCTGAACACCATGCCCGGGCGGCGGGAGAGGACGTCGAGAAGGTCGAACTCGGTGCGGGTGAGAGCCGCGGGTCTACCGGCGACGCTCACCTCCCGACCGTTCGGGTCGATTAGCAGATCCCCGATGCGGCGCTCCGCGCCCTGGGGCATGGCGGGCCCGTTGACGGTTCCGGCGCGGGGGCGGCGCAGCATTGCTTCGATTCGGGCGATCAGCTCCCGCGGGCTGAACGGTTTGGTCAGATAGTCGTCCGCCCCGACGGACAGGCCGACCAGAGTGTCGACTTCGTCGGCGCGGGCGGTGACCATGACAACGTAGGCGTCCGAGAAGGTGCGCAGTTGCCGGCACACTTCGACACCGTCGAGCGAGGGCAGCCCGAGGTCGAGGACGACGACATCCGGTGGAGTTCGGTGCGCGGCGGCGACTGCGGCCGCTCCATCGCCGGTGATCTCGACATCGAAACCACTGCGCTGAAGGTAGTCGGCGATGACCTCGGCGAGGTCCGGCTCGTCCTCGACAACCATCGCGCGCAGGCCCAGCTTCGGCCGCGGTTCGGTCACCGCCGTCGGCTTGGGCTCGGCAACAATCGCATCCATGCCTCCATCGTGGCCTGACCGTATGCCCAGGATCGACCCGAGGCGCGGTTCTTGAGCAAATCTTGATCTTGAGCACACGTAACGGCCTGGTTAGGGCACGCACAGTCGAGGGCGATCAGATACCCCTCACCGGACTGATCACCGGTGGCACGTCTTCACCCGGCGGGCCACGGGCACGCCATCTGCCGACTCACGCTGACCGTCCTGGTCCTGCAAGACCGTCGCGCCGGGTGGCGTGCCACACACCTGTGCCGCCCTTTTCCGCTTCCGAAAGGACCCCAGCACGTGAGCACCGAAGTGACCACGGTTCCTGATTCTCGCCCCCCACTGTCATTGCTGCACCCGCCGTTGCCCGCCCGGTCGCTCCTCGACATCGGACCTGTCTCGGAGCGCCCGGCGGCCCTGGTCGGCAACACTCCGGTGATGCGGATCGCCGAACCGTTCGCGCCGGCCGGGCACGGGTTCTGGGCCAAACTCGAGGGGTTCAATCCCGGCGGCATGAAGGACCGCCCTGCCCTGCACATGATCGAACGGGCCAAGGCACGGGGGGATCTCACGACGGGCGCACGGATCGTGGAGTCGACCAGCGGCACGCTCGGGCTCGGCCTGGCGCTCGCGGGCATCGTGCACGATCATCCGGTGACGCTGGTGACCGACCCGGGGCTGGAGCCGATCCTGACGCAGATGCTCGCCGCCTACGGCGCCGAGGTCGACCTGGTGACGGAACCTCATCCGGCGGGCGGATGGCAGCAAGCCCGACGCGACCGGGTCTGTGAGCACCTGGCTGCGGACCCGACCGCGTGGTGCCCGGACCAGTACACCAACCCGGACAACGTCAGCGCCTATCAGCCGCTGGCCCTCGAGCTGCTGACCCAGCTCGGGCACATCGATGTGCTCGTCTGCTCGGTCGGCACCGGCGGACACTCGGCCGGGGTCAGCCGCACCCTGCGGCAGTTCCTGCCGGACCTGCAACTCGTCGGAGTCGACACCATCGGATCGACGATCTTCGGCCAGCCCGCGCACAAGCGACTCATGCGTGGCCTTGGCTCGAGCATCTATCCGGAGAACGTCGACTACTCGGCGTTCTCGGAAGTGCACTGGGTCGCGCCCGAGGAGTCGGTGTGGGCGTGCCGGACCTTGGCATCGACGCACTACGCGACCGGCGGCTGGAGCGTCGGTGCGGTAGCCCAGGTCGCCGGGTGGATCGCCGGCACCCGCTCGCCGGACACGGTCGTTGCTGCGATCTTCCCCGACGGCCCCCAGCGCTACTACGGAACCGTCTACAGCGACGCCTACTGCCACGCCAACAACATCGACCCGACGCTCGCACCACCGTTGGCGCCGATCACCATCGCCGACCCAGCCAGGACCGTGGTCACCCGCTGGTCCCGCACCACCAACGTCCGCAACCCGCTGACCGTCGTATGAGGGGGCCCATCGCCACGTTCCGGACCTTCGACCGGCCCAGCCAGGTGTTGATGGTCAACCAATTCACCATCAACCTGGGCTTCTACATGCTCATGCCCTACCTAGCCGGATACCTCGCTGGCCCCGTCGGGCTCGCCGGCTGGGCGATCGGGTTGGTGCTGGGAATTCGGAACTTCTCCCAGCAAGGGATGTTCCTCATCGGCGGCACCCTCGCCGACCGACTCGGCTTCAAGCCGCTCATCGTCGCCGGGTGCCTACTGCGGACCATCGGGTTCGTACTGCTGGCGACGGTCGAATCGCTGCCTGCACTGCTAATCGCATCCGTAGCTACCGGATTCGCCGGGGCACTGTTCAACCCCGCGGTGCGCGCGTACCTGGCCGCTGACGCCGGAGACCGGCGCATCGAAGCCTTCGCGATCTTCAACATCTTCTACCAGGGCGGCATCCTGATCGGCCCGCTGGTCGGGGTAGCGTTGATGGCCTTCGACTTCCAGGTGACATCGGCGGTCGCCGCTGGGGTCTTCGGCGTGCTGACCGTCGCGCAGATCCTGGCTCTGCCACGCGATCGGCGCGACCGCAGAGCCACAGCCGAGCCGCGGCCGTCGGTGCTTGCCGACTGGCGGACCGTGGCCAGCAACCGGCGGTTCGTGCTGTTCTCGTGCGCGATGATCGGCTCCTACGTGCTCTCTTTCCAGGTCTATCTAGCGCTGCCACTGCACGCGGCGTCGATCACCAGCAGCGAGCAAGCGTCGACCTACCTTGTGGCGGCCGTATTCGTGGTAACCGGTGTGATCGCCGTGGCCGGGCAGCTGCGGATCACCGCTTGGTTCCGGAGCCGGTTCGGGCCCACCCGCAGCCTCAGCCTCGGGATGGCGCTCATGACGGTGGCGTTCGTGCCGCTACTAGCAGTGCCGACCGCAACGCTGACCGGGCAGGTCGCCGCCATCGCGGCGCTGTTGCTGGCGGCAGCGGGCCTGGCGATAGCCACGGCGACCGTCTTCCCATTCGAGATGGACACGGTCGTCAGCCTCTCCGGCAATCGACTCGTCGCTACCCACTACGGGCTCTACAACACGGTGGTCGGCGTGGGGATCCTGGCCGGCAACCTCGGCACCGGGGCGCTCATGTCATTGGGGGACCGGCTCGGGTTCCCGGCGCTGATCTGGCTGGTGCTCATCATCGTCGGTTCCGGCGCGGCACTCGCGTTGCGGGCGCTCCATCGAGCCGGCGCACTGAGTGTGCCCGATCCCGCGGCCCGCGAAGCGGACGTGGCCGCTGCGGCGGGAATGCATCGTCGGTGACCTGCTGTCAGGAGTCTGTGCTGCGGTGTTCCGATACGCAGGGCCCCGGTCCCTCCGCGGTGGAGGGCCGGGGCCGGGGCCGGGGCGACGTTAGTTGGCGACGCTGGTGAAGCCACGCAGCCGCAGGCTGTTGCCGACGACGAAGACGCTGGAGAAGGCCATCGCGGCCCCGGCCAGCATCGGGTTGAGCATGCCCGCCGCAGCGACCGGTATCGCAGCGGTGTTGTAGGCGAATGCCCAGAACAGGTTCGTCTTGATCGTGCTCAGCGTTTTGCGAGAGAGCCTGATCGCGTCAACGGCGCTGCGCAGGTCGCCGCGCACCAGCGTGATGTCAGAGGCTTCGATCGCGACGTCGGTGCCGGTTCCCATTGCCAGGCCCAGGTCGGCCTGGGCCAGCGCAGGTGCGTCGTTGACGCCGTCGCCGACCATGGCGACGACCTTGCCCTGATCCTGCAGGCGCTTGACCACCGACACCTTGTCCTGCGGCATCACCTCGGAGATGACCTCGTCGATGCCGACTTCAGCCGCGATTCGTTGTGCGACGGCGGCGTTGTCACCGGTGAGCAGCACCGGCTTCAGGCCCAGGGCCCGCAGTTCGCTGATGGCCTGGGCGCTGGTCGGCTTGACCGCGTCGGCGACAACGAGGATGCCCTTCGCCTGACCGTCCCAGCCAACCGCCACGACGGTCTTACCGTCCGATTCGGCGTCCCGTTTCGCGGCCGCCGTCCGAGGGGACAGTTCGAGTGCCCAGTCAGCCAGGAAACTCTCGCGGCCCACGATCACGGCATGCCCGTCGACCACGCCCTGCACCCCTTGTCCTTCGACGTTGGCGAAACCTTCCGGTGTGGGCAGTTCTCCGCCACTGTCGCGAGCCGCGGCGGCAATGGCCTGGGCGATCGGATGCTCGGAGGCGTTCTCCAATGCACCGGCTAGCCGTAGCAGTTCGTCAGAGTCGGTGCCGTCCTCTGCAATCACCTCGGCCAGCGTCATCTTGCCGGTCGTGACCGTTCCGGTCTTGTCGAGCACGATGGTGTCGACTTTGCGGGTGGACTCGAGCACTTCCGGGCCCTTGATCAGTACACCCATCTGGGCTCCACGACCCGTTCCCACGAGAAGCGCTGTCGGCGTGGCCAGTCCAAGTGCACACGGGCAGGCGATCACGAGCACGGCGACCGCGGCAGTGAACGCGGCCGCGACGGGGAAGCCAGCACCGAGCCACGCGCCGAGGGTGGCGAACGCGATCGCGATGACGATCGGCACGAACACACCCGAGATCCGGTCCGCGAGCCGTTGCACCTCGGCCTTCCCCGTCTGCGCGTCCTCGACGAGCTTGGCCATCTGCGCGAGCTGCGTATCCGCTCCGACCCGGGTGGCGCGCACCTCAAGCCGTCCTCCGGAATTGACCGTCGCTCCGGTCACCGTGTCCCCAACGGAGACCTCGACCGGGACGGACTCGCCGGTCAGCATCGACGCATCGATGGCCGAGGATCCGGACGTGACCACCCCGTCGGTGGCGACCTTCTCCCCCGGTCGGACCACGAAGGTGTCGCCGACGGCCAGCTCGGCGACCGGGATCCGAACCTCCGCGCCGTCACGCAGCACTGCCACGTCCTTGACGCCGAGCTCGAGGAGCGCGCGCAATGCTGCTCCGGCCTGCCGCTTGGACCTCTTCTCGAAGTAGCGGCCGGCGAGCACGAACACCGTGACCCCTGCGCCGACCTCGAGGTAGATGTTGCCTGCTCCGTCCGACGGAGCGATCGAGAACTCGAACCCGTGTGTCATCCCGGGCGTGCCGGCGGTGCCGAGGAACAACGCGTACAGCGACCACAGGAACGCTGTTAGGGTGCCCATCGAGATGAGGGTGTCCATGGTGGCGGTTCCGTGTTTGAGGTTCATCCACGCCGCCCGATGGAACGGATAGGCACCCCAGACGATCACTGGCGCAGCGAGCGTGAGCGATGCCCACTGCCAATAGGTGAACTGTAGGGCCGGTGCCATCGCCATCGCGACTACCGGCACCGCCAGCACAGCCGAGCCGATCAGCCGCTGCCTCAGGGACGTCAGCTCCGGGTCCATGTCCTCGCCGGCAACCCCAGCACCAGGTCCTCCAGCCCCCGGCGTCGAGGACCGCGGGAGAGTCGCCGAGTAGCCGGTCTTTGCCACCTCGTCGATCAGCGCCTGCGCATCGAAACCCTCGGGGACGTGCACCTTCGCCTTCTCCGTGGCGTAGTTCACCGTGGCCTCGACCCCATCGAGCCCGTTGAGTTTGCGCTCGATCCGGTTCGCGCACGAGGCGCACGTCATCCCGCCGATGTCCAGCTCGACACTACGGCCGCCCGACGGCGCTGACACACTCATCATTTTCCTCGATCCGTACTTGCGGTCTATCGCCAGGCCTGTGGCCCGCGCTGCTTCATTGCGTCACTGCTGGTGGCCGCCACCGTGCGGGGCGCCCGGTTCACTCGCCGGCACGGCGGGCGATCCACCGGGGGCACGGTGCTCCCACCGCGCGACCGCCGAGTCGGGTACTGCCACCCCACCGATCACATACGCGCTGGCGAAGACACCGGTCACCGCAACCACGTAGACGATCAGCCTGCGCATGGCACTCATGGATTGCGCACTGCCGAGTAGCCAGCCTCTTCCACCGCGGCGAGAACCCGCTCGTCGGTCACCTGCTGCGCTCCCGTGACACGCAGCCGACCCGTCTGCGCGCTGACCTCGATGGACTCGACACCGGGGATAAGGCTGACCTCCTCACGGATGGACATTTCGCAGTGGCCGCAGGTCATGCCTGTCACCTGGTATTCGCTGGTCGTCATCGCCTTCTCCTACCCAGTTCAGATACCCCCTGTGGGTATCTCCAAATCATGCTTAACATACCCCAGGCGGGTATGTCTAGGCCCTCCTGTCGCGGCGAGTGCGCCGGAGCGGTGGTCGCGCGGCCGATCCCGAGCAACCCTTGCGGTCAATACCCCGCCGGGGTATATATTCGGGGTACCCGGCTGGGGTACCCGTTCAGGTGAATGTGAGACGGTCGGGGGGCCTGAGATGAAGGAGTTCGACGATGACCGACAATGCACACCGACAGTCTTGCTGTGGGCACACCGGCCCCGGCGAGCAGTCGCTCGAGCTGACCCGCAGCGCCCGGCAGGCGGGCACAGGCGGTACCGACACGGCGGAGTGCCCCGTCATGACCGGCACGGTGGTGGACAAGTCTGCCGCTGTCAGCAAGGGCCTCTACCGCGACTTCGAGGGCACGCGGTACTACCTGTGCTGCGCCGGGTGCGGGCCTCGGTTCGACGCCGACCCACACAAGTACGTTACGGCGGCCTCGGCGTGAGCACCGATATCCCCGCGGTTGCGGTCGAGCGGGCCGAGTGCTGTGCGGCGCAGCACGGGTATTTGACCGATAAGTCGCGCTATCTGATGCGGGCGAAGCGGATCGAGGGACAGGTGCGTGGCATTGAGCGGATGATCGATGAGGACCAGTATTGCATCGACATCCTGACCCAGATCAGTGCCGCGACGAGCGCCCTGCAAGGGCTCGCCTTGGCGTTGCTGGATGACCACATGCGGCACTGCGTCGTCCAGGCCGCCCGCTCAGACCAGCAGGAACTCGACACCAAGCTGAACGAAGCGACTGCCGCGATCACCCGTCTCGTCCGATCATGAGTCCACCCGGGGTGTCGTCCCGGTGGCTGTCGTTTCCGCGAAGGAGCACGTTATGGAGCACGGTTCGCATACCGATCACACAGGACACGCCGGTCACGGCGTTGGGCCCGAAGTGCCACAGGGGCTGCAGGTCGCCGCTCGAGGCTATCGCTTCGAACCGGCGATCCAGATCGTCGACGCCGGGACCGTGGAACTTCGCTTTGTGATCCTCGGGCCCGACGGCGAGCCGCTAGTCACCTTCGAGGAACGTCACGACAAGCAGTTGCACTTGATCGTTGTGAGCCGCGACACCAGCGTCTTTCACCACGTCCATCCGTCGATGGACAGTGCCGGGTCCTGGACTGTGCAGCTGGCGCTCACGCCGGGAGTGTGGCGGGTCTTGGCCGATTTCGTGCCGCAGGGCGCGCCGGACGGGCTCACGCTCGGTGCCGACCTGTTCGTGCCGGGCGGGTTCCATCCTCGGCCCTTGCCTGAGTTGAGAAGGGCCTGGACCGGCGGCGACTACACCGTCACGCTCGAGGGCGATCTCGTTGCCGCCCAAGCCGGGGAGCTGCAGGCCGTCGTCACCTGGAATGGCGTCCCGGTGACCGATCTGCAGCCCTATCTTGCTGCGTACGGCCACCTGGTGGCGTTGCGGGCCGGTGACCTCGCTTACCTGCATATCCATCCCGAGGGGAGCCCGTCGGACCCGCAGACGCCTGCAGGTCCCCGGATCCGGTTCCACGCGGTCGCTCCCTCCGTGGGAACCTACCGGCTGTTCCTGGATTTCCGACATCAGGACACCGTCCGGACCGCGGACTTCACCCTCGTTGCCACCGGAGGCACCACCGGTGCAGTCACTGGCGGTGCGAGCGCGCACCACCATCAGTAGCGCTGATTCAGGCAGTACTAGGTTTTCCGGAGCCCGGGGTGGCGTGCGCTGCGGGCCCTGTTCGATCGACGTCGTCGCCAACTAGTTGGGAGCCATCGTGGGGCCTTTTTCTCATCGCGATTTCCGCCTGTTGTTCAGTGCGCAGATCGTTGCGCTGCTCGGCACCGGGCTAGCGACGGTCGCCCTCGGGCTGCTCGCCTACGACATCGCTGGCTCGTCCGCAGCGGTCGTCCTGGGAACGGCGCTGACGATCAAGATGGTTCTCTATGTCGTTATCGCACCGGTGGCGGCGGCGTACGTCGACCGGCTGCCGCGACGCGCGTTCCTGATTGCGCTGGACCTGTTCCGTGCGGCGATCGTGCTGGCGTTGCCGTTCGTCACTGAGGTCTGGCAGATCTACGTGCTCATCGGATCACTGCAGGCGGCGTCGGCCGCGTTCACGCCTACGTTCCAAGCCGTGATCCCCGACATCATCACCGATGAGCGCGAGTACACCACTGCGTTGTCGGCCTCGCAAGTTGCCTACACGATGGAGAGTCTGGTCAGCCCGGTCGTGGCGGCGCTGGCGTTGCTGGTGATCGAGTTCAATGTGCTCTTCGTCGGTACCGCGATCGGGTTCGTCCTGTCCGCGGTGCTGGTGCTGCAAGCCAAGGTACCCAACGCGAAACCGTCGGGCGCCACGCGGCCAACGGACCGGATCTTCGCCGGTCTGCGGATTTTCACAGGTACCGCCAG
The DNA here is from genome assembly GCF_900104775.1 of Tsukamurella tyrosinosolvens. Taxonomy (NCBI): domain Bacteria; kingdom Bacillati; phylum Actinomycetota; class Actinomycetes; order Mycobacteriales; family Tsukamurellaceae; genus Tsukamurella; species Tsukamurella tyrosinosolvens. Next base: position 149,654 of record NZ_FNSA01000001.1, read on the forward strand.
CCTGCGAGGAGTCATCGCGGTCAATTTCGCTGTCGCCGCGGCCGGTTCGATCGTGGTGGTGAACACCGTCAACTACGTCCGTGACCGACTGAGCGGGTCCGAGTCCGACGTCGCGTGGATGATGGCGGCGTCCGGCGGTGGGACCCTAGCTGTGGCACTAGCGGTACCACGCTTGCTCGACCGGGTGACCGCCCGCGCCGTGATGCTCACCGGAGCGGGCCTGCTCACCGCCGCGGCTACTGCGGCGGTTGCCATGGCTGCGGTGGACCGGCCGAGCTGGGCGGTGACCGCGGCGATCTGGCTGGCGAGCGGTGCCGGCTCAGCGCTGGCTATCACCCCGACCGGAAAGGTGCTGCGGTCTGCTGTGGCGCCGGCAAACGTTGCTTCCGTGTTCGCGGCGCAGTTCTCGCTCTCGCACCTCGCTTGGCTCATTGCCTACCCGATCGCGGGTTGGGGGGCCACACGATTCGGTCTCGTACCCGCGTGGGGTGTACTCGCGCTGATCGCCGCCGCCGGTGCGATCGCCGCGCCGCTGCTCTGGCGGCGCGGTGCCCTGCCCGCTGGCACGCAGGTACCGGCCCCCGCGGAGGAAGGCGGCGCGGTCCCACCCGATCAGGCATGGCGTCACGCTGCGGCCGCCGACGGGACCCTGACCGAGTGCCAGTGTACATGCACACAAGCCGCGTAACGCCCAGGCGACGAAATTCCAGCACCTGCGCCGTCCCATCGCGGCCGCCTCGTCTATGGCAGGCAACCAATCCTGATCCGTACAAGCTGGCCGCCCCGCTCACCACCGTCCGGTGGGTGGATACTGACGCTATGGCGACAAGCGACGAGGCTGCGCAGTTCGTTTCAGGCAATGCCGGCTGGCCCAGATCCTGTCCGATCCGGAGCGCCGGACGCGCGTAGACGCCATCACCACAGAGATGGCCTTGCTCGACCGTCAATACCGCGCGGCTGTACGGCTCCTCGACGGCGCGCTAGCCGCGAAGACCACCACTGGCGAGTCCCCCAAGGTTCGAACAAGGCAGTGCAGGCCAAAGAGCAGGACGACGCCGCAGGCGGCCGCCACAACCGCGTCATCCGCACCGCGCCCCACGCTCTCGGGCGGGTGGTCCTCCGGTGCCAATACCGGCGCCTATACGCGGAACTGCGGTGGACCGATGCGACGAAGCAGCACGCCGAGTACCTCGGCGAGATGACCTGGCAGAGCCGCGCCGACAACCTCGCCGCCGCCTGGAGCGCAGCACACGCCCGCGGTCTCACCGCGAAGGTCCTCGAGGAAGGGTCCGCCGAAACCGGTACCAGGTAACCGCTCCGGTGCCACGCCCCTACTGCAGCCAGCGGGCGCCGTCCTCGGATGCACGTGCCAGGACGGTGTCCAGGCGGCGGGGATCACGCGGGCCGCGGGTGAGGTAGGTGATCGCCGTCTGGTCATCGAGGTCCGCCGACGGCGCGCACATCCAGCACGCCGCCGTCCACGGCTCGGCGGCGCGCCGCAGGGCCTGCCAGACGGTCAGCAGCCGCTCATCCACCCAGCGACCGTCGGGGAACTGCCACGCAGGGAACACCGGTGTGCCGCCGGCCAGCGGCACCCAGATCACCTGCTCCGCGGCGACCATCCGCGCCAGGTCATCGCCATCTAGACCGAGGTACCCGGTGACACCATCGGCGTCGTAGAAGGGACCGACGAGCTCGTCGAGTATCGCTGCCGCAGCGGCGCCGGCGCTCGTCTCGTCCACGCAAGGTGATGATCCGCGCGGCCGGTGCACTTGTCCACCCGAAATGACCCGCACCCAGAGCTGGCCCAGAAGTGGATACTGACGACCATGACGGAAAGCGGCGACGAAGTGCGGTTCATCTCCGGCGATGAGCGACTGGCGCGGATTCTCGCCGACCCGCAGCGGCGGGCCCGGGTGGACGCCATCACCGCCGAGATGGACCTGATCGATCAGCGGTACCGCACGGCCGCCCAGCTGCTCGACGACGCGGTGCCACGACAGCCGCAGAGGTCGGCGCCCGCGCGACCGCCGCGGTCCTCACCGCACTCCAGCGTCACCTCACCGCCGCGGGCGTCCGCGAGGTCAGCATCACGCTCACATTCGGCGATCACGACGTGACGGTGCCGTGGATCCGGTTCGCCGGACATCGCCTGCCAGACACCGACGACTGATCACCGTGCACCCGGACCCACACCGACCCTTCTAGTCCGGTGCGGACTCGTCGAGGGTGAATCCGCTCGCCTCGGCGTCCGCGGCGCACAGGGTCCGGACCCAGCTCCCGCGGCGCGTGAGGCCACCGTCACCGCCGCACTGCTCGCACATACGCTCGGACCGCCGTTCCGCCGCCCGGATCAACTCGTCGAAACCCGGCCGGGGCCGGTCCGGTTCGAACTCGACGTAGTACCGCAGGCCGCCGAACTTCTCCTTGATCTGAATCAGCTGGTAGCCGGGGTCGATCGCCGCCAGCTCCCGGTCGAGATCGACGATCAACCGGTACCAGCCAGGCCCCACATCCAGGGACCCGTACCACCCCGGAAGGAACCGGGCACGGATCCCCGCCAGATCATCCTCACTCACTTCGTCGGCCATGCAGGCCAGCCTGCCAGGACGCCTGCACCGCGGAGTGACAGGCCCGGCACCACCCCCGACTCCACCGGTTCGGTGCGCAATCACCGCCGGGGAACTACCCACAACCCCGGGGAAGCGATGGATCCGTGCCGACGCACTGCGACCCCGACCACCCTGCCTACAGGCCGAATGCGCCGCCCGAGACGAGGATGATGACCCCGAGGGTGATCAGCACCAGGGGAAACAGCACGCTTTCCCCTCGTTCGAGGATCTCGGCGATGCGGCGGCGGGTGGCGACGTACCGGGCAATGGACACCAGTGCCCCCACCAAGATCACGAAGACCACGCAGTAGGCGGCGATCGCGGTGTGGTTGATGCTGGCGAAGACGGGCACGTACACGCCGATGTTGTCGCCGCCGTTGGCGAAGGTCACGCCCGCCACGCCCAGGACGCCGACCGCGTTGCCCGCCCCCTTCCCCGTCGCGCAGTCACCATCGCCGCTGCCGCTGCCGCGGTATTCGCGCCAGCTCGACCACGCTGCCCGCAGCCCCAGGATCAGGGGGACGAGCCCGAAGTACGGGATCGCCGCGACGGGGAGGAAGGCGCCGGCGCCGAGGGCGATCAGCACTGCGGCAGCGAGGATGCCGGCGAATCCGAGGTACTGCCCGGCGGTGATCTTGGCCGTCAGGTGCCGCTGGCCCGCGCCGCGGGCGAAGAACAGGGAGATCACGATGATGTCGTCGATGTTGGTGGCCACGAACAGGCCCACGGCTTGCAGCACGGTCGAGATCATCACCGGCCACCTGCCCGTGATGTGAGCGCTGACCCGGCGGGTGACGTGACGGAGGTCGTCGCAGCGGCAGTGGTGGTGGCCGGGGCGGTCGCGCGGTCGAATCGGCGGGCGCAGTCGGCTGAGCAGAACCACCATCGGCCGGTGTCGGTGTGCCGGTGTGCGGGGGCGGTCGCCGGGTCGATGCGGGCGCCGCAGATCGGGTCGTGCGGGTGCCGGGTGTCGGTGAAGGTGATGCTGTGCAGTTCGATTGGGGTGCTGATGTTGCGCAGGTTTCGCGGGCCGAGGGCGGTGGTGGGCACACCGGCGCGGGTGGCGGCGGGCAGGAGCGGGTCGGTGAGGACGGCGTGGCCGGCGCCGGCGAGGGCGGTGATGCGGGCGGCGATGTTGACCGCGTGCCCGTACAGGTCGCCGTCGCGTCGGAGGGCGGTGCCGTGGTGGATTCCGGCGCGGAGGGCGAGGAATCCGTCCTCGTCGGCGGCGTGCCCGGCGAGCGCGGTGATCGTGGCCAGCATCGCATCGGTGGTGTCGGCGGTGAGCATCACCGCATCGCCGATGGTCTTGACCAGCCGGGCCTGCGGGTGCAGGGCTCGACGGGCGTGCTCAGCCAACCGGAGCGCAAGCTCGGCGGCTTCGTGGTCGCCGCACATCTCGGTGAGCACGCTGTAGCCGGCGAGGTCGACGAATGCCACGGCGACCTCCACCTGTTCGAGGCCGTCCAGCTCGGGCCGCGCACCGTGGTGATGGCCGCGGCCGAGCCGGTGTTCGGGCCCTGGCGTGGTCATCGGCCTGCGGTGCGGGTCGCGCGGAAGCGGGTCAGTGCCGCGTTCTCCCGGACGGTGACCTCCCGCAGCGGCAGGCCTGCCAGGTGCGGGCGCAGCTGGCCGCGGTCGATGAACCGGTGCGGTGCGCCTTCGAGCCGGTGCAGGATCCGCGCCGGCGCGGTGCCGAGCAGGTCGTAGCCGACCAGGGTTCCGCCGGGGCGCAGCACCCGGACGGCTTCGCGGAGGGCCTGCTCCCAGTCGACGACGTGGTGCAACATGATGAACGAGACGACGGTGTCGAACTCGTCGTCGCCGAAGGGCAACGCGGCGGCGTCGGCCACCCTCGCCTGCGCTCGGTCACCGAAGCGCTGCAACCGATCCTGCGCGGCGGCGACCATCACCGGGTCGAAGTCGGTGACGGTGAGCTGCACCTGATCCGCAGGGGCGCTCGCCGCCAGCAGCTGCGCGGCCATCGCGCCGCCGCCGCCGCCGATCTCCAGCACCCTCCCCGTAGGGCGCACGCCCTGCAAGGCCCACGGCAACACCCACCGCCGTGTCGCTGCCTCCCACGGCGTGCTGCGGCAGAACAGGGACTCGATCGTCGACATCGATGGCATACCCAGCAGCTCCCAACACCGCTCACGGCCACCGATCGGCGGCCTGTTCCTCGCGAGAACTCGATTACACCACAGAATACCGCTATCATCGTCGTATGACGATGAATGAGTGTTCGGTGGCGACGGGCGCGCAGCTCGATCCCGCGGTCGCGTTGTTCCACAGCCTCTCCGACGGGACCCGGCTGGCGATCGCGACGCGGCTTGCCCACGGTGGCGAGGCCCGGGTGGCGGACCTGATGGCCGAGCTGGGCCTGGCGCAGTCGACGGTGTCGGCGCACGTGGCGTGCCTGCGGGACTGCGGTCTGGTGCAGGGCCGCCCGCAGGGGCGGCAGGTGTTCTACAGCCTCGCCCGCCCGGAGCTGATGGACCTGCTCGCGGCGGCGGAGACGCTGCTCGCGGCGACCGGCAACGCGGTCGCGTTGTGCCCGAACTACGGCACCGACAGCGCCACCTGCTGCAGCCCGGACGCTGTGACGACCGAGGAGGCTTCGGCGGCGAAGGTGGTGCGGCGATGAGTGACGCGTGCGGCTGCGGGCACGACGAGCCCGCCGGCGAGGACGAGCAGGCTCCCGGGCAGTGGTGGCAGGTGCGGGAATTGCAGGCCGCCGCGGCCGCGGCGGTGTTCCTACTCGCCGCATACATCGTCGGGTGGGCCGGCGGCCCGCAGCGCCTGTCACTGGTGCTGGAGTGGATCGCGCTGCTGATCGGGGCGTGGACTTTCGTGCCGTCCACGCTGCGGCGCCTGGCCCAGGGCAAGATCGGCGTCGGGATACTGATGACGATCGCCGCCGTCGGCGCGGTGATCCTCGGCGAGGTCGGCGAGGCGGCGATGCTCGCCGTGCTGTTCGCCATCAGCGAGGGCCTCGAGGAGTACGCCGTCTCACGGACCCGCCGCGGCCTGCGGGCGCTGCTCAACCTCGTCCCCGACACCGCGACCGTCCTGCGCGACGGCACCCCGGCCACCATCTCCCCGGCCGAGCTGGCGGTCGGAGACCGGATGCTGGTCAAGCCCGGCGAGCGGATCGCCACCGACGGCGTGATCCGCGACGGCCGCACCGCCCTGGACGTCTCGGCGATCACCGGCGAATCCGTGCCCGTCGAGGCCGGACCCGGCGACGAGGTGTTCGCCGGGACGATCAACGGCACCGGCGCCCTCACGGTCGAAGTCACCACCACCGCGGAGAACAACTCGCTGGCCAAGATCGTGCAGATCGTCGAGGCCGAACAGTCCCGCAAGGGCGACGCACAACGCCTCGCCGACACCATCGCCAAGCCCCTGGTCCCGGCGATCATGATCTTCGCCGCCGCGATCGCGATCCTCGGGTCCCTGCTCGGTGACCCCGCAACGTGGATCGAACGGGCCCTGGTCGTGCTGGTCGCCGCCTCCCCCTGCGCACTGGCGATCTCCGTCCCCGTCACCGTCGTCGCCGCGATCGGCGCCGCCAGCAAGATCGGCGTCCTGGTCAAGGGCGGCGCCGCCCTCGAGGCCCTCGGCCGGGTGCGGACGGTCGCCCTCGACAAGACCGGCACCCTGACCGCGAACCGCCCCGCCGTCGTCGACATCGCCACCATCACCGACCCGGCCACCGACCCGGCCGGCCCCTCCGTCGAGGCGAGCGACCTCGGCTCGGGCGTCCGGTCGCCGGAACAGGACCGGGTGCTCGCCGTCGCCGCGGCGCTCGAAGCCCACAGTGAACATCCCCTCGCCCGGGCGATCCTCACCGCCAATGGCGACCGCATACCGGCGGCGGTCGATGTGCAGGCCGTCCCCGGGGCCGGGCTGACCGGGCTCGTCGACGGGCGGCCCGCCCGGCTCGGCCGGCCCGGCTGGATCGACCCGGGCCCACTTGCAGCGCGGGTCGCGGCCATGCAAGCCGGCGGCGCCACCGCGGTCCTCGTCGAAGACGACGGGCAGGTCATCGGGGCGGTCGCCGTCCGCGACGAGCTGCGTCCTGAAGCCCGCGAGGTCATCGATCACCTGCACCGCGGCGGCGCCACCGTCGCGATGCTCACCGGCGACAACACCGCCACCGCCACCGCCCTGGCGAAGATCGCCGGGATCGACGACGTACACGCCGACCTGCGGCCCGAGGACAAGGCCCGGATCATCGGCGAGCTCCGCAAAGACCGGTTCACCGCGATGGTCGGCGACGGCGTCAACGACGCCCCCGCCCTCGCCACCGCGGACCTCGGCATCGCCATGGGCGCCATGGGCTCGGACGTCGCGATCGAAACTGCCGACATCGCGCTCATGGGTGAGGACCTACGGACCCTGCCGCAGGCCCTCGATCACGCCCGCCGGGCCCGGAACATCATGCTGCAGAACGTGGCCCTGTCCCTCGGGCTGATCGCGATCCTCATCCCGCTCGCACTGTTCGGCGTCCTCGGCCTCGCCGCCGTCGTCGCCGTCCACGAACTCGCCGAGATCGTCGTCATCGCCAACGGCGTCCGCGCCGGCCGCGTCACCGCGCTCCCGCCGGCTCCCCCAGCAACGAGCCGGCGGCCGACGATTCAGCAAGCGGTGTAGCGCCACGCCACGGGCCTCCGCGCGGGTACTGGGGCGGGATCAGTGCGGTCTGCGGGCGGTGCGGCTTGCGTTCGCGGACTCAGGTCCGGGCGGGTGAGCTGCTCGGTGTCCTTCGGGATTTCAGGGGACACCGAGGAAGGACAGTCGCTTGTGCTCGGTGCTCTGCTCGCCGTCACCGAAACATGCGCGGCTCGGTCCGTTCGTTTGGGTTCGAGGGATGTCCCTGGTATTTCGCGCGCGCATTTCGCACACCGCTCCTACCAAGCGGCGGGCCACCGTCGAGCAACCTCCGAATTGGTTACTGGCACGCTTGTACCAATGTCCCGGAGATCAGATCGCAACCGCACCCCTCGCCCGAAGCCCGCGCCCGCACCGCTGGATCACACACCGCTGATGACGGCATTGCGGCAGGTGGAGATCGCCGTCGCCGGGTTCAACCGCGAGGCCGCGCGGATCGAGAGCGAGTACGGCATCGCCATCTGTCCCGAGCGGGTCGTCAACACTCCCGAGACCACTGGCCTGGCACACTACATCGAGGTCGCGATCGGCATCGTCGCACGTAAGCTTCCCGTGGCGGTGTATGGGTCGGACGGCCGGCGCTGGACCGGCGCCCGGTCTCCGCGGCAGGTGTTCGCGCTGTACGAGGCGGCCGGCGACAACACCGCTGACTACCTGACGCAGATGGCTCTCAACGTCGAGCGGATCAAGGCCAAGAAGGACGACCTCGACCGCAGCCTCAAGAGGAAGTGCCTGCGGCCGAAGACGAACGGGAAACCGTGTCAGATGCGGCCGCTGTATCAGGCCGGAGTGGGCCACCAGGACGGGTTCGGTTGCTGGCGCCATGCCACCGACGACGAGAAGCTCGAGCTGGAGAAGTCGCGTATCGCCATCGAGACCAAGACCGGTTGTCCGGGGTGCAAGGCCGGGCCTGGCGAGGCGTGCTTGATCCCCACCGAGGACGGCCTCACTCCCGCCCAGGCCGGCCTGACGATGGTCGACGGCGAGTGGCCCCGTGTGCGGGTTCTCGGTGGAGCCGAGATCCACGTCCCGCGGATCGAACTGATCCATCCTCGCGTCCTCGAGCCCGCCGAGTAGATCCGCCAAGGACGGCACGCGAACCCCAGGCCCAAAATCATGGGCGCACCCGGCAGCGGCGCCCCAAATCAACTCCGCCTAGCGTTCGGGACAGTGAGCCTGACCCTATACCCCTATACGAGGAGTCCCATGACGGATGAACCGGATGTCCAGCAGCCGCCCGACGGCAACGATCCACCGTCGGAGACGGTGGATGAGCTCACGGACGGTATGCGCGGCCGGTGGGTGGTGGCCTCGCAGGGATCAACGCACCTGTGGGACCTGGATGCGTTGACGTACACGCGTCGTCCCGGCCCCGCCAGCCCGTCTGGGGCGTTCGACTACGACGGCATCGCGCACCGGATCACAAGGGTCACCCGCTGGCCGCGTGTCGGTGACCAGTCACTGGTCTGGTTCGACGATCCCGCGAGCCCCTTCGACACCGAGCAGTTCCGCCGCTCGTCGGCGATCGTGTCGATCACCCGCGCCCCAGAGCTGGCGGATGAAGAACCAGACGGTTCTGAAGTCGGTGACGCCGGCTGAGTCCGGTAGGTGTAGGCGGCAGTCAGCTGCGTCGTTCGATGAGGACGACGTCGCGCCAGCGGCCGTCGCGTTGGCCGATGCGTTCGCGGGTGCCGACGGTGCGGAATCCGGCGCGCCGGTGCAGGGCGAGGCTGGCGTGGTTCTCGGGGAAGATCCCGGTCTGGATGGTCCACACCCCGGCAGCGTCGGCGGACTGGATGAGGGCCTGCAACAGCGCGGCTCCGATGCCCTGCCCGGCGTGGCCGGAGTCGACGTAGACGCTGTGCTCGATGACGCCGGCGTAGACGCAGCGCCCCGAGACGGGCGCCGCTGCAACCCACCCGGCGACCTGCCCACCTGGGGCGAGGGCGACGACGCGGTGCTCAGGTAGGTGTCGTTGGTCGAAGTCCGTCCAGCCGGGTGCGGCGGTTTCGAAGGTGGCGTTGCCGGTGTCCATGCCGGCTTGGTAAATCGCGAGGACCTGTGGCCCATGCTCGGGCCGCATCGCAACGATCGCCGGGTCCGCCGCTCGTGCGGCGGACCCGGTTGAGTCGTGGGGGCTGGTGGTCACCTGTTCAGGCTAAGGACGCTGCGCTGATGGTGCAGCTGGTGCTCGCGGACCCAGTTCTGGGCGGCGACCTGCACGGCGTCCCACGGGGACCCGAGGGGCGGGGTGTAGGACAGGTCGAGCTCGGAGAGGGCGTCGACGCTCATGCCGTGGTGCAGGGCGGTGGCGTAGGTGTCGACGCGCTTGGAGATCTCGGCCGTGCGGTGCCCGATGAGCTGGGCACCGAGTAGTGCGCCGGTGTTCTGGTCGCCGGTGATCCGGATGCTGATGGGGGTGGCACCCGGGTAGTAGGCCTTGTGATCGTCCGGTGTGGAGGTCGTCGACACCGGCACCCAGCCGCGGTCGGCGGCAAGGGCTTCGGTCTCTTTGAGGCCGGTGCGGGCGGCGACGAGGTCGAAGATCTTCACGACCTGGGTGCCGAGGGAGCCGGTGTAGCGGGCGGTGCCGCCGAGGGCGTTCTCGCCGGCGACGCGGCCCTGCTTGTGCGCGGTGGTGCCGAGCGGGAGCCAGGTGATGCCGAGCTGGCGGTGGTGGGTGTGCACGGCGTCGCCGGCGGCGAAGACGTCGGACAGATTGGTGCGCATCTGCTCGTCGACGGCGATCGTGTTCTTGATGCCGAGCTGCGCGCCCGCTGCGGCAGCGAGGTCGGTGTCGGGGCGCACGCCCACGACGACGAGCACGAGATCGGCGGTGAGGTGATCGCTCTGGCCGTCACTGCTGGTGGTGACGGTCAGGGCGCCGGTGTCGGTGCGGTCGACCGCGGTGACCAGGGTGTGGGTGCGGACGTCGACCCGGTTGCGGACCAGTTCATCGTGGACGAGGGCGCCGAGTTCGGGTTCGACAGTGGGGAGCACCTCAGGGAGGGCTTCGATCTGGGTGACGGTGATGCCGCGGGCAGTGAGACCTTCGGCCATTTCCAGGCCGATGTAGCCGGCGCCGATGATGATCGCGGTCTTCGGGTCCTTCGTGGTGAGGGTGTTCATCACGGCGAAGGTGTCGCCCATCGAGTGCAGCAGGTGCACGCCGTCAGCGGGGCCGAGGTGGTCGAGGCCGGTGATCGGCGGCCGCACGGACACAGCGCCGGTGCCGATGACGAGGACGTCGTAGTCGAGGTCCCGGGCGGCGCCGTCCGGGCCGGTGACGGTCAGGCGGTGTCCGGCCGGATCGATCGCGGTAGCTCTGGTGTCGGTGTGCACGGTCATGCCGGTGGCGGCGAGGTCGGCGGCGGTGCGGTGGGCGAGGTTGCTCCAGTGGGTGACCTCGCCGGAGACGTAGTACGGGATGCCGCAGATGGAGAAGTTCGGGTAGGCGTCGGCGACGACCACGGTGACCTCGCTGGTGGGGTCGAGTTCGCGGGCCCGCAGGGCGGCGGAGATCCCGGCGTCCGATCCGCCGATGGCGATGATCTTGCGTGCAGACATGGGGTGTCGGTTCCCTTCCAAGAACAGGCAAATGAGGTGTGAGCAGGCACAGCGGCACTGACGGCGGTGAGCGGGGCCGTCGAGCACGTCGATCAAAGGGGTGGGTCAGGTGATCGTGGGATGGAGCTCGGCGAGGAGGTCTTTGACGCGGCGGTCGAGGTCGTCACGGATCAGGCGGACGGTCTCGATGGGGTGGTTGTCGGGGTCGGCGACCTGCCAGTCCAGGTACCGCTTGCCCGGGTAGACCGGGCAGGCGTCGCCGCAGCCCATGGAGATCACCACGTCCGCGGCCGCGACCACGTCGTCGGTGAGAGGCTTGGGAAACTCAGCGGCCAGGTCGAGCCCGACCTCGGTCATGGCCTGCTCGACGATCGGGTTGATCACCGCAGCAGGCAGCGACCCGGCGGAGCGTACGTGCACCGCCCCGGCCGCGTGGTGTGTCAGGAGCGCGGCAGCCATCTGCGAGCGGCCCGCGTTGTGGACGCAGATGAACAGCACCTCGGGCACGGTCTTGGTGCTCGCACCGGTCGACTGCGCCAGGGCGGCGAGACGCTCGGCGGCGAACCGGCCGGCGAGAGTCACCAGGTGAGTGTGGATGCGGGCGGTGCGCCGCAGCGCGGTGTAGGACTCGAAGACGACCCGTTCGACGGTCTGCTCGGAGACGATCCCGCGGTACTGGGCGGCGAGCCGCTCCGCGGTCCGCGCCAGCAGGGCCTGGGGCATCAGCAGTTCCGGTGTTCCGGCCGACTCGGTCGTGGCGTTGGCGTTCATCCGACTTTCTCCCGCTTCTCGGGCTTCCCGGCCTGCTCGGTCGCTACCGGGTGGTGAGTTCGGCTGCCAGCGCGGTGACGCGGGCGGCGATGTCGTCGCGCACGAGGCGCATCCGCTCGATCCCGTCGATGCCCCGCTCCGACGGCTCGTCGGTATCCCAGTTGACCAACGCGACACCGTCCGGGGTGTCGACGACGGCTTCCCGGCCGAGAGTGACCACCAGGTCCACCCGGGCGAGCAGCGCCGGGTCGATCGGTTTCGGGGTCTCGCCGGTGATGTCGACACCGACCTCAGCCAGCGACTCGGCGGACAGGCTGTTGACCACGGAGCCGGGCTTGGTGCCGGCCGAGTGCACCTCGACGGCATCGCCGACGGTCTTGCGCATCAGGCCGGCGGCCATCTGGGACTTGCCGCCGTTCTTCACGCACACGAACAACACGCTCGGCGTGGCCGATTCGGTGTCGGCGGTGATCGTATTGTCGGACATCAGTTCACACTCCTGGACGGATCCGCGGTCGCGGCGGTGGAGGACGGGGTCAGCGGGAAGCGCTTGCGCAGGGCCAGCGAGACATAGACCAGGCCGACCAGGACGGGGACCTCGATGAGCGGCCCGACGACGCCCGCGAGGGCTTGGCCGGAGGTGGCGCCGTAGGTGGCGATCGCGACGGCGATGGCGAGCTCGAAGTTGTTGCCGGCGGCGGTAAACGCGAGCGTGGTGGTGCGCTCGTAGCCGAGTCCCATGACGGCGCCGAGCAGGTACCCGCCGCCCCACATCACGGCGAAGTACACCAGCAGCGGCAGGGCGATACGGGCGACGTCCCACGGGCGGGAGGTGATCTGCTCGCCCTGCAGGGCGAACAGGATGACGATGGTGAACAGCAGCCCGTAGAGGGCACATGGTCCGATCCGGGGGAGGAACTTCGTTTCGTACCAGTCGCGGCCCTTGGTCTTCTCTCCGATTCGGCGGGAGAGGTAGCCGGCGAGGAGCGGGATGCCGAGGAAGATCAGCACGGATTTGGCGATCTGCCAGGGCGAGGTGCTGATGGTGGTCTGTTCGAGGCCGAGCCAGCCGGGCAGGATCGAGAGGTAGAACCAGCCGAGGACGGCGAACATGATCACCTGGAACACCGAGTTCAGCGCCACGAGGACGGCTGCGGCTTCGCGGTCGCCGCAGGCGAGGTCGTTCCAGATGATCACCATGGCGATGCACCGGGCGAGGCCGACGATGATTAGGCCGGTGCGGTACTCGGGCAGGTCGGGCAGGAAGATCCAGGCGAGTGCGAACATCAGCGCCGGGCCCAGGATCCAGTTCAGGAAGAGGGAGCCGAGCAGGAGCTTGCGGTCGCCGGTGACGGTGTCGAGGCGGTCGTAGCGGACCTTCGCCAGCACCGGGTACATCATGATCAACAGGCCCAGGGCGATCGGCAGCGAGACACCGTCGACCTGGATCTTCTCCAGCGCGGTGTTCAGCCCGGGGATCATCCGGCCGAGCAGCAGGCCGGCGACCATGGCGACACCGATCCACACCGGCAGGAACCGGTCGAGGGTGGAGAGCTTGCCGACGACCGGCTGATGCTCAGTCGTCGGGGCGGGGCTGGTCACGAAAGAACCTCCAACGAGATGGCGGGGTCACCGGACTGCAGGATCCCGGCGAGCGAGGACAGGACTTCGGGGATGACGCGGTAGTACACCCACGAGGCGCGGCGCTCGGACTCGAGCAGGCCTGCGGTCTTGAGGACCTTGAGGTGGTGCGAGATCGTCGGTTGCGAGACGTCCACCGCCGGCGAGATGTCACACACGCAAGCCTCGCCTCCCTCGTGGCTGGCGATCAGGCTGAACAGGCGCAGCCGGACCGGGTCGGCCAGGGCCTTGAACACCGCCGCGAGGTCGACGGACTGCCCCTCCGACAGAGGCTCACGGACCAGCGGTGAGCACCGCACGGTCACATCGGTCAACGGAATCGAATTCGACACACATCAATATTGACAGATATCGATGTTGGACACAAGCGTGTCTGGGTTATAGGTAGCGACAGATATCTTCGCTAGCGCACGACTTCGGATCGGTGTGTTCGGCAGCTTGGCGTAGGTGGGTGATGTTGTCGCGCAGTGCGATCAGTTCCGCGATCTGTTGATCGAGGTGGTGGATCGACCTGTCTAGCTGGTCGCGTACGTGATCACATGGGGCTTGGCCGGTGCCGCGTATGTCGATGATTCTTTTGACTTGCGCGAGAGTGAGTGCCGCCGCCTGCCCCCTCTTGATGAATTGCACGATGCCGATGGCGTCGGGGGTGTAGTTGCGGTATCCACCGGCGGTACGTCCCGGTTCAGGGAGGAGCCCCGCTTCCTCGTAGTACCGCAGCGTCGATGGCGTGGCGCCAGATTTGCGGGCGAGTTCTCCGATCCGCATCGGGTCCTCCCTGTCCGGATTCTGGGCTTGACCTTCAAGGGTACTGGAGGGTTGATGATGGTGACATGAGTGAAGAGTTTGATCTTGCGATCGTTGGTTCGGGTGCTGCAGCGATGGCGGCGGCGATCCGCGCAACAGCCATGGGCAAGTCCGTGGTGATGATCGAGCGAGGCACTTTCGGCGGCACCTGTGTGAATACCGGTTGCGTGCCGTCGAAGGCGTTGATCGCCGCGGCGCAGGCACAGCACACGGTCTCTGATGCTGGCCGGTTCCCGGGGGTCGGTGCGACCGCCGTGCCGGTAGATATGGCCGCCCTGGCGGCGGGGACACGGCGCTTGGCAGAGTCGATGCGGTCAGAGAAGTACGTTGCCGTTGCGGACTCGTACGGCTGGCGCCGCGTCCAGGGTGCGGCCGCGTTCGCGGGAACGCGGGCAGCGCCATCGCTGGTGGTCACAGCTCCCGATGGGACTACCGAGACGATAATTGCTCGACGGTACTTGGTGGCAACAGGGGCCCAACCGTCGATTCCGTCGATTCCCGGACTCAATCTGGTCGACTACCTGACGTCGACGACCGCGATGGAGTTGACCGCAGTCCCGGAATCACTCCTAGTGATCGGCGGCGGGTTCATCGCGCTCGAGCAGGCGCAACTCTTCGCGCGACTGGGGGCGAAGGTAACCGTTTTGGTGCGGTCCAGGATCGCTTCGGCCGAAGATGCTGACGTCGCAGATGCTCTCCTGGAAGCGCTCGCTGACGAGCACATCGAGGTAGTGCAGCTCGCGACCGCGACCTCGGTCGACACCGAGGCGGGTGAGGTCGTCGTGACCGCCTCCAGCCCTGGTGGACAAGGCGACTTCCGTGCGGCGAAGCTGCTCGTCGCGACGGGCAGAACCCCGAATACTAGAGGTTTGAATCTGGAGACGGTTGGAGTCGACACGAGCACCAGCGGCGCGATCCTCGTGTCGAATCAGCTCAGAACATCAAACCCGCGTGTGTGGGCAGCGGGCGATGTGACCGGCCATCCCGAGTTCGTCTATGTCGCAGCCGCGCAAGGCACAACGGTCGCCGACAACATGTTCGGACAGACCCCGCGGTCGTTGGACTACACGCACCTGCCGCGCGTGATGTTCACCAGTCCGGCAATCGGGAGCGTCGGTATGACCGAGACGCAGGCCCTCGCAAGCGGAATCCGGTACACGAGCTCGCTTCTTCCGCTCACTCACGTACCCCGGGCCCAAGTTGACCGAGATACCCGAGGCTTCATCAAGCTCATCGCAGACTCCGATAGTCATCGAGTCCTCGGAATTTCGGCGGTCGCGAATAGTGCCGGCGAGATCGCCGCCGCTGGGGTCTACATCCTCGAAGCAAGGATGACCGTCGAGCAGGTCGCCCGGACATGGGCGCCCTACCTGACCATGGCCGAGGGCATCAAAATCGCCGCACAATCCTTCAGCACCGACATCGCCCAGCTCTCCTGCTGCGCTTCCTAATTCCTGATTCCACCGATCCGCAAGCGAAGTCCCAGACAATGACCAATCCACTCGATCGACTCATCACCCCCGAGGGGTCCGGCCTCGATCCGGCAGTCCTGGTTCCCCTACTCAGGCTCCTCTCCAAGGGAAACCCCGTCAGCGTAGAGGACTTAGCAGCTGCGGCCGGACTGTCGGAACCCGATGTACGGGAACGACTCCAATCCGTTTCCGACACCGAATACGACGATCGCGACCAAATAGTCGGGCAAGGACTGACCCTCCGTCCGACCCCGCATCGGTTCACCGTCGCAGGTCACGAACTGTTCACGTGGTGCGCACTCGACACCCTGATCTTCCCCACACTCCTAAACCAGTCAGCCACCATCGAGTCGACCTCACCCGCGAGCGGTCAAACGATCAGAATCTCTGTCACGGCAGACACCGTGACCAGCATCGAACCCGACACCGCAGTGCTATCGCTCGTCGACCCCGATGACCTCAGCTCGCTTCGAACGTCGTTCTGCAACCAAGTGCACTTCTTCGCCTCCCCACACGATGCCCAAACGTGGACGCGCGAAAATCCCGGCAACCAACTCCTCGACATCACCCACGCGCACGCCCTCGGGAAAGCTCTCGCTGAACAAGCGCTCATCAGCCCGGACACAGCCCGACAGGCCGGATGCTGCTCGCCGGATCAGCACGAAGGAACCGCCCAATGACCAACACAGTGAAATCGCCCCTCGCACGCAGGACAAGAGAGATCGGCCGATGGGGCACCGCCGCCCGGACAGTGATCGGTGCCGCTTTCGTGGGAGCCGGGATCATCATCGGACCTTCCACAATCGACCTCATCATCGCGGTCGCACTGGTCCCTGCCGCGATCACCCTCGCGGTTGTACTTCGGGGTCGTGATTCGGCACCACTGCGGGTCACAGGCGCGTGGGCCATGGCCACTAACACGCTGGTCTTCTTCGCGTTCTTCGCGCTCACCCCGCCGGCGGCAGCAACGTTCTACGGGCTTTCCATGCTGCTCGCCGCTAGCCGCGGGCTCGCAGCCTGCGAAGTGATGGCGGCATCGAACGTGATCCTCAACCGAAACGACCAAGTCGGTTGCCCTGTCTTTACCCCGATCGACCGCATCGAGGGATTCCACCCACGCGACTGCGCCTAACCGCAGATGCCTCTCCTCCAGCGCAGCCTCCGCCCAGGGGGACGCCGACCGCGAGAACCAGCCGGTACAGCGCAGTGCGGCCCGCTACTGCGTTTCGCGCCAGCGCTCTCTGGTAACCGCGTCGATGGCCGCCACCCGAAGCGGTGACGGCCATCGATCGAGGGCGGACTAGCAGCAGTTCGCCGCCGCAGGGGTGCAGCACGCGGCCGGCGTCGCTTCGGAGTCCTCGGCTGTCGTCGCCGGAGTGTGTCCGCCGTCGAAGGTCTCGGCGTCAGCGAGGACGGTGTAGACCTCCCAACGCTCGGCGTCGGGGGCGGTGACCCAGACCTTGTCCTGGGTGGCGAAGCAACAGGTGGCGCCGATCTCCTCCTCGGTGAACAGCTGCTCCTCGGTGAGGCGGGCGATCTCAGCGTGCACCTTGTCGCTGGAGTCCACCTCGACGCCGAGATGGTTGATGCTGCCGCCCTGGCCGGGGTTCTCCAGCAGGACCAGCTTGAGCGCCGGGTCGGCGACGGCGAAGTTGGCGTAACCGGGCTTGACCTTCGCCGGGCCCGTGCCGAACAGCTTGGTGTAGAACGCGATCGACTGATCGAGGTCATCGACATTGAGGGCGAGCTGGACGCGGGACATGAGAACCTCCGAGGCTTCGACATACATCTAACTGTTGCTCGTTCAGTTCTAGACCACGCTTTGACATATGTCAACGAGTAGGTAGATTGAAGCGTATGCCCAAGACGCTCCCCGTCGTCGACATCAGCGCCCCGATCTGCTGTGCTCCGCTGGCCGCCGGCGTGATGGACGAGGCCGCGGCACTCGAGCTCGCCCTGCGCCTCAAGGCCCTCGCCGACCCGGCCCGGATCCAGCTGATCTCGATCCTCATGGCCGCACGTCCAGGCGAAATCAGCACCGGCGACCTCGCCGACACGGTGGGCCTGTCGTCGGCGACCGTCAGTCACCACCTGAGCCAGCTCAAGAAGGCCGGCCTCGTCAGCTCCGAGCGGCGCGGGATCAACGTCTTCTACCGGGCCGAACCTGACTCCCTTGAAGCGCTCCGGGCCGTCCTGGCCACGTGCTGCTAGCGCGAACGCGCCTCTCGCGCGCAGGTAGTGGCTGCACGACACCGTCGCGAGGCTCCCCGGCACAGCACCAGCACGATCGCCTGCGGCAGGATCGACACGCGTGGACCACATCGAGCAGCAGCTAGAGCAACAGCTCCGCGAACGCGGCATCCCCCTCACTGCGGCTGAGTTCCTCCGCGCCGTCCTCGAAGCCCTCGACGACGGCGCTTCCGTGCCTTAGCGGGACAGCGGTCGGCACGAGGAACATGCGCTGTAATCCGCAGTACCAGTGACTGTTCGGTCCTTGACTGCTAAAATCAGCAGTATGCTTCCCACGGGTCCCCGGACGATCGACAGCTTCCGCCGGATCACCATCCCAGCGAAGGTGGCGAAGGCGTCCGGAGTGCGGCAGCCTTCGTGGGTCCGGATCGGTGTCGTCGCCGACCAGAGGATCGTCGAGATCATTCCCACTCGCGGCCCGCGCGGGACGAAGCCGTCCGTACGAGGTAACCCGGATCGTCCGCGGCGGCTGCGGACGTCGCGACAGATCGCGCTGCCGGCGGCGGTCCTCGACTCGGTCGGTCTGGACATTGGGAGCGTCGTGGCGTTCCTGGCCCTGGAGGACCGCATTCATCTGTTCGCCGCGTCGCGGGTCATCGCGCCGGAGCCCGCGCCCGTGGGAGAGGAAGACCAGTGACGGCGCGGCGACGTACCCGGTCAATCCACGCAGAGGCGGGTCAGCTCCCCCTGTTCGACGTCCCTGCCGTCGCGCCGGCGGATCTGGTCGACGCGGCCGTGGTCGCGGCTGCGGAGCTCGTCCTCGATAGCTCGGTGTCGGTGTTGCCGCGGACCGAACTGTCGGGGCTTCGCGGGTATCCGGTGGTCCGATGGTCGTCGACCGTCGCCGAACGGATGTCGTCCGGGGCGGGACCGATGCTCGACGCGCAGGTCCTCGAGCTGTGGGAGATGTGCCCGGCGGAGGGCGCGGGGGCGCCGCCGGCGGCGCCGTTGAGCATCGTCGGGTTCGTCGCCACCGGGCAGTGGAAGAGGGCCCTGTATGTCGCCAGTGAGCTTCGCGGGTTCGGCGAGACCGTGGTGCTGACCGAGCGGCGGCCCACGGCGCTGAGCTTGACGGCGGCGGACCTCGCCGACGTGAGCGTGGTGCATACCTCTCACGCCGGCGAGGAACTACTGGTGCGGGGATCGAAGGTTGCCGATCCTCCGCGGATCGTCGCGGTGCGGTACTGGGAGGAGCGGCTATTCGCTCACGCCCTCGCGACAGGGGTGCCGATCACGCCGCAGCCGGCTCCGGCGTAGCGCCGATCCAGGCGGACAGGGCGCGTTTGCGCTTCCAGTCCCCGCCGGTGAGCTTCTCGATCTCGATGTTGCTCTCGTGGGCGGCCTCGCACATCGCCGTCCACGCCTGCGGGCCGTTGTGGGCGGCGATAGCGGTGGCCAAACCGCGACCGAGCATCGCGACCGCGGAGACCGAATGCGAGAACGCTGCTGCCTTCGGGATGTCAGCCGTGCGGATCCAGGTCAGGTCCCGTCCACCGCAGAGTGCGCAGTCGCAGCACCACGCGGCGTGGGACTTGTCCTTGAGGTAATGCCGCTCGAACGCGGTCAGCGACGTGTACGCGAGAAGCTCCGGGAGGATGAACGACACCGACCCGCTGGTGCCGCCCCCGCCGATGTCGGGGTAGATGTGCCGGTAGGTGGTCGATGACCCCATCGCCGCGCCTGCGGCGCCGTACGCCAGCGCCCCCAACCCCGCCGTGTCACTGCGCAGGAGCAGCACCGGGACATCTGCGGTGAGGACGTGCACCAGCCCGGTCACGACGTTGGTCCGGTCGAACGGGTCGTCGGTGTCTTCGACCATCAACGCCACGGGGATGCCGTGCGCGTTGATCTCAGACCGGAGCGAATCGGCGGCGTGCGAAAGCCACCAGCTCGCGATCGGCAGCGCCGCAATCACCTGTCCACCGAAGCGGGCCGCCGTCTTCAGGGTGGTCCGCAGCCCAGCGGTGTCGCCCTTGGCCACATAGCCGGAATCGGTCAATGCCCACGTCAGGCCCGCGCTACGTTGCACGGTGATCCAGTCGCGGGTCGGCTCCGCCGTCGCCACCTTCCGCTGCCGGCCGCTGTAGAGGTTCGCGTCGAGCAGCAACGCTGCTTCGGGGCACTTCTTGCGGGTCTGATCCGCCGCGGTCCTCGCCACCGCGGAGCGGTGGGTCCGGGACTGCCACGGCACGGAGTAGACCGCGCCGACACCTTCCGACGCGATCAGCGCGCGAGTCGGGTCGATCAAGGTCGTCGGGACCTGAACGAACAGGTCCGTCGACATGCCCTCGAGCCGGTGCTGCCCGACCTGGATGGGCCGGGCACCTCCAGCCCGTTCAGTGCTGGTGGTATCGGTTGTGCGATCAGAGTCGCGACTGTCGTTGGTCAACGGTGCCTCCTCAAGGCAGTGTGGATGAGCCACCACGCCAAGGTCCGCATCGCTCGCCCACACCAGCGTTCCGGTGTTTGGCGAACCCGCGCACACCGTCTACCATCGGAGGCGTCATCCAAAGACATTCGCAACGGTCACGGTATCGAGGGGCGAACCCTCGGAGTGGTGATTCGGTTGTTCAGCTGAGCCCGGTTCGTCGGCAAACGAGCCGGGCTTAGCTGTCTCTATTCTAGAGCCTCACCATGACAGGTTCCGGGACGTGGAATCGCGGTTCGCTCCTGACCCTACCGACGCGACGACGTGCGTGGAGGCTAGGGCATTCCGAACCACGTCTTCACCACCTGAGAGGCCAGGTTCAGGAACTTGGTGCACCGTTTTACCCACCGGGAGACTCGCTAGCAGTTCCGTCCAGCTTTCGAATGGCGTCGATCACCCTCCGTCCGTGGGCGGTCAGGGTCATAGGGCGATTGCGCTCGGCACGGTCGAACAGAGCTCCGCCGGTCTCGCGTTCGAGCCGGAGAAACTGGTTCGTGAGGGTTGCCTGGCTGGTTCCTAACGCGTGTGCAGCCTCGGTCAGCGTGGGGAATCGCGATGCTGCTTTCGCCCGTTCCAGTCGGTCGCGCCCGCCCTGGGCCGCAACAGCTGTGCGCAAGATCGGCGGCACCGTTTTCGCGGCGGCCGCGGCGTCGAGGGCCGCGGTGTGACTGGGTCCGCCGCGGGGTCTCATCGGAATCTCGTGTTTGTTCGCCCACCGAGCCAGGTTCGCCGTGCTCATGCCCAGTTCTCGGGCTATGTCAGGGAGGGCCCTGCTGTTGGTGACATATTGCTGGTAGAGCCAGTCGCGGTCGATGATGATCTTCGCGCGCTCGGTAGCGGGGATCGTCGGGATCTCGTATTCGGTGAGGAGTCGACGGATCACCTGACGACTGACTCCAATACGGTTAGCGATCTGTCGCAAGGTGAGGCGATCGTGATGATAGAGCTGGGTCAAAGCCTCCGGGGGGAGCTGCGTTCGAGCGCTGGCGTACTTCCGGCGGCCGGTATCGACTGGGAGGGGATTGACGATCAGCTCAAGGCGAACCGCCTCGCCAGTGGTGCCGAGGTCGCGGGCGGCGGCGCCGATGGGAAGGTCGCGTTCTCGGATGAGCTTTCGAAGGCGATCACGGTCGATCAGTCCTGGTCGCGGGCCAGGGAGGTCGAGACCAGCGAGGAGCTCAATTGGCGGCTCCCAGGCAATTGGTTCCTCATCGATGCCCGCGGCGTCCAAGAACACCCGTGCGTGGTTGATCAGCTCGTCCCGAAGGCCGGGTGTCAGATCGCGGGGAAACGCGGCGATCTTAGCGAGCAAGTCTGCGGACCCGTCAACCGTGGGGACGCCTGTGAGCTCCTCGCGAAGAAACGCCCGAACAACAGCCGCCCGGGCGGAGCCGCCCTGTGACGGCGTTCCGGTGCGGTGGCAGATCTGCCTCCACTCATCGTCCGGAAGCAAACCGGTGCAATCGAGTGCCCGTCGGCGCTGATAGTCGATCGGTACGCCGCGCTCGACAACGTAATCGGCAACGCGTGTCAGACCCGCGCACACATCGCTCCAGTGTTGATCGGACTCCAGAATCTGTAGGAATCGGGATAGGGCATGGCCAGCCAGGTGACCTCCGACCTGCTGACCAGCGGCCGTCAGATTCAACCGAGTGCCCACCAACTGTAAGGCCGCAGACAATGCCAGGCGCATCATTGTGCGCCTCGCCGCCGGGACCGTGAAGGGCAAACTGATTCCGGCCCAAAATTGCGTCGGCGTGTGACGCGCTAGTAGCTCTGCGCGCCCACTGGTCACCAAGGTGGGAAGGTCGGAGTGAGTGCGGTAGCGAAGTTGGTCGGACGGGTCGAGCATCGGGGATAGCGCGGCGAGCTGGACACCGGTCAGGATTGGTGAGATTCGCGTCCCCCAGCCGATGTTCGTCGGTTGAACACTGAGGCCTGTCTCCCGGGCCGAGGTCACTAACCATCGCAGGCGATCAGCTGCGGCTGCGAGGTCCGAGCAGTGCAGAACGTCGATCGCGGCACTGACGCCAATCGCAGCTGTGACGGCTCTCGCTGGCGCTTCGAGGGCCGGCTTCGTGCGGCTCTGTCGGACTTGTCCGGATCGTGCACCACCTTGTTCATCGACTGCCCGGTACTCAACCGCCAGTTCGGGTCCCACTCGCGCTAAGAGCTCTTCGTCGGTGGCGTAGGACAGTACTCGGCCGCCGATGGCGCGAATGTCGGCAAGCACAGAAGCCGCAGGCTGTGGAAGGCGCGCGTAGACCCCGAACCGCACGACTCCGTCGTCGATGATTCGATCGATGAGGGCCTGTGCCCGAAGAGCGGGGTGCGCACCAGGAAGGTCGAGGACCTCGGCAGCCGTGAGATCGGCGCCGCACCGTCGGGCCTCCCGTCCAATGCCTCCTTCCTGCGCCGGCGATGCACATCGGCCGGGGATCGGGGTGCAGTGGCCCGGGAGCGGGCGGCGGCGTGGAATTCTATGGCAGCGAGGGCATTCGTCGGACAGCAAACAACGATGGTCGGTGCAGGCAAACGCCCAGCCGAGTCGCCATTCGAGCTTCCATCGGCCGCCGTTGCTTCGGAGGCAGTGCGGGCAGAAGCGGGATCCGGTGCGGCGGGTCCATGCCACTTCGCGGCGCAAACTCCGCGACTGCGAGTCGATGCGCACCGCGGTCCCGTCGAACCGGGTGAGGGTCATCATCGAAAATTCGACGTCGCTGCCCGTGGCGGCACACAGGCTGGCTACTTCGGCCTCGCTGAGTGCGATCGTCCAGGGCGGGTACCCAAGACCTGCAGGCGCAGGTATGTCGACTGCGTCGAGAAGGTCTCCCCACGCTGAGTCGGCGCGGAAGGCGATCGCTTCGAGCCAGGAATCGATCGCTTCGCCCGGCACCGGGTCCACCCTGAAGGGAAGCGAACGTGGCACTGTCATCCGGCCCTGCCGATGCGAGTTCTCAGGCAGCCGTTGTCGAATGCCAGGCGCAGTTCTTCGCGAGCCTTCTCCGATGCCTCGTCGATCTTGACCCGATCGAGCAGTTCCTCGTCGAGGCGCTCATACCCAGTCCGGACCGCGCGCTGACATCCCCGGTTGATCAGGGTCATCAGTGAGCCGATCTGGCCGGTACACCGGGCATACAGGTAGTCAGAGAGATCGTCGGCGATCATGCCCGGATACTTTTCGGCCAGAACCACCCGCTGCTCGATCGCCTTGAGCGTCTGACGCCATGCCCGGCGCCCAGCATCATTGGTGACACCGAAAGGATCCATTGTCAGCCGCGTTGTACGCCGGCCGGTCTGCGCGAGAAGAGCATCTCGGTCACTACTGCCCTCGGAGAACAGTCCCCGCGCCTCCAAACCGACGCCAGCGAAGATCACCGTCAACGGGAACTCGTTGGCGATGTACTTGAAGTGGTTGCTGACCTCGACACCGGAGGTGGACTGCAGCCGCAGGAAGTGCAGATCATCGACGATGAGGATCTTCGTTTCGCATGCCAGCACGCAGTCCAGGGCTCGGTGGGCGAAGTCGGCGGCGTTGCCGCGGCGGCCGCCTGGGTGGGCGTAGAACGCGAGCATCGCCCGGTTGAACTCGCGTAGGCCAGTGTTGCCGGTCAGTCCCACCCGGCACACCGGCCACCGTTCATGACCTTCCTCGGTCGTAGTGCCGTTCTCGGCTACTTCGCGGCGGTGGAACGCGCGGGCGAAGCTCAATACCGCGGTGGTCTTCCCTAGTCCGGGTACTGCGTCGATCGCAACGGCGCCTTTCGGTTTGTCTCCGTCCTGGGCGTTGGAGTCGATGACATCCCAGAGGTTTTCGTGCACCTCGACCAGCTGTCTGGTCTTGAGGGGCCCGAGGTTCGCGTGCCACTCGCGGCGCTCACGGTCGTAGTCGGTGCGCTCCTTGTCGGTCAGTCTGTCGAGTTCATCGCGGTTCAACGCCTCCGGTGGAACACGTGCGGGGGTGTTGACGAACTTCTGCCACCCTTCCTTTCGGGCGAGGGTCAGATTGTCGAGTGTCGCGGCGGTTTCGGTCATACGTCCTCCAGCGCGTCGGAGTAGAAGTCATCGATGTTTTCCTGGTCGAATCGATCGTCGTCACCTTCCTCGCCGGCGTAGTCGAGACCGCGATCAATCGCGGTGTCCTCTGCTTGCACATCGCTTTCGTCCTGGTCGGGAGCGAGCACGCGGGCGACCGACGGCAGTCGATCCACACGCGCTTCGCCCTGCGGTCGCTGCGACAGTTCGGTCTCGCGTGACATTCTCAATGCAATGCGCCGTTCCACTCGGGTCGAGCCCAGGCCGATGTTCCACCGCTCCAACAAGTCAGCTACCGCAAGGCGGTCGTTGGGGAATCGGTACTTCGATGCTGCTAGCTTCCTTGCGTAGAGCAGTGCATCCTCGCTGAACGGCATATCGATCGACGGTGCGTGCTCCCACACCAATGTGTGCCAGGTCCGCTCATCTGGGCGCCGGAAGTACACCTTGGTGATGTCGTCGGGATCGCAGTGGATCGGCCATCGTCCCTTGGCCTCGCCGGTGAACCGGCTCGCGAGGTTACGGTAGCCGTTGAGCCCGTCTCCGTTGTAGCGGCGGCCTCCGATCTCGACACCGTAGTGAAGAATTTTCCGCCATACCGGCTTGAGGAACTCGAATGCCAGGTCCGGATCGCGAGGCGCCTCAATGTATCCGGCGCGAGAAACACCGTGCTCGAACATCGCGGCGGGCGACATACGTAAGCCCGGAACTCGCGGGTCGAGCAGGCTCGAATGCTGGCGGTTGGCTATGACAGCTTGAAGAGGCCCCGGCTCGACGGCTAGACCTGGCCCCGTTTGCGACTCGCCGGTGGTGTTGCGACGGTTTGATCTGGCCCCACCTGATGGTTGCTCGTGAACATCGTTTCCGAGCCGAAGCAGGTGGTGGCCAATGATGGGATCGAAGGTGGAGCTGTTCGCGCAGATCCGGCGGGACGCCCGGGTCGAGGGCATGAGTATCCGGGCGTTGGCTCGCAAGCATGGCGTGCACCGGAGGACGGTGCGGCAGGCGTTGTCATCGGCGGAGCCGCCGCCGCGGAAGACGCCGGAGCGGTCGTCGCCGCGGTTGGACCGGTTCAAGGCGGCGATTGATGAGATGTTGCGGTCGGATCTGGATGCTCCGCGTAAGCAGCGGCACACCGCGACGCGGATCCGGGAACGCCTGGCGATCGAGCACGATGCGGTCGAGTTGTCGTATTCGACGGTGCGGGACTACGTGCGGGTCCGGCGGGCGCAGATCGAGGTGGAGGCCGGCCGCCGGACGGAGGTGTTCATCGCCCAGGACCACGCCCCGGGCGCGGAGGCGGAGGTCGACTTCGGCGAGGTCTGGGTGATCCTGGGCGGGGTGAAGACCAAGTGCCACATGTTCGTCTACCGGCTCTCGCACTCGGGCAAGGCCATTCACCGGGTCTATCCGACCGGCGGGCAGGAAGCGTTCCTCGAAGGGCACGTCGAGGCGTTCCGCGAGCTCGGCGGGGTCCCGACCCGGCATATCCGCTACGACAATCTCACCTCGGCGGTGGTCGCGGTCCTGCAGGGCGGAGACCGGCGGCGACAGGAGAACCCGCGGTGGACGTTGTTTCACTCGCACTACGGATTCGATCCGTTCTACTGCCAGCCCGGCATCGCCGGGGCGCACGAGAAGGGCGGCGTTGAAGGCGAGGTCGGATGGTTCCGCCGCAACCGGCTGACCCCAATGCCGCAGGTCGAGTCCCTCGATGAGCTCAACGAGCAGATCAAAGCCTGGGAGGACCGCGACGAGGGCCGCCGGATCGACGGACGACTGCGCACCATCGGCCAGGACTACGAGCACGACCGAGCAGCGCTCGCGCCGCTGCCGGTGGAGGATTTCGACCCGGGCCTGATCCTCACACCACGGGTCGATCGGTCGGCGATGATCACCGTTCGGATGGTGAAGTATTCGGTGCCGGCGCACCTGATCGGCCGCCGAGTCCGCGTCTCACTACAAGCCTCCCAGCTGCTGGTCTACGACGGCCGGACCCTGGTCGCGCGGCATCCACGGGTCGCCGGCCGCGGCACCGCGAAGATCGACCTCGACCACTACCTCGAGGTGCTCAAGTTCAAACCCGGTGCCCTGCCGGGATCAACGGCGTTGGCGCAGGCCCGCGCTGCCGGGGTGTTCACCGCCAGCCATGATGCGTTCTGGGCCGCCGCCCGACGAGTCAACGGCGACACCGACGGCACCAGCGAGCTGATCGACGTCCTGCTGCTGCACCGCAGCCTGCCCGCCGCGGCGGTGATCGCCGGCATCGATGCTGCATTGCGGGTCGGGGCGGTGAGCGCCGAGGTCGTCGCCGTTGAGGCTCGCCGCGCCGAAGCCCGCCTGCTCGCGCACGCCTCGGTCGCTGCCGACCAGACAGGTGGGGCCAACGCTGGCCGTCATCTCGATCGCCATGCCGAACGACGCGAGCAACGAGTTGTCAGCCTCACCCAACGACGGCTCGCAGACCCCGCGGCGGTGATCGCCGGCCTGCCACCCGACCGGCGACCGCTGCCCAGCGTTACGGCCTACGACCGCCTGCTCCCGCAGCACCGGCGACGCACTGCCTCCGACGCGCTACCTGCGTCGCTGGACCCACCACCGATTGAGTCGCTGGACCCACCACCGATTGAAAGGCCCACCCGGCTATGACCGCAACCGCCAATAAGAACCAGACGAATGCGCTGGCCCCGTCGTTGCGCCGCCGGGGCGGCCTCACCGAAGAAGCCGCCCTCGCCGCCGTTGACCAGGCCTGCCGGCGCCTACGCCTGCCGACAGTGCGGTCGATGATCGACCAGCACCTCACCGCCGCCGCCAAGCAGCAATTGTCCTACCAGGGGTTCCTCGCCGAACTCCTGCTCGCCGAAGTCGACGACCGGGACCGCCGCTCCACTGTTCGCCGCGTCAAAGCCGCGGGGTTCCCGCGGGAGAAGTGGCTGGCGGACTTCGACTTCGACGCCAACCCCGACATCGAACCCGCCACCATCCACCAGCTCGCCACCGGCGACTGGATCCGCCACGGACTGCCGCTCTGCCTCATCGGCGACTCCGGAACCGGCAAATCCCATCTGCTGATCGGATTGGGAACCGCTGCCGCCGAGCAAGGCTTTAGAGTCCGCTACACCCTCGCCACCAAACTAGTGAACGAGCTGGTCGAGGCCGCTGACGAGAAGCAGCTCGCGAAGACCATCAACCGCTACGGCCGCGTTGACCTGCTCATCATCGACGAGCTCGGCTACATGGAACTCGATCGCCGCGGCGCCGAACTGCTCTTCCAAGTCCTCACCGAACGCGAAGAGAAGAACAGCGTCGCGATCGCTTCCAACCAGTCCTTCTCCGGCTGGACAGACACCTTCACCGACCCACGACTCTGCGCCGCGATCGTCGACCGGCTCACCTACCGCGGCACCATCATCGAAACCGGCACTCACAGCTACCGCCTGGCTCACACCGAAGCAGCAGCTACCGCGGGCTAAGCGCGGCGTTCGTCCTTGACTACCGACAGATGCCGGCGCAAGGCCCGGTTCTGGTGAGTGACATAAACCACGGTCCACCGGGTCGTCAGGTTCGGCAGTGGCTCCCCGTCTTTAATCTTCACCCGGACCGATACCTGATCACCGAGCTGATCATCACGCGCGATCACGAACTCGGCATACGCACGCACCGACTCGCGATCCCAACCAGTCGGCGCAACCACACTGCGCACCCGCGGCCGCCCATCCACACCCCGGACTCTAGCGGCTCAGGGCCCCACTCAGGTGGGGCCGAATGAAACCGCCCTACCGGGGCCAGATCAACTTGACATAGCCAGGCGGTGGTGGTAGACCTGCGCAACCCACTCGCGGATGATGCTTTCGAGCTCGTCGATGTAGAAGAACGCTCCGCCCTCAGGATCCTCGCCGCGCGAGTGGACATCAGGTCCCTTGTACCCCGGCAAGGCCTGGAGGAGATCTTCACGAATAGTACGAAAGAACCGCTCAACTGGCCCTTTGTCGCGGCCGGTTCGGAGCCGAGCTGGCTGCACCGAAATCCCGAAGCGCTGGCACACACTCATCACGTGGTTCGAGAGGTAGACCTTGCCATGGTCCACGACCAGTGTCTCAGGGACAATAGCTGGTCCAGCGGCCGCATCCGCTGGCCGCTCCGCGGTGACATCTACAAGTACCGACCGCGGTACTCCGTGAGCTGGCCACACCGCGTATTCCGGCCAGTCCGCGCCGGCCGGACGTGGGCTGAAAACCTCGTACATCACGGTCGCTACATCAACCGATTTCGTGGAAACCGGGGTCAATCGCAACCCGGTGATGCAGCGGGTGTACCAGTCCATCGCGACGGTCAGTTCGACCTGCACCCATCGCAGCGTCAGAGGATCGAGCCCGAAGACATCGAGCCTGGTTGTGTCCATCAGCATGTACTCGCCAGGCCGAGTTGGACGGAGCTTGCCGTACACGCCTTCTGGCCGCTCAGCGATGTCGCGATTTCGCTTGGCAGACAGTCGAAATGTGGGATAGCGCTGTTCCAGATACTCGAGAACGCGGAAAGCATTTGTCCGAGACGGGATGGCGACGACCCCTTCTCCGAATCGCGCCAAGACCCGTGCCTCCGCGCGTGCCATCACCATCGTGCGGGACGGTTTCGACTCGGTGGCGTGCTCAACCATGACTTCGACAGCTGTGTCTAACCACCGCCGATCGACAGACGGGAAGGGCTCCGCCTCTCTCGTACGTCGCGCGTCTACCAGGCCTGCGGGCCCTTCAGTGCGGAACTTGGACACCCACCGCTCCACAGATCGCAAGCCGACGCCCAGTTCGCGCGCCTTCGCTGCGTAGCGGTCAGTGAGCGGGCGGTCGCCGGAAAACTCCGGCCTGGGCT
This sequence comes from Tsukamurella tyrosinosolvens, assembly GCF_900104775.1. Taxonomy (NCBI): domain Bacteria; kingdom Bacillati; phylum Actinomycetota; class Actinomycetes; order Mycobacteriales; family Tsukamurellaceae; genus Tsukamurella; species Tsukamurella tyrosinosolvens. The sequence goes on from NZ_FNSA01000001.1 coordinate 178,780, forward strand.
CCCCCTTGCTCGCAGTCTCCGCGCTGCCAGATCTGTACCCGGTAAGAATCTCGCGTACGTGCCCCGCGCGTTCCGTCACCTTCTGAAGCTCTGCCGCGGACAACTCACCGAAGATGACGCCTGCAGGCTCGGTTGCATCAGTGCTCGAAACGCCAGGGCCGGTCGGGAGGACCCGACCCCGGACCGAAGACAGCAACTCCGCGAGGCCAACTCGCATGTACTGCCCTGCAGCGCTTTTCCCCAGCACATCGACGACGCCCTTAGCCGTGGCGAGCTCCACGATCTCGAACGCCTCGCCGTCGTACATGTACCGTCCGCCAACCTCAACCCGCTCAACGCCACTCACAAGACCCTCGAAATCTGAGTGCGACTAGTGATTGCGGCGTCAATGTCGACGTGCAGCCGACGCCGCCATATCAAGTGCAGCACCGCCGCTCGCACGCTCGCGTCAGGACGATCTGGCATCCGATCGATGAGAGCACCAATCGTCAATCCCACCTGAGCGACCGCCTGAACCGCCTCGCAATGGTCAGGCACGATTGCACTCTCGCGCCGATAGCCAGCGAGGAATCTGACATTCGCGGCCCTCCGCGGCGGCGGCTCGGTGGCGACCTCGTATCGCCACCCCTTGGCCTCGACGACATCCCGAGTCAAGTTCAAAACCCTTGCAACATCATCATTATCAAGCCTTCGAGCAGGCTTTACGTCAACGACGACCGGGCCGGAATCAGTATCGAGTAGGAAGTCCGGAACGTGCCTCCGCAGGACACCATCGACCTCAGTCGCGAGAAGGAAAGGCTGGGCCACGATGCCCCGAACCCGATCGTCGAAGTCTGCGAGCATCAGGTTAGCGAGCTCCAGGCGGGACTCATAGATCACCAGATCGCGGGTAGTGCTCGACCAGTACCACCCCGAGTAGTGTTTCTGCCCTCGATACCAGCGAAATGTGCGCCACGGCGCTGCCTCGCGAAGGTCCTCCATTGCGGCCGACTTCCACTCCACGGTCCGCTCACAGAGGTCCTCACCGCGGCGGAACGATACTTCCACCGCGGTCCCCGCGGAGCTGCCGGGCGACATGGTCTTGACGGTGCCACTTCCGCCCTCAGATGCGGGGACGTGCCCCGGCGTGTCCCAAACAGTTGGCGGATCCGCCAACTGTCCGCCACGTAGCTTGGGATTCCGCCACGGAATCTGGGACCCTACACAACAGAGGGGGCGTCAGCCCTTGGCCATGTCCACGAAGCGGGAGTAGTGCAGCTGGTGCGCGACGGTGACGGTCGCGGTGGGGCCGGCGCGGTGCTTGCCGAGGATGAAGTCGGCCTCGCCCGCGCGGGGGTCGTCACGCTCGTAGGCGTCGGGGCGGTGGACCAGGACGACCATGTCGGCGTCCTGCTCGAGGGAGCCGGACTCGCGGAGGTCGGCGACCTGGGGCTTCTTGTCGGTGCGCTGCTCGGGACCACGGTTGAGCTGCGCGACGGCGATGAGCGGGACCTCGAGCTCCTTCGCGAGCAGCTTGAGCTGCCGGGAGAACTCCGAGACCTCCTGCTGACGCGATTCGACCTTCTTGCCCGAGGTCATCAGCTGCAGGTAGTCGATGACGATGAGCTTGAGGTCGTGCCGCTGCTTGAGCCGGCGGGCCTTCGCGCGGATCTCCATCATGGTGAGGTTGGGCGAATCGTCGACGAACAGCGGCGCCTCGGAGATCTCCGACATGCGGCGCGCGAGGCGGGTCCAGTCGTCGTCGGACATCTTGCCCGAGCGCATGTCGGCGAGCTTGATCCGCGCCTCCGCGGAGAGCAGGCGCATGACCACCTCGGTCTTGCTCATCTCGAGGCTGAACAGGACGCCGGGCATCTGGTGCTCGATGGCGCAGGAGCGCAGCACGTCGAGCGCCATCGTCGACTTACCGGCACCGGGACGCCCGGCGACGATGATCATCTGGCCGGCGTGTAGGCCGTTGGTGAGGGCGTCGAAGTCCGTGAAGCCGGTGGGGACGCCCATGCTGACGCCGCCGCGCGAGGCGATCGCGTCGATCTCGTCCATCGTGGGCTGCAGCAGCTCCTCGAGGATCACGTAGTCCTCGGAGGCCTTGCGCTCGGTGACGTCGTAGACGGCGGCCTGGGCCCGATCCACGACCTCGGCGACATCGGCACCGTCGGACCCCGAGTAGCCGTACTGGACGATGCGGGTCCCGGCCTCGACGAGCCTGCGCAGGATCGCCTTCTCGGCGACGATCTCCGCGTAGTAGCCGGCGTTCGCGGCGGTGGGCACGGTGGAGATCAGCGTGTGCAGGTACGGCGCGCCGCCGACGCGCTTGAGCTCGCCCTTGCGGTCCAGGGTCGCCGAGACGGTGACGGCGTCCGCGGGCTCACCGGCGCCGTAGAGGTCGAGGATCGCGTCGTACACCGACTGGTGCGCGGGCCGGTAGAAGTCGCCGGGGCTGACCACCTCGAGCACGTCCGCGATGGCGTCCTTCGAGAGCATCATGGCGCCCAGCACGGACTGCTCGGCCGCGATGTCCTGCGGGGGCTGCCGTCCGAAGTCCTCGGCGGGCGGACCGTCGGGAGTGGGTTCCGGACGTCCGGCGGGCCTCGGAGTGAACTCCTGCTCGTCCGTGACAGACACCGCGCACCCACCTCTCTCGCGTCCCGGCCGCCGTGCGGCGGCGAGGACTCACCCGTTCTCGATCTGTCTACCGCGCGGGTCCGACAGGTTTTCGAATAGCAAATCCCTGCGGCCGCGCGATGGACGCACGTGAACGCTAGGCGCTCCGCTCGGGACCGCAAAGCGGAGCTGTGGATGGATCTGTGGGAAGCCTGTGGAGGGCGCGCGGTCAGGGTGGGGACGACTGTGTGGACCGATGGGGAAAACCTGTGGAAACTTCGGAGGGCGTTCTCCATCATCCCAGTTGGGACCAGGTAATGAGGGTGGGTACCGTTGTGGATCGAGATTCCTCCGCGTGTCGCACCGACCTGACATTCGGGCGTGTCGTGAGTGAATCGGCCACCGTCGCGCGAGGAAAACCACCCTCAGTTGTTACCCGCCGGTCACCTGCTGAGCCCCCTACCAGCGCGAACGCGTCACTGGACGACGGTGCACCTTCTTCCCGCCCACGTCGCCGCGTATTCTGATCGGTGCATCATCGACTGCGGAAGGACCACCCGATGAACACCTCCACGATCACGGCGCGCTCAGCCGGCGTCGCGGTCGCGCTCGCGGCCGTCGCCACGTGCGCCATCGGTTCCGCGGGGGCGGCCCCGAACCCCGCCCCCAAGCCGAAGCCGGCCTCGGCCACGGCCACCTGCACGAGCGCGAACCCCATGTTCGTCGTCGGCGGCCAGATGCTCACCTGGAAGGTGACCGCCACCGTCGGTGGCAAGGGCCAGATCCTGGTCTCCGCGACCGGCAACGCGGGCGCCCGCGACCTCGTCCTGAGCCAGTTCGCCTCGTCGGCGACGCTGTCGTGGAACAACACCACGTCCGGCAAGTTCGGCAGCGCCAAGCTCAACGGCGTCGGCCCCCTGCCCGTCCTGAACAAGACGCCCATCACCACCGGCAAGGGCGCCGTGACCTTCAACCTGGTCATCAAGGCGGGCGCGGGCAGCGAGTGGATCGGTACCCAGACCAGCACGCCGTGCGTCGGCACGATCACCGTCTGACCGACCCCGGACACGAGAGAACCCCCACCGCCCGAGGGCGATGGGGGTTCTTCCGTTCGTGCCTGCTTACTGCGCGGCGACGGTGAGCGCGAACTTCGCGCGCACGTCGGGGTGCAGCACCACGACCACGGGGAACGAGCCCGTGGACTTGATGTGACCCTGCGGCAGCTCGATGCTGCGCTTGTCGACGGCGGGGCCGCCGGCGGTCTTGAGCGCGGCGGCGACATCGGCCGCGGTGACCGAGCCGAAGAGCTTGCCCGACTCGGCGGTCTTCACGGTCAGCGAGACGGACTCCAGGCCCTCGATGGCCTGCTTCAGCTCGTTGGCGTGATCGAGGCCGCGCACACGCTTGGCCTCCTGGCTGCGGCGGATGCCCTCGACCTGCTTCTCGGCGCCACGGGTGGCGACGATGGCCAGGCCGCGGGGCAGCAGGTAGTTGCGGCCGTAGCCGTCCTTGACCTCGACGGTGTCGCCGGGGGCGCCCAGGTTGTCGACGTCGGCGGTGAGGATGAGCTTCACTTCTTCACCCCTCCTTAGCGGGTCGTCGACGTGAACGGCAGCAGAGCCACCTCACGCGCGTTCTTGACGGCGATCGCGATGTCGCGCTGGTGCTGGACGCAGTTGCCCGTCACGCGACGGCTGCGGATCTTGCCCCGCTCCGACAGGAACCGACGCAGCAGCGTGGTGTCCTTGTAGTCGATCTTGGTGTTCTTCTCCTTGCAGAACGTGCACGCCTTGGCCTTGACGGCCTTCTCGACGCGCACCTTCCGGCCATTGCCCTTACCGGCCATGGTGTTGGTACTCCTTGATGAGGTCTACTTCGGCGCCCGGCGAACCGGGACGCCTTCACAGTGTTCGATCCCGGGGATCAGAACGGCGGATCGTCGTTGCCGCCGCCGAAGCTGCTCCCGGCCGCGGGGGCGCTGCCCCACGGATCGTCTGCGGGCTGGTTCTGGCGCGGAGCCTGCTGGGCCGGCTGCTGGCTGTAACCGCCACCGCCGCCCTGGCCGCCGCCACCGAAACCGCCGCCGCCACCGCCGCGCTGCGTGCGCGTCGGCTTCGCCGTCGCGTACCGAAGGGAGGGGCCGATCTCGTCGACCTCGAGTTCCACCACTGTGCGCCGCTGGCCCTCGCGATCGTCGTACGACCGCTGCTTGAGCCGACCGGAGACGATGACGCGCGTGCCCTTGGTGAGCGATTCGGCGACGTTCTCGGCCGCCTCACGCCAGATGTTGCACCGCAGGAACAGCGCCTCGCCGTCCTTCCACTCGTTGGTGTTCCGGTCGAAGGTCCGGGGCGTGGAGGCGACGGTGAAGTTGGCCACCGCCGCACCCGACGGGGTGAAGCGCAGCTCCGGATCCGCCGTCAGATTGCCGATGACCGTGATGACCGTGTCGCCTGCCATGGTGTTCTCCCTCTTGTGTCGGTACGGCTAGTTCTGCCGCAGCACCTTAGTGCGAAGCACCGACTCGTTCAGCTTGAGCTGACGATCCAGCTCGTTGACGGTCGCCGGCTCGGCGGTCAGATCGATCACCGCGTAGATGCCTTCGGCGTTCTTGGAGATCTCGTAAGCAAGACGGCGCTTGCCCCAGATGTCGACGTTCCCGACCGATCCGCCGTCCTTGCGGACCACGTTCAGGAAGGTCTCCAGCGAGGGCGCGACGGTGCGCTCATCCAGGCTCGGATCCAGGATCACCATCAGTTCGTAATTACGCATGGGCTTTTCGCCTCCTCCTATGGACTATGCGGCCGTGGACTCTCCACGGCAGGAGCGTTGCCCGAAAGGCAACCGGACCAGGGTACCCCAACCCCTCGCCACCAGCGAAATCAGTCGACTGACGAGCGGATCTGAAAATTCACCGGAAAACCCCGCCGAGATAGAGAACATTCCCTAACATGTGCCAGGAAGGAGGTGAGCTATGGCATCGCAATCGTCTCAGGAAGCACCCGCGGACCGGCCCGGCGCGGTCGACGTCCTGCGCCGCAACCTCGACGACAACGCGCTCGGCCCCGTCCGCACGCTCGGGCGGACCGTCGAACTCGTCCTCCACTCGCTGGTGTCCATGGTGGCGGACCTCCTCCGGGCCCGCATCCCGGTCCGCGAGATCGTCGTCCAGGCGTGGTTCCTGGTCAGCGTCACCGCCGTCCCCGCCTTCCTGATGGCCATCCCGTTCGGTGTCATCGTCACCATCCAGATCGGCAGCATCGTCAACCAGATCGGGGCCGGCTCCCTGATGGGCGCCGCGAGCGGACTCACCGTGATCCAGCAGGCCGCGCCCATGGCCGCGGGCCTGCTCCTCGGCGGTGCCGGCGCCTCCGCGATCGCGGCCGACCTCGGCTCCCGCACCATTCGCGAGGAGGTCGACGCCATGCGGGTCATGGGCATCGACCCCGTGCGTCGGCTCGTCGTCCCGCGGATCCTCGCCGCCGCCTTCGTCGCGCCGCTGCTGTGCGTCTTCATCACGGTCGTCGGCATCGGCGCCGCGTACTACCTCGCCGTCGCCGGGCAGGACGTCACCCCGGGCAGCTACTGGCTCAGCTTCGGCGCCTACGCCACCACCCGCGACTTCGGATTCTCGCTGGTCAAAGCTGCGATCTTCGGCGTCATGATCGCCGTCCTCGGCTGCCAGCACGGCCTGGAGGCAAAGGGCGGCGCCCGCGGCGTCGCTGACGCGGTGAACACGACGGTGGTGGTCTCCACCGTCGGCATCATCGTGCTCAACTTCGCGCTCACCCAGATCTACACGACCTACTTCCCCATGAGGGTGGGCTGACCGCATGACCATCGCCCCCTACCGCCCCAGAGGGCTCCGCACCGTCGGACGGCTGACGGACTCGTTCCGCGGCACCCTCGCGCGCCTCGGCCAGATGGTGTCGTTCGTCGTCGCGTCGGTCGCGCTGATCCCGCACGCGCTCCGGAACTACCCCAAGCAGACGGTGCGGACCATCACGGACCTCACGTGGGGCCGCGGCGCCGTGATCGTCGGCGGCGGCACGTCCCTCATGATGGTGGTGCTCGGCCTCGCCGTCGGCGGCACCGTCGCGATCCAGGCCTTCGCCTCCCTCGACCTCCTCGGCATGGGCCCGCTGACCGGCGTCATCGCCGCGCTCGCGAACACCCGCGAGTTCGCGCCGATCCTCGCCGCCGCCGGCTTCGCCGTCCAGGCCGGATGCCGGATGACCGCCGAGATCGGCGCCATGCGCATCACCGAGGAGATCGACGCCCTCGAAGCGCTGGGCCTGCGGTCGATCTCCTTCGTCGTGAGCACCCGGATGATCGCCGGCGTCGTCGCGATCGTGCCGATCTTCCTCATCGCGATCATCGTCAGCTTCTTCGCCTCCAGCACCATCGTCACGCTGGCGCAGGGCGACGCGGCCGGCACCTACGAGCACTACTTCCAGCAGTTCCTCTCCCCGGCCGACCTCATCGCGTCCATCGCGAAGGTGGTCGTCTTCATCTGCGCCGTCATCCTCATCCACTGCTACCAGGGCTTCTTCGCCGCGGGTGGGCCCGAGGGCGTGGGCGTCGCGTCCGGCCGCGCCGTTCGCGCGTCGATGGTCGCCATCGTCGTGCTCGACATGCTGATGACGATCGGCATCTGGGGCGCCAGCAGCGAACTGGTCTTCCGGGGGTGAGGCGACGATGACGACGCGCTGGCCCGCGCCCGTGACGGGCATGATGACGCCCGGCCCGGTACTGCTGCGCCGCGGCCTCGCCACGATCCTGGTGGTGCTCCTCGCCGCGGCCGCGTTCTGGGCGGTCCGCGCGATCGTCACCGTCCCGCCGAAGACCCTGACCCTCGTGGTGCGCAGCGTCGCGCCCGGTGTCGCGCCCGGCACCGCCGTCGAGATGGACGGCCTGCGGATCGGCGAGGTCAGCGACATCGTCGACCGCGGCGCCGGCCGACTCGGCGTGGCGATGCGGCTCAACGGCGCCGCCGACGACCTCGTGACCGACGCCGTGCGGGTCGCCTTCGCGCCCGGCAACACCTTCGGCATCACGGTGGTCTCGCTGACCCCCGGCCGGGGCGGCCGGACCCTCGCCGAGGGCTCCTCCTGGGAACCGATCTCGACGCCCGACGACGCGACGATGGCCTCCCTGCTCCGCTCGCTCAGCACCATGGAGCGGGAGAGCTTCCGGCCCCACATGGCGCAGCTCATCGCCCAGATGGACACCACCACCCGCCAGTTCCTGCCCTTCCTCGGCGCCGTCGGCGCCATCGCGGAGGCCAACGCCGACACCCAGCGGATCCCCACCGGCGAGACTCTGCCGACGATCGCGACCACACTCGGCGCCCTCGACACGTCGGTCAAGCGGATGCTCCCCGGGCTCCGCGCGCTGTGGTCCTGGACCGGCCCCGACACTCCGGGCTACCCCGAGCGGCAGAAGGGGACCATCGACGCGTTCGCCTACGACTTCTCGCCCGCGCTCGCCGCCCTGCTGAGCGCGCCCAACGTCGCGGCGCTCACCGAGGTGCTGGTGCCGGTCCGCGAGCTCTCCACCCGGGCGGTCTCGAGCTTCCCCGACGCCGCCCGCAACGGCCGTCAGCTCGAGGAACTCATCGAGCGGATCCGGCGATCCATGCCGGACAACGGATCCGGCCCCGTCCTCAACCTCGACGTCACGTTCCAGCAGTTCCCCGCGATCGCCTCCCTGCTGCCGCCGGTGCCGCAGTTCTCCGTGACTCCACCCGGCAAGCCCGCACCCGGCAAGCCCGGACCGGGGGCGGCCGCGACGTCCACCGCCCCGTCCGCGCCGAAGCCCACGGGCGCACCGTCGACCTCCACCGCCGCGCCGACCACGACGAGGGGCCGCTGACGTGCGCACAGCCCGCAATCCCGGAACCCTGCTGCTGATCTTCGTCGTCCTGATCGCGGTCGGCGCGGCCTTCACCGTGCGCGCGCTCACCCGCCCCGCCGAGGCCGCGCAAGCGTCGTACACCGCCGAGTTCACCAACGCCTCCGGGCTCCGCTCCGGCGACGATGTGCGGCTGCTCGGCGTCCAGGTGGGCAAGGTCCGCGACGTCACGCTCGACCAGGACGACACCGCGCGCGGCTCGCTCGCCCGGGTCGCGTTCACCGTCGACCGCGACCAGCGGCTCACCACCGCCACCACGCTGTCCATCCGGTTCCAGAACCTCACCGGCCTCCGCTATCTCGAGCTCTCCCCGAGCGACGCCCGGGCCGAGGCGATCGCCCCGGACTCCACGATCGGCACGACCCGGACGGTGCCGTCCTTCGACGTCACGACGATCTTCAACGGCCTGCAGCCCGTGCTCGCCTCGATGCAGCCCGATCAGATCAACCACCTCGCGCAGTCCATCGCGGCCGTCGTCGAGGGCGACGGTTCCGGGCTCGGTCCCCTGCTCGACGCCCTCCAGACGCTGAGCCGGTTCAGCAACGACCGCTCGGCACTGCTGCAGACACTGGTCCGCAACCTCAAGGCGATCAACGACAGCCTCGGCGGCAAGTCGGGGAGCCTGCCGACCGTGATCGGCTACCTCCAGGGCATCGGCGAGGTCATGCGCAACGCCGCGCCGTCGACGAAGGTCCTCTCCGACCAGGGCGCCGAGCTCATGACCGCGGCCGACGCCCTGCTCCGCGGCGCGGGCCTGCAGCCCGCCGGCAGCTCGCTGCTCGAACTCGCCCGACCCGAACTGCCCCGGCTGCAGAGCCTCGTCGACCTCGCCGCCCTCCTGCCCGGGCTGTTCGCGAACCTCACGCAGCAGCAGGTCCCCTCCGCGGGCGGCGACACCGGCTGCAGCCGCGGCGAGGCCCAACTGCCCGCCGGCGTCCTGGTCTTCCTCCGAGGATCGAAGGTGACGCTGTGCAAGCGCTGAACCTGCCCACGACCCTGCTGCGCGACGGCTACCGGCTGGCACTGAAGTTCGCCTCCGGCGTCGAGGAGGCCTGGGCCCTACCGAGCTCGAAGAACCGGCAGCTGCTCTTCGGCGTGCTCGGCGTCGCGCTGGCGCTGATCGTGATGATCGCCAGCTCGGTGCTCGCCGTCCGGCCCCTCGGAACCACCACCTACACCGCGCACTTCCCCGAGGCGGGGATGGTCCGCACGGGCGACGACGTGCGGGTGGCCGGCGTCTCCGTGGGTTCCGTGCAGCGGGTCGCGCTCGACGGCGGCCACGTCGACGTGGGGCTGCGGATCAAGAAGAAGGTGCACATCGGCGACCAGTCCCGCGTCGCCGTGAAAATGCTGACCGGCGTCGGTGGCTACTTCGTCGACATCGACTCGATCGGCACGGGATCCCTGGGGGCGACGCCGATCCCGCCGGCGCGGGTGCGGATCCCGTACAGCCTGGTCGAGACCTTCCAGCAGGCCGATCCGAAGGTCCGCGCGATCGACCCGACGCCGCTGCGCGAATCGCTCGCGCAGATCCAGCGCGCGACGAGTGGCAACTCCGGCCAGCTGAAGGAGGTGCTGTCCACCCTCCAGGGCGTGGTGCAGAGCCTGTCGACGCAGAAGGACGAGGTCGGCGGCTTCGTCCAGACCCTGGCGGAGTACTCCGCCGCGATCGATCGCAACGGAGACGTCCTCACCCAGGTGATGCGCGACATGAACATCTACTTCTCCACCGCGCGGCTCAACGTGGCCGGGTACAAGCGGTTCATGAGCGCCTTGGACATGGTGCTCACCCGGATCATCCCGCCGGCCAACTTCTACCAGGAGAACCTCGCGTCGATGGAGGCGCAGGTGAACCTCATGTCCGGCCAGATCGGCGGGCTGCTCACCAAGTACCAGAAGATGATCGACGACGCGATGGCCCTGTTGCGGCGGATCCAGTCCTCGGTCAAGCCGGACGGCACCATCGTCTTCGACGGTTCCGTCCCCACCCTCTCGTCCCAGTACTGCATCCCGCTGGAAGGGGCACCGTGCTGATGGTCTCCAAGATCCTGGGCTCGAAATGGCTGATCACCGCGATCGCGATCACGGTGGTCGGGTCGATCATCGCCGCCGCCCTGTACGTCGCCCGCACGCCCGAGAAGGCTCAGGCCAGGTACTGCGCGATGATGCCCGACGCGATCGGCCTGTACGTCGGCAACCCCGTGACCCGGCTCGGCGTGCCGATCGGGAGGGTCACCGCCGTCCGCCCCGAGAACGCCGCGGCGCGTGTGGAGTTCGACGTGGACGCCGACCAGGCGATCAGGGCCGGCACCGGTGCGGTGACCGTCGCCGCCTCGCTCATCGCCTCCCGGCAGCTGGCCCTCGTCGACGGCGCCGCCCAGGGCCCCGCGCTGCAGGCCGGGAAGTGCCTGACCGACACCAAGACCCCGCAGTCCCTGAGCCGGAGCCTCAGCTCGATCGGCGACGCCGCGGCGAAGCTCACGACGGGCGGCGGGCCGGAACAGGCCAAGCAGGTTCAGGACTCACTCACCTCTCTCGCGGCCGCTGTCGACGGCACCGGGCCCGACGTCAACGGCGTCATCGGCAGCCTCGCCGCACTGCTCGACGACCCCGGCCCCGGCATCGGCGACGTGGGCCGCAGCCTCGACGCGGTCTCGTCCCTCACCGGCGGCATGACCTCGAACTGGAGCCCACTCAAACAGCTCCTGACGACCACCCCCGACGGCCTCGCCGAGATCATCGTCCCGACGGCGAGGACCACGGAGACCCTCGCAGAGGCACTGATCCCCCTCGGAAAACTGCTGCGGGACCTGATCTCCCACTACGGCCACAACCTGTGGCCGATCCTCGACACCGTGATCCCCGCATCGCGGCTGGTCAGCGCCGGCGTGCGGAACTGGGGCGATCTCCTCGGCTTCCTCCCGCCCCTGATCGACGCCTTCAACGTCTCCTTCGACCAGCGGACCCTCGGACTGAAGATCGTCTTCACCCCGCCGTCGACGAAGATGGTCGCCCGCAACCCCGAGTTGACCTGCGCCAACGTCAACCGCATCGCACCGGGCCAGTGCAAGGTCGTCGACCCCGGCCACATCGACGTCGACCTGATCTCCGCCGTGCTCCGCGGAACGGGGGCCGCCCGATGAACCGCCCCACCGTCCGCAGCCGGATCACCCGCGGCCTGCTCCTCCTCGTCGTCCTCGCGCTCGGCGTTCTCGGCGTGCTCCGCGCGAGCCCGTCGACCCTGCCGAGTCCCACCGGCTGGTCGTCGGGATGGCCTCTGCGCGTGGAATTCTCCAACGCCCTGAACCTGCCCGACCAGGCGCAGGTCCGGTTCAACGGCCGCTCCGTCGGCACCATGGATTCGGTGCGGCTCGACGGCGATCGGGCCGTCGCGACCCTGACCATCTCGGAGCCCGCGAGCATCCCCGCCGACACCACCGCCGAGCTGCGCCAGGACACGCTCCTCGGCGACGTCTACATCGCGCTGGTCTCGGCGCCCACCTCGACCGCGCAACCGCTCCGCGCGGGCGGGCTGATCCCGCTCGCGCAGAGCCGCCCGCCGGATCACGTGGAGGACCTCATGACCAGCCTGTCGGGCTTCCTCGGCAGCGGCGGCGTCGCGCAACTCGGCAACACGGTCCAGCGGATCGACGGTGCCTTCCCCGATGATCCGACGCGCACCCGCACGATCACCGACAACCTGGCGTCCACCGTCATGGCGTGGGCCGACGACACCGCCTCACTCGACGCGGCGCTGCGCTCCGTCGTCGGGGTCACCGGCACCGTCGCGGCCGAGCACCGGATGCTCAGCGACTACCTCTCCCCCGACGGGCTCCGCCGCTGGGGCGTCATCTCCGAGACCGCCCGGGTGACCGAGGTGTTCGCCTCGCTGGCACCGCTGATCAAGAACACCGCGCCGCTGACCCCGGGTGTCCGCGACCTCGCGGCGCTGTTCACGCAGGTGGTCAGCCCCCTGCTCCTCCTCGACCGACCGGTGGGCGCCGTCCGCCCTGACAATCTGATCAACCTGCGGAACCTGTTCCGGGACACGATCATCCCGTGGGTCGAGCACGGCCCGAAGGTGAACGTGGTCAAGGTCTCCGACGGTCCCGCCGTGCCCACCGAGGAGAAGGCGGAGCAGGCGCTCCGCGCGATGCGCATGATCGGGGCGGTGCGATGAAGAAGGAACTGGTGGCGAACGCGATCACGTTCACCGTGGTGCTCGTGGTCGGCCTGCTCATCCTCCTGGTCGGCTACATGGGGCTGCGTCCCGGCGTGACCTACACGACGCTCTCGCTCAAGTTGGCCCACACCGGTCAGCTGTCGATCGGGTCGCCGATCCTCCTGCGCGGCGTGCGGATCGGCGACGTCACCGCCGTCGAGCCCTCGACCGAGGGCGTCCGGGTCGCCCTGCGCTACCCGTCGGAGTACCGGATCCCGGTGGACTCGGCCCTCTCCGTCGAGCAGCTCAGCGCGCTCAGCGAGCCCTACGTCGAGTTCGCGCCCCGCTCCTCCGACGGCGCCGTCTTCGCCTCGGGCGCCGAGATCCCCGCGACGGCCGTCACCCAGTCCCGCTCCGTCAGCGACGTCTTCGAGGCGCTCGCAGCGCTCAACCGCACCGCGGACTCGGGTGCGCTCGGGGGAATCGTGAAGACGGCGTGGCAGGCGACCTCCGGCCGCGACGACGACCTGACCACCCTCAGCCGCGCCGGGCAGCTGCTCAGCTCCACCGTGCTCAGCCGGATGCCCGCGATCCGCAGCATGTTCGCCAACACCCAGGTCTACTCCGCGGACCTGGGGTGGACCGCGAACGCCGTGCGCCGACTCGGCACCGAGTTCGAGAACACGGCCGACGTGGTGCTCAGCGCCGTGCAGGCCGTGCAACGCATGGTGATGACCCTCGACGCGCCGGACCCGTTCGTGAACACCATCGACCCGTTCCTCAAGCGGCTCAAGCCCTACCTCGACGAGCTGCTCCCCGCGGTCGCCACCACCGGCGGCCCGTTCATCTCCATCTTCTCGGCGGTCAACCGCACGGTGCCGCAGATCGATCTCAGCACGCTGCTGTCGAACGCGCTGCAGGTCGCCGGGACCGACGGTGCCGCGCGCGTCACCCTGACCCTCCCCCGCCCCTGACCACCAGAGAGGAATCCATGCCGCAGGAGCACGACGACCCCGACGAGGTCGCCGCCGACGCGTCGGCCCCCGACGACGAGAACTCCGCCGAGGACGACGCTGCCGATCAGGCGGCCGAAGACGCCGCTGACGAGGCCGCGCCGCCGGTCTCGACCGAGAAGCCGCGGAAGCCGGGGCCCGCCCGATCCGCCACGCCCCCTTCCGGATCCGCCGCCGCGCGGAAGAAGTCGCTCGGGAAGGCCCCCGACGAGGAGCCCGCCCGGCGGGCACCGTCGGGCACACTGCGCACCGTCCTCGCGACGGTCGTCGTCGTCGCGCTCGTCGCCGTCTCCGTCCTGCTCTACCTGCAGACCCGCGCCCTCGACGCGGAGCGGCAGGAGGCGTCCGACCGGGCCCGCGCCGAGCAGATCGCCTCCGACTACGCCGTCAAGGCCGCGACCATCGACTACCGCGACCTCACGCCGTGGATCAACGGGCTGAAGGCCGGAGCCACACCGGAACTGGCGAAGAAGTTCGACTCCATCCTCGACGTCATGCGCGAGATCGTGACCCCGCTGCGGATCACCGCCACGGGCAAGGCATCGTTCGCGAAGACCACCTCCGAGGTGAACGGCATCTACCAGGTGAAGGTGGCCGTCGACGTCTCGACGCAGAACATCCAGGCCCCGCAGGGCACTCTCAGCACCAGCACCTACTCGGTGAGCCTCGACCGCAACCGGGACTGGATCATCACCGAGGCCGGCGACCCGGCCAACCCGAACGCCGTGCTCAGCGGTCTCGGCGGCGGAACGGGGACGGCCCCGTCGGCGAACCCGTCCGCGCCGTCGAACCCGCAGCAGCCCGCCACCCCGACCATGCCCGCCCTGCCCGCACCGTCGGGCACCCCCAACTGACGCCCGGAGGACCCGACGATGGTGCAGCGCTTCCTCGATTACGAGATGAAGGTCTCGGAGTTCATCGGCCTCCTCGTCCTCGTGGGCATCCCGTACGGGATCATCGGCGTCGTCTGGTCGCTGACCCACATGGACCACCTCGGCGACCTCAGCGGGATCGACCGGATCGTCTCCTTCCTCGGTGCCGTCGTCTGCTGGCCGGTGCTGCTCTTCGCGAACGTGACGATGCGGTGATGGCCCTGGTGTGGATCATCGACGTGGTGGTCCAGTACGTGAAGATCCTCGGCGGCCGGCAGCGGGTGCCCGCAGTGGTGCGGATCGCGGCCTGGCTCCTGCTCCTCGCCGCGGCGGTCGCGGGTGTCGTGCTCGTCGGCGCCGGGCTGGTCCTCCTCGACGACTACCTCGCCACCCTCCCGCCGACGCGATAGGAGCCTCCATGTCACGCTCGTCCACTCCTGCCGGGGACCTCGGCGCGCCCGACGATGCCCCACTCACCCTGGAGCGCACCAGGATCTCGATCCCGGGCACCCACCGGCGGTACACGACCCGCGAGCTCGCGGTGACCGACGCCCTCGACTTCTGGGGCTTCGCCGGCGCGGCCGCGAACGTCGCGATGCAGATGATGAGCCCGGGCGTCGGGCACGGCGTGGTGGAGTCGACGGTGGAGAGCGGCGCGCTGATGAAGCGCCCGTGGAAGCGCGCGCGCACCACCACCCAGTACCTCGCGGTCGCGATCCTCGGCAGCGACGCCGAGAAGGAGGCCTACCGCGAGGCCGTCAACGGGGCGCACCGGCAGGTGAAATCGCAGCCCGGGGCGGCGGTGAAGTACAACGCCTTCGACCGGGACCTGCAGCTCTGGGTGGCGGCCTGCCTCTTCGTCGGCTTCGAGGACACGTACCAGATGCTCAACGGGCGGCTGCCCGAGAACCAGGCCGAGAGCTTCTACCAGTCCTGCGCGACGCTCGGCACCACCCTGCAGGTGCCGCGCGACATGTGGCCGGCCACGCGCGCCGACTTCGACGACTACTGGGTCCGCGCGTGCGGAGAGATCCGGCTCGACGAGCCCGTCGCCGCCTACCTCGACGACCTGCTGCACCTGCGGATGATCACCTGGCCGCTGCATCTCGTCTTCGGCGGGCTGCTGACGTTCCTCACCGCCGGCTTCCTCGCGCCGTACTTCCGGGAGCAGATGCACGTGGCCTGGACGGCCGCGGATCAGCGCCGGTTCGAGAACCTCTTCGCGTTCGTGGGCTTCGTCAACCGCTTCATCCCGCGGTTCCTGCGGTTCGGGCCGACGCGATCGCTCATGGTGGACCTGCGGCTGCGGATGGGCGCGGGCAGGCCTCTCATCTGAACGCGGACGCCCGCCGGCGCGGTGCCCGCTCAGCCTCCGAACAGCACCGCGCAGACCAGGGCGTAGACCTCGGCCTGGAACGCCGGGTCGGTGTCGAAGCGGCGGGTGCGGCCCACGTCGAAGACGACGGCGAACGCGGCATGGACGAGGAAGGTGGCCTCGGCGGCGCTGAGCTCGGGCCGGACCGCGACCACGGCGTCGGCGAACGCGGCGATGTTGGCGCGCTGGATCCCGGCGAGGCGGCTGCGGTCCGCGTCGGGCACGTTGCCGATCTCGCGGAAGTACACGGTCATCAGCTTCGACCGCAGGAACGACAACTGCACGTAGGCCTGCGCGAGGGCCGCGAGTCGGGCCGTGGGATCCGGCACCGTCGTGGTGACCTCGGCGATCGCGTCGCCCACCCCCTTGCCGGCGTGGTCGAGAGCGCTGACCAGAATGCCTGCCTTGCTGGGGAAGTAGCGATACATGCCGGACGGGACGATCCCGGCCGCGCGCCCGATCTGGCCCATGCTCACGTTGTGGAAGCCGTGCTGGAAGATCTGCTCGATCGCCTCGACCAGCACCTGCTCCTGCCGGCCCGCGTCGGGATTGGGCTCCGGCGGCGGCCCGACGGTGAACGGCACCGGCGGGGTGGGCAGCGCCAGCACCTGCCGCGCCGCGGCGCCGAGCACGGCCTCGGCGCGCTTCTGCGCGAGGACGGTCCGGTGCGCGGTGACGCTACCGGTCACGCTGATCAGCGCCACGCTGCGCAGCTCGATCTCGGCCCGGTCGACGCCGGGGAGCGCCGGCGCCGCGGCGTCGGCGACCGTGCCGATCATCGCGGTCAGCTGCTCGCGGATCCGCGACCTGTCCTCGCCCTCGAGCAGGCGCTGCTCCCAGCGGAACAGGCCGCCCGTGTTCCGGCGCTCGAAGGAGATCCGCAGCGCGGCCTCGATGATCGCGTCGACCCGCGCCGCCGGCTCCTGCCCCGCCGTGGCCTCGGCCGCCTCGTCGACGGCGTTGCACAACGCGTCGGAGGCCGAGGTGATCGCGTGCTCGAGCAGCGCGTACTTGTTGGGGAAGTGCCGGTAGACCGCCGGCCCGCTGATGTCGAGCGACGCGGCGATCTCCTCGATCCCGACGCCGTGATAGCCGCGCCGGGAGAAATCCTCAGCGGCGACCCGCGCGATCTGCTCGCGCCGGTCCTTGGGCCGCTTCCGCCGCGCCTGGGTCACGTCTACTCCTCTTCACCGTCCGCTTCGAGAGTACTCACTGTCAGGAGCCCGTCCGCGGTGTACCGTCAACACTATAAGTAAGTGAACATTCACACACCGATTCGGTGGAAGAACCCGAAGGACCGCGCATGACTCTGAGCGCCGAGCCCCACGCCACGCCCGCCGCGGCGACGGACACCGCACCGCCCGCGCCCCCGGCCCACCCCGTCGACCCGGTCGCGGAGGGCTACCGCATCACGATCACGGCGCCCGCGCGGCCCGCCCACGTCCTCACCACCCTGACCGACGCGATGGACGTCACTTCGCTCGCGGCCGGCGCCGCGAACGTGGTCATGCAGCTGGTCAACAAGCCCGTCGCCTACGGCGTGATGGAGTCGCCCGTCGACTCCGGCTCCCTGTACAAGCACCCGGTCAAGCGCACCCGCACCACGATCAGTTACCTCGCCGTCGCGGTGCTCGGCACCCCCGAGGACAAGGCCCGCTACCGCGAGGCGGTCAACACCGCGCACCGGCAGGTCCGCAGCACCGCGTCGAGTCCGGTCAAGTACAACGCGATGGACCGCGGGCTGCAGCTGTGGGTCGCGATGTGCCTGTACATCGGCTACGAGGACACGCACCAGCTGCTCCGCGGCCGCATGAACCGCGAGCAGCGCGCGCTGTTCTACCGCGACGCCGCGCCGCTGGGCACCACGCTGCAGGTGCCCGCCGACCTGTGGCCCGCGACGCCGGAGGAGTTCGACGCGAAGTGGGTCGAGCTGTGCGCCACGCGGATCAACCCCGACGAAACGGCCCGCACCTACCTGCGGCAGCTCGTCGACTTCACCTTCGTCGGCAACCTCCCCGAGCCGATCAAGGCCTTCAACCGGTTCCAGAACGCGGGCTTCCTCGCGCCGAAGTTCCGGGAGGCCATGGAGATCGAGTGGACCGCCCGCGATCAGCGCCGGTTCGACGCGTTCTGGCGGCTGGTCGCGTTCAGCAACCGCTTCACCCCGCTCGCGCTCCGGCGCCTGCCGTACCACCTGCTCCTCGCCGACCTCCGCCTCCGCGCGAAGTTCGGTCGTCGGCTGGTCTGAGTCGGCGGTGCACGACGGAGCCGGGGTTCTCGTTCGGAGGGCCCCGGCTCGTGCGTCCGGGCCCTCGCCCGACGGGGCCGGGCGGCACCGTCGGGCGGAGGGGGACCGTCAGCCGAACTGCTGGCGCAGGACGGGCTTGGTGACCTTGCCCGTGGGGTTGCGCGGCAGAGCGTCGATCACGACCACGTGGCGGGGGTGCTTGTAGCGGGCGATGTGGTCGTTGAGGAACTCCGAGAGCGATTCGACGGTGAGCTCGGCGCCGTCGCGCAGCTGAACGACGGCCACCACGGCCTCGCCGAAGCGCTCGTCGGGCTTGCCGATCACGGCGACCTCGGTGACGTCGGGGTGCGCCGCGACGGCGTTCTCCACCTCGACCGAGTAGATGTTCTCGCCGCCCGAGATGACCATGTCCTTGGCGCGGTCGACGACGTAGACGAAGCCCTCCTCGTCCATGCGGACGAGGTCGCCCGAGTGGAACCAGCCGCCGTGGAACGCCTCCTTCGTGGCCTCGAGGTTGTTCCAGTAGCCGGACATCATGTTGGGCCCGCGGTAGACGATCTCGCCCACCTCGCCGCGGGGCACGTCGTTGCCCTCGGAGTCGATGACCCGGGCCGCGACGGTGCGCACGACCTTGCCGACGGAGCCGAACTTGCGCAGCGCGTCGGCGCCCGAGAGCGCGCAGGTGACGGGCGACATCTCGGTCTGGCCGAAGACGGCGCAGATCTCGGCGTCGGGGAACGTGGCGGCGAGCTCGCGGAGCAGCGTCTCGCTGGCCGGCGCGGCGCCCCACCACACGAACTTGAGCTTGAGGTCGCGCGGCCGCTGCTTCTGCTCGTTCACCGCGAGCTGCCATTGCATCGGCACCATGAACATGCTGGTGATGCCCTCGCGCTCCAGCGCGTCCAGCGTCTGGCCCGGGTCGAAGGCGCCGAGCGGGAAGATCACCGAGGTCAGGCCCTGCAGGAAGGCGGTCGCGAGCACGCCGAAGCCGGCGATGTGGAACAGGGGGACGGCGACCGCGCCCACGGCGTCCGGGTCGACGGCGCCCGGCGCGACGAGGTTCGTCCAGCCCTGTGCGGTCATGTTGACGTGGGTGAGCACCGCGCCCTTGGGGCGGCCGGTCGTGCCCGAGGTGTACATGATCAGCGCCGGTGAGTCCTCCGGGACGTCGACGTGCGGGTCGGGACGCCCCTCGGCGACGAGGTCCTCGAAGCCCAGCGCGCCGGCGGCCTCGTCGGCACCGTCGAACCGGATGCGCAGGCCGAAGTCGGCGCCCGCGCCCGCGACGCCCGCGATCAGCGGGTCGAAGGGCGCCTCGTAGACGACGGCGCTGCACATCGTGTCCTGGACCAGGAAGGCCACCTCGGGCGGCGCCATCCGGAAGTTGACCGGGACGGCGATCGCGCCGAGCGCGGTGACGCCGAGGGCCGCCTCGACGTACTCGATCCGGTTCAGGCCCAGGATCAGCACCCGATCGCCGGCGGTGATGCCGCGCTCGCGCAGCGCGCCGGCGAAGGCCCCGACCCGCTCGGCGAGGCCCGCCCAGGTGACCTCCTTGTCGAGGTAGCGCAGCGCCGCCTGATCGCCGCGCATGACGGCGTGGTTGCGGACGCTGTTGTTCCAGGTGTTGCGCTGCGAGCTGCGCGGTTCCTCCGTGCGCGGGAACCAGGCGATGTTCTCAAGAGACGTCATGTATGGGATTGTGTTCTAGAACATGTTCGACGGGAGCCGAATCGCGCAAAGTTAAAGAATAGTGATTCACTTGTGACATTCCCCGAGACAGCACCCATGGAAGGAACACCGTGCCCGAAGCATTCATCTACGAGGCGATCCGCACGCCGCGCGGCAAGCAGCGCGGCGGCGCCCTGCACGCCACCAAGCCCCTGGACCTGGTGGTCGGCCTGATCGACGAGCTCAAGAACCGCTACCCCACCATGGACCCGTCCGCGATCGACGACATCGTGCTCGGCGTGGTCTCGCCCGTCGGCGAGCAGGGCGGCGACATCGCCCGCACCGCCGCGACCGTCGCGGGCCTGCCCGAGACCGTCGCCGGCGTGCAGATCAACCGCTTCTGCGCCTCGGGCCTCGAGGCCACCAACATGGCGGCCCAGAAGGTCGCCGCGGGCCTGGGCGACGACCTCGTGCTCGCCGGCGGCGTGGAGTCCATGTCGCGCGTGCCGCTCGGCTCCGACGGCGGCGCCATGCACCAGGACGTCACCACCAACTACGACACCTACTTCGTGCCGCAGGGCATCGGCGCCGACCTGATCGCGTCGATCGACGGCTACACCCGCGAGGACGTCGACCAGTACGCCGTGCAGTCGCAGGCCAACGCCGCGGCCGCGTGGGAGAACGGCTGGTTCGCCAAGTCCGTCGTGCCCGTCAAGGACATCAACGGCCTGACGGTGCTCGACAACGACGAGCACCGCCGCCCCGGCACCACCCTCGAGGGCCTCGGCAAGCTGCGCCCGGCCTTCGACGGCATCGGCGAGATGGGCGGCTTCGACGCCGTCGCGCTGCAGAAGTACTACACCGTGCCGAAGATCAACCACGTCCACACGGGCGGCAACAGCTCGGGCATCGTCGACGGTGCCGCCCTGCTGCTGATCGGCAACGAGGCCGGCGGGCAGAAGGCCGGCCTGACCCCGCGCGGCCGCATCGTCGCCACCGCGGTCACGGGCTCGGAGCCGACCATCATGCTCACCGGCCCGACGCCGGCCACCGAGAAGGTCCTCGCCAAGGCGGGCCTGTCGAAGGAGCAGATCGACCACTGGGAGCTCAACGAGGCCTTCGCGTCCGTCGTGCTGCGGTGGATGAAGGACATGAAGCTCGAGCGCGAGCAGGTGAACCCGCTGGGCGGCGCCATCGCGCTCGGCCACCCCCTCGGCGCGACCGGCGCGATGCTGGTCTCGACGGTGCTCGACAACCTCGAGCGCACCGGCGGCCGCTACGGCCTGATGACCCTGTGCGTCGGCGGCGGCATGGGCATCGCCACCATCATCGAGCGCCTCTGACCGGCCGGAAAGACTACGGAGACAACAATAGACATGGCTGAGAACATGATCCGCTGGGAGCAGGACGCCGACGGCATCGTCACCCTGACGATGGACGACCCCACCAGCTCCGCGAACACCATGAACGACCTGTACCGCGAGTCGATGGGCGCCACCATCGACCGCCTGGAGGCCGAGAAGGACTCCATCACGGGCGTCGTGCTCACCTCGGCGAAGAAGACCTTCTTCGCCGGCGGCAACCTGGGCCTCATCCGCCAGGCGCGTCCCGAGGACGCCGCGACGCTGCGCGACAACGTCGAGTCGATGAAGGCCGCGCTGCGCCGCCTCGAGACCCTCGGCAAGCCCGTCGTCGCCGCGATCAACGGCGCCGCCCTGGGCGGCGGCCTCGAGATCGCGCTGGCCACGCACCACCGCATCGCCGCCGACGCGCGCGGCTCGCAGATCGGCCTCCCCGAGGTCACCCTGGGCCTGCTCCCCGGCGGCGGCGGCGTGACCCGCACCGTGCGGCTGCTGGGCCTGCAGGGCGCGCTCATGGGCGTCCTACTGCAGGGTCCGCGGATGAAGCCCGCGAAGGCCAAGGAGGTGGGCCTGGTCCACGAGGTCGTCGGCACCGTCGAGGAGCTGATCCCGGCCGCGAAGGCGTGGATCAAGGCCAACCCCGAGGGCGGCGTGCAGCCGTGGGACGTCAAGGGCTACAAGATCCCCGGCGGCTCGCCGAGCTCGCCCGCGATCGCCGCGAACCTGCCCGCGTTCCCCGCGAACCTGCGCAAGCAGCTCAAGGGCGCCCCGATGCCCGCGCCGCGCGCCATCATGGCCGCCGCGGTCGAGGGCGCGATGGTCGATTTCGACACCGCCAGCGTGATCGAGGGCCGGTACTTCGTCTCGCTCGCCACCGGCCAGATCTCGAAGAACATGATCAAGGCGTTCTTCTTCGACCTGCAGCACATCAGCGGCGGCGGCTCGCGCCCCGAGGGCTACGACAAGTACACCGCGAAGAAGGTCGGCGTCATCGGCGCCGGCATGATGGGCGCGGCCATCGCGTACGTCTCGGCCAAGGCCGGCATCGAGGTCGTCCTCAAGGACGTCTCGCTCGAGGCGGCGCAGAAGGGCAAGGCGTACTCCGAGAAGCTCGAGGAGAAGGCGCTCGCCAAGGGCCGCACCACCGCCGAGAAGTCGGCCGAGCTGCTCGCCCGCATCACGCCGACCGTCGACGCCGCCGATTTCGCCGGCGTGGATCTCGTGATCGAGGCCGCGTTCGAGTCGGTCGAGGTGAAGCACAAGGTGTTCCAGGAGATCGAGGACGTCGTCGAGCCCGACGCCATCCTCGGGTCCAACACCTCCACGCTGCCCATCACCATCCTCGCCGAGGGCGTCAAGCGCTCCGAGGACTTCATCGGCATCCACTTCTTCTCCCCCGTGGACAAGATGCCGCTGGTGGAGATCATCCGCGGCGCCAAGACCTCGGACGCGGTGCTGGCCAAGGTCATCGACTACACGCTGCAGATCAAGAAGACGCCGATCGTGGTCAACGACTCGCGCGGCTTCTTCACCTCCCGCGTGATCGGCACCTTCGTCAACGAGGCCATCGCCGCCGTCGGCGAGGGCGTGAACCCGGTGCTCATCGAGCAGGCCGGTCAGCAGGCCGGCTACCCGGCCGCACCGCTGCAGCTCATGGACGAACTGACGCTGACGCTGCCGCAGAAGATCCGCAAGGAGACCCGCGCCGCCGCCGAGGCCGCCGGCAAGCCGCTGCCCGCGCACGGCAGCGACGCCGTGGTCGACGCGATGGTGGACGCGGGCCGCACCGGCCGCAAGGACGGCGCGGGCTTCTACGACTACGTCGACGGCAAGCGCACCGGCCTGTGGCCGGGCCTGAAGGATCTCCTGCCCGCGGGCCAGGACATCCCGCTGCAGGACATGATCGACCGGATGCTGTTCGCCGAGTCCCTGGAGACGGTGCGCTGCTTCGACGAGGGCGTCATGGACTCCGTCGCCGACGCCAACATCGGCTCGATCTTCGGCATCGGCTTCCCCGCGTGGACCGGCGGCGTGCTGCAGTTCATCAACGGCTACACCGCGCCGGACGGCACCGTCGGCCCCAAGGCCTTCGTCGCCCGCGCGCAGGAGCTGACCAAGTACGGCGAGCAGTTCACCCCGCCCGCCTCGCTGGTCGCCAAGGCCGAGGCCGGCGAGACCTACGAGTAGGACTCACCGCTAGGCCGTAGCGCGAAGGGCCCGGCACCGTCTATTCGACGGTGCCGGGCCCTTTCGTCTCGTCACAGCGGCAACCTCACTGGTATGCCCGTGGCCGAACATCTTTCGAAGCGTTCTGCGGTCGAATGGGCTGGATCGGTCGCAGAACGCTTCGAAAGATGGTGCCGGCTACGAGCGGGCATCGAAGCGGATTCCGGAGGGGTTGCTCGGCAGCACTCCGATCACGATGATCGCGATGTAGACGAGGAAGCCGACGAGCGGAATCGGTCCCAGCAGGAAGATCGGCAGGTACCACCAGCCGGAGGCGTTGATGTCGTGCAATCGCCGAATGGTCAGGCAGATGCTGCCGATGCCGAAGATGAAGCCACTCACCAGGAGGACAACCACGCCGATGATCGTGGGGATCATGCCGGCACCGCTCGCCTCTTCCCCCGTGAGTGCGTTGCCGATGCCGATGAGCGCGACCCCGACGGCGGACACGGCCGCCGCCACGAGCGCCACCCACCAGAACTCACTTCGCGACGCACGGCCCGCGGACGTGAGGTAGCTCGCGAAGAATCGGCGAAGCGCCTGCCCGAAGGTCGCGCCGTAGAGCGGCAATGTCAGATCGTCGGGACTCTGCGTCCCGGCGACCGGTGCCTGGTACTGGTGCTGATAATAGTCCGTCATCAAATTCCCCCTGGTCAGTCGGCCGATGTTCGACCGTCGGGGAAAAACTTAGAGTGCCATAAGACGAACGTGCAATATGCTTTACATCACCCTTGGTTGAGCAAATGTGCTCAATCGGTGAAGCGGGCGGGGCGCTTGCCCAGCATGGCGTCGACGCCCTCGCGGTGATCGTCGGTCTTGAGCAGAATGACCTGCGACTCGGTCTCGCGGCGCAGCGCGTCGTCGAGGCCGGCGAGCGTGGAGGCGTTGACGGCGCGCTTGGTGGCGGCGATCGCCTCCCGAGGCCCGGCGGCGAGCTTCGCGGCGGCCGCGGCGACGGCACCGTCGAGCTCCTCGGCCGGGTGGACGGCCGTGACCATCCCGGCGGCCAGCGCCTCCGGCCCGTAGATCCGGTTGCCCAGCAACGCCATCCCCATCGCGCGGGTGCGGCCGATGGCGGCGGGAACGAGCGCGGTGGTACCGGCGTCGGGCAGCAGCCCGATGCCCACGAAGGGCAGCAGGAAGTACGCGGTGTCGGCGACGAACGTGAGGTCGGCGGAGAGCGCGAGGCCCACGGCCATGCCCGCGCACGGCCCGTTCACCTTGGCGATCACCGGGATCGACGCGCCGACGATCGCCCGGATGTAGGCGTTGACGGCCTCGAGGGCCTCCTGCGGCTCCGCGGCCTCACCGGCCAGGTCGGCACCGGTACTGAACGCGCGGCCCTCGCCGGTCACCACGACGACGCGGATCGCCGCATCGGCGTCGGCCTCCTCAATGATGCGCGCCAGCTCCCATGCGGCGCGAATACCGAAGGCGTTCATGCGCTGCGGGCGGTCGATCGTCACCGTCAGGACGCCGCCCTCGACGGTGCGCCGGAAGTCCTCGCTCACGCCACGCCCTCCGCGACCTTCGCGAGCGGCGCGAGGCGCCGCTCGATGATGGAGCCGCCCTCGGCGATCATCCGCTCGATGAGCTGCGCGCACGTGGGGACGTCGCGGATGAGCCCCTGACACAGGCCGACGCTCCAGATGCCGGCCTCGACGTCGCCGTCCTCGAAGACCTTCCGGCCGCGCGCGCCCGCGACGAGATGCCGGATGTCCTCGAACTCGCAGCCCTGCGCCTCGGTCTCCACCACCTCGACCGACACCGAGTTCTTGGCGACGCGAGCGGTGTTGCCCAGCGTGCGGAAGATGAGCTTCGTGTCCAGCTCGGAGTTCGCGACGATCTGCGCCTTCACCTCCGGCGCGATCGGCGACTCGACGGTGCACAGGAAGCGGCTGCCCATGTTGATGCCGTCGGCGCCCAGCGCGATCGCGGCGACGAGGCCGCGGGCGTCGGCGATGCCGCCGGACGCGAGGATCGGGATCTCCAGGGCGTCGGCGGCGGCGGGGATCAGGACCAGGCCGGGGATGTCGTCCTCGCCGGGGTGACCCGCGCACTCGAAGCCGTCGATCGAGACCGCGTCGACGCCGATGGCCTGCGCCTTGAGCGCGTGCCGGACGCTGGTGCACTTGTGGATCACCTTGACGCCGTTGTCCTTGAGGTACGGCAGGAATTTCGCCGGGTTCGAGCCGGCCGTCTCGATGATCGTGATGCCCGATTCGACCGCGGCGCGCAGGTACTCGTCGTAGGGCGGCGGGTCGATCGTCGGCAGCACGGTGAGATTCACGCCGAACGGGTTCGCCGTGAGCTCGCGCGTGCGCGCGATCTCCTCGCGCAGGTCCTGCGGCGACGGCTGGGTCAGCGCCGTGAGGATGCCGAGGCCGCCGGCCTCGGAGACGGCGGCGGCGAGGCGGGCCCGGCCGACCCACATCATGCCGCCCTGGACGATCGGGTACCGGACGCCGAACTGCTCGGTGAATCGCGTGGAGAACATGCTGCGAAAGCTAGCACAGATGAGAGAACAGTCTCTAACATATCGAGCAGATACCTGTTCCGATCCTGGAGGACCGTCATGACCGCACCGTCGAAGACCACGACCGGTGACCTGATCTCGACCGACCCGCGCACCGGCGCGGAGGTCGCACGCTTCCCCATCGCCGACGCGGCCTCCGTGGTCGACGCCGTGGACCGGGCCCGCGAGGCCGCCCAGTGGTGGGGCGACCTCGAGCCCAAGGCCCGCCGGAGCTGGCTGCTGCGCTTCCGCTCCGAGCTGGCGCGCCGGTCCGAGGACCTGGCCGGCGTGATCACCGCCGAGACCGGCAAGCCGCACGACGACGCGCTGCTCGAGGTCATGCTCGCGATCGTCCACCTGGACTGGGCCGCGAAGAACGCGGAGAAGGTGCTCGGGCGCCGCAAGGTCGGCACCGGGATGATGGGCGCCAATCTGACCGCCACCGTCGAGCACCGGCCGTTCGGCGTGATCGGCGTGATCGGGCCGTGGAACTACCCCGTCTACACCCCGATGGGCTCCATCTCGTACGCCCTCGCCGCGGGCAACGCGATCGTCTTCAAGCCCAGCGAGCTGACGCCGGCCGTCGGCCAGTTCCTCGCCGACACCTGGGCCGCCGCATGCCCCGCGCAGCCCGTGCTCCAGGTGGTGCATGGCCGGGGCGACACCGGCGCCGCGCTGTGCCGGTCGGGCGTCGACAAACTGGCGTTCACCGGCTCGGCCCGCACCGCGCGCACCGTCATGGCCGCGTGCGCCGAGACGCTCACGCCCGTCACGATCGAGGGCGGCGGCAAGGACGCGATGATCGTGGACGCCGACGCGGACGTCGACGCCGCCGTGAAGGCCGCGGCGTTCGGCGCCTACGGCAACGGAGGGCAGACCTGCGCGGGGGTCGAGCGCGTGTACGTCGTCGCGGACCGGTACGACGAGTTCGTCGACAAGCTGGCCGCCGCATCCCGGGAGATCCACGGCGGCGAGACCGACGGCGTCGACTACGGCCCCGCGACCATGCCGGCGCAGCTGCAGATCATCGCCTCGCACATCGACGACGCGCTGAGCCGGGGCGGCCGCGCCCTCGTCGGCGGCCGGGAGTCGGTCGGCGAGCGCACCGTCCAGCCCGTGCTCCTCGTGGACGTTCCGGACGATTCGACCGCGGTCACCGAGGAGACCTTCGGCCCGACGGTCGTGGTCACCCGCGTCGAGGACGTCGACGAGGCCATCGACAAGGCCAACGACAGCACCTACGGGCTCTCCGCCGCGATCATGACGAAGAACATCGACCGCGGCCGCGAGCTGGCCCGCCGGCTGCGCACGGGCGCCGTGGCCGTGAACTCGTTCCTGTCGTTCGCCTCGGTGCCCGCGCTCCCGTTCGGCGGCCTCGGCGATTCCGGCTTCGGCCGGATCCACGGCGCCGACGGGCTCCGCGAGTTCAGCCGCCCCCAGTCCGTGGCCGCGCAGAAGTTCGCGCTGCCGATGGACCTGCTCTCGTTCACACGCAAGGAGCGCGACATGAAGTCCGTCCGGATGATGCTCAAGCACCTCTACGGCCGCTGATCTCCATTCCGAAACAGCGCTCGAGCGAGGCCGCGGCGAAGTATTCGCGGCGTCGCGGCGCTGGAGGCCGGTTTCGGAACGGACACCGCCGTACGGTGGGGGCGTGAGGACGTGGGCGGGGTGGACGGTCGCGGCGCTCGGGATCGGCGCGATCGGCGCCTCGTCGCTCGTGGCGGCGCTCTCGGGCCGGGGACTGCGGTACACCGCGGACTCGATGGACACGATCCCGTGGTGGCAGCCGTGGGCGCCGGTGGTCGCGGGGCTGCTCGTCGCACTCGCCGTGCCCGCCCGGAACGCGGCGGACGGGGCGGACCGGGCGGAGGCACCGCCCGACCCGCGGCCCCAGGCCTGGATCCTGCTGGCCTGCGGCGTCGCCTTCGCCGCGGGCCTCATCGTGCTCGGCCCGGAGGAGCCGACGTACACCGTGCTCAAGCTCGCGCTGCTGCTCGCGGTACCCGCGGCGGTGTTCGCCCTCGACCGCCGGTGGGGCCGCCGGTGGCCCGACCCGACCTCCCGCCCCGGGTGGAGGCCCGTGCCCGCCGTCCTCGCCTATCTGGTGGTGTACCTGGCGCTCAGCGACCGGAGCGAGAGCTTCCTCGCCGGGGTGCAGCTCCTCGACGCGGTGCTCCTGCTGCTCGTCGGCTTCGCGATGAACGCGCTGCTCGAGGAGGTCTTCTACCGGCGCTGGCTGCTCACCCGCTGGCACGCCGTGCTCGGGCCGTGGGCGGCGGTCGCGCTCTCGGCGGTGGTCTGGGCGTCCTGGCACGTCGCGATCCAGGGCTCGGGTGCACCCCTGCCGGACGCGATGAACGTGCTCGCGAACCAGGGCGTGAGCGGGCTGTTCCTCGGCTTCCTGTGGCTGCGGTACCGGGTGATGTGGCCGCTGCTGGTGATCCACGGCGTGTGGAAAGCGAACCCGCTGCAGTTCCTCGCCGGAGCGTGACGGCACCGTCGACCTGCCCCCACGACCGGGGCCGATAGGGTG
This sequence comes from Tsukamurella tyrosinosolvens, assembly GCF_900104775.1. Lineage (NCBI taxonomy): Bacteria > Bacillati > Actinomycetota > Actinomycetes > Mycobacteriales > Tsukamurellaceae > Tsukamurella > Tsukamurella tyrosinosolvens. The sequence continues at coordinate 207,276 of NZ_FNSA01000001.1, forward strand.
GTGCGCATGTCCCGGCCCAGCTTCCGCCCCGATCGGGTGGCGTGGACCGTGCTCGGTCTCACCGTTCTCGCGCTCGTCATCGGCTACCAGATCAAGGCGCAGTGCACGGGCGCCCCGTTCGACGAGTTCGGCCGGTCCGAGGGCTTCGCGTCGACGCCCGGCCGGATCTGCTACTCCGACATCCAGTTCCTGTGGACGGGTCGCGAGGTCAACAACCACGTCTTCCCCTACCTCACCGGCTGGATCGACGGCGACGGCAAGCTGCAGGGCGGCGCGATCGAGTACCCCGTGCTCAGCGGCCTGCTGTTCTGGGTGGGCGCGATCGGCGCGCACAACGACGCCGAGTTCCTGCTGCACATGGCGCTGCTGCTCGCTCCGTTCGGGATGCTCACCGGCTGGGTGCTGGCCAAGATCTCGGGCCGCACCGCCGCGCTGTGGGCGGTGGCGCCGCCGCTGGCGCTGTACGCCTTCCACAACATGGAGCTACCGGTGGTCGCCGCGGCGACCGTCGGTTTCGGGATCATGGCGTGGGCCGACCGGACCGGCGGGTCGATCCGCATCCCCGCGATAGCCACCGCAGCGGTGCTCGCCGTGGGCTTCGACCTCAAGATCTATCCGGGCCTGTTCGTCGCGCCGCTGGTGCTGTACGTGCTCACCCACGGCAGGACCGGCACCGTCGCGCTGCCCGACGGTCCCGGGCGGCGCGCCCGCGTCGACTGGCGCCTGCTCGACTGGGTGGGCGCGGCGGCGACCGCGGCGACGGCCGTGGTGGTGGCCGTCGCGATCAACGTGCCCTTCATGGTCTTCGGCTTCGAGGGCTGGCGGGCCTCGCTGAAGTTCCAGGAGCTGCGCACGGCCGACCTGTCGACCAACTCGATCTGGTACTGGGGCGTGCTCAAGGCGTTCGACGACCCGAAGGACTACGACGCCTTCGTCTCGTCCGTCTCACCGCTGCTCATCGTGATCTCGATCGCGGCGCTGCTGGTGTACGGCTGGATGCACTACCGGCGCACCGGCGTGTACCCGTGGCTCGGCGTGAGCGGCGCGATCCTGGCCGCGTTCATGCTCTTCCACAAGGTGCACTCACCGCAGTACGTGCTGTGGCTGCTGCCCTTCTTCATCCTGCTCAAGGTCGACTGGCGGCTCATCGCGGCGTACCTCGTGTTCGACCTGAGCCTCGAGCTCACGGTGTGGAACTACTTCTCCGAGCACGCGGCGAACCTGCCGATCACCTGGTGGGTTCAGTGGGGCGTGTGGATCGGCGTCTGGGGCCGCGCCGCGCTGCTCGTGGTCTTCGTCTGGTACCTGCCGCGCTGCGCGCTGCGGCTGCGCAGCCAGGAGGAGTCGGGCGCACCGTCGAGCACGCCGCCTGCGGGATCGTCCAGCGGAGGCGAGTACGGCCCCGGGTACGTCGACCGGACCAGGTCCTCGTCGGGCCGGTAGATCTGCCGGACCACCAGCACGCACAGGCCGATCACCGCGAGGTCGCGCAGGAGGACCGTGGCCGTGAAGGCCTGCTCCGGCAGCCCCTTGTTCTGCATGCCGAGGAAGTACATCATCCGCGGCACCCAGACCAGGGCGTCGATCGTCATCCACGCGAGCAGGAGCCGCGTGTGCGGGATCGCGAGCACCGCCAGCGGCACGAGCCACAGCGAGTACTGCGGGCTCCACACCTTGTTCACCAGCAGGAACCCGGCCACCAGGAGGAAGGCGAGCTGCGCGACGCGTGGCCGCCGGGGCGCCTTCAGCGCGAGGTAGCCGACGCCGGCGATCACGGCGAGGAAGAGCACCAGCGTGATGCCGTTCGCCAGCGACGAGGCACCGCCGCGCGGGCCCTCGCCGCCGAACACCCAGCCGCCGGTGAACGAGCTGATCACGGCGTAGATCGAGTCCATGTCGACCGCGCGGATCGAGTTCCGGTGGAAGAACTCCCACCAGCCGCGCGGGGCCGCGACGAGGATCGGCAGGTTGACCGCTACCCACGTCGCCAGCGCGACCGCCGTCGCCGTGAACCAGGGCCGCAGGCGGCCCGCGCGCAGGCACAGGAAGAACAGCACGATCAGCAGGAACGCGGGGTACAGCTTCGCGGCGGTGCCCAGCCCGAGGAGCACGCCGGCCCACACGTGCCGCTCCCGCGACCAGAGCAACATCCCCACCGCCATCGCCGCGACGGCGATCGCATCGAAATTGGTGAAGGCGTGCACGATGACCAGCGGCGACGCGGCCATGAGCATGACGTCCCACGGTCGGCGCGCGGCCGGGCGCGACGGGGACGCCGCGCCGCCGGCCAACCGCGTCGTCGCCCACACCGCGATGAGCCAGAACAGCGCCAGCCCGACCGCGGCGACGGTGAAGAACAGCACCACCTCGATCGCCGCCGGCACGCCCCACTTCTCGTGCAGGGCGACCCACACCTTGGCGACCTTCATGGCGGCGTACTGATACATCCCGGTGAGCACCGGGTACTCCATGTAGCGCTCCTGGCGCGCACCCGTCGGGTCGGTGTCGAAGAACTGGGTCACGTAGGGCATGAGGCCCTCGTTCAGGCGCTCCGCGCCGTACAGCGGCACCGTGTCCGAGTAGCACATCGCGGCGTACGGCCGATTGCCCGACCAGTCCAGCACCAGCTGCCCGCCCTCGGACTTCTGCTGCAGGCAGCCGGCCTTCGTCGTCCAGCCCAGCGCCAGGAACAGCACCGTGACCAGCAGGATCAGGCGCAGCGGCGTGAAGAAGCGCTGGAAGCCGACGAGCGCGTGCGCGCCCACCGGACCGCCGAGCGCCGTCGAGAAGTCCCGCGCCACCGCATCCGTCCGGCTCGGCACGTCCCGGTCCGGCTCGATGACCGTCGCGGGGTCGAACCGTCCGGGGCTGACGTGGAGGCGATCGTCGTCCTCCGCCTCCGGGGCCGCGGCGCGGGGTTCCGTCACGGCACCGGGTTCGTCACCCGCGGCGCGACCGTGCGGCCGCCGTTACCGGGGACCGTCCCGTTGCCGCCCGGCCGGGGCCGCGTGGTGGGCTGCCCCGGGTAGGTCTGGCCGCCCGGCTGCGTCGTGGTCGGGTCCCACGGGAACGTCGGCATCGGCACGCCGGGCAGGCCCGGCACCGTGCGGGTCGCGGAGCCGCTCTCGCCCGCGGAGGCCGACGCCGAGCCGGTGCCCGTCGACGAGGTCCGGGTGCGCGTCTCGACCGGGACGCCCGCCTGGCCGCCGATCATGCCGGGGGTCGGGAAGGACTCGTAGTCGGTGTCCGCGAGCGCGCCGTCCATCGTCTGCTTCCAGACGGTCGACGGGACGCCGGAGCCGTAGATGGGACCGCCCCAGCCGTTGGTGATCGGGCCGCCCTTGTCGTTGCCGACCCACACCGCGGTGGAGATCGACGGGGTGTAGCCCACCATCCAGGCGTCCTTGTTCTGGCCGGTGTCCTGGTACTGCGCGGTGCCGGTCTTGGCGGCCGAGGCGCGGCCGCCCGCGAGACCGTTGCCGTTGGAGTACGACGCGATGGGCTGCAGCGCGGCGGTCACGTTGTTGGCGACGTCCTTGCTGAAGCGGCGCTCGCCCGGGTCGTTCTGGCGGTCGAGCAGCGTGCGGCCGTCGGCGGTGGTGACCTTGCTGATCAGGTGCGGCGCCCGGTAGATGCCCTCGGCGGCCAGGGTGGCGTACGCGGAGGCCATGTCGATGGGCCGGCTCTGGTACTGGCCGAGGACGACGCCGCCTTCGACGCCGCTGCCGTCTGACTGCGCCAGGGTCTTCTTGATGTCGCCGAAGCTCTCGGCGACGCCCGCCTTGTGCGCCGCGTCGGCGACATCCTGGGCCTGGTTGTTCAGGTCCATCATGAGGCGGTAGTAGACGGTGTTCAGCGACATCTTCATCGCCGTCGCCAGGTTGCAGCTGCCGCAGGACTCACCGTCGGAGTTGTTGACCGTGACGCCCTGCGCCTTGAACGGCGAGGAGGAGTAGACGCGGGAGAGGCCGATGCCCTGCTCGAGGCCGGCGACCAGCGCGAAGACCTTGAACGACGAGCCGGTCTGCAGGCCGGCCTGGACGCGGTCGTAGCCGTTGCCGTCGCTGCCGCCGTAGTACGCGAGCACACCGCCGGTCTTGGGATCGACGGAGACGATCGCCGTGCGCAGGTCCTTCGGCTGGTTCTCGGCCATGTTCGCGGCGGCCTTCACGGCCGCGGACTGCGCCTGCTGGTCGATCGTGGTGGTGATCTTCAGGCCCTGCGTGCTCAGCGTCGACTCGTCGATGCCGGCGTCCTTGAGCTCGCGCAGCACCTGCGTCTTGATCAGGCCGTTGGGGCCCGCCGACAGGTCGTCGCTGGCGCCGCGGCCCGGCGCGACGGTCTTCGGGAACACCAGCTTGGCGCGCTGCGCGGGGTCGAGCGTCTTCATGTCGACCATGCCGTCGAGCACGTAGTTCCACCGGCCCGTGGCGTCGGCGAGGTGCGTCGTGGGCTCGTACAGCGACGGTCCGCGGACCAGGCCGGCGAGGAGCGCGGCCTGCTCCACCTTGAGGTCCTTCGCGTTGACGTTGAAGTACGCCTTCGACGCGGCCTGGAGGCCGTACGCCCCGCGGCCGAAGTAGATGGTGTTCAGGTACGCCGCCATGATGTCGTCCTTGGACCAGGAGTTGGACATCTTGGTGGAGATGATGAGCTCTTTCCACTTGCGCGTCAGCGACGATTCGTCGCCGACCAGCGCGTTCTTCACGTACTGCTGCGTGATCGTCGAGCCGCCACCGGCGTCCTCGCCGTCGCCGGCGACGCCGGGGATGCGCTTCCACACGGCGCGCGCGAAGCCCTTGAGCGAGAAGCCCGGGTTCGTGGCGAACTCCCGGTCCTCGGCGGCCATGATGGCGTTCTTCATGACGTCGGGGATGTCCTGCGCGGGCAGGATCTCGCGGTTGCCCTCGGGCGGCACGACGCGCGCGATGGGCGTGTTGCCGTCCTTCATGACGATGGTCGCGACCTGGTTCGTCTGGATCTCGCCCGGCTGCGGCACGTCGGTGCGCCAGTAGCCGACGAGGAAGGCGAGCAGCGCGATCACCATGATCAGCGCGACCGCGGCCACGCCGCCGGTCACGACACGTCGGAACAGTGAACCGCTCACGAGCGCTCGCAGGCCCTTCTTCTCGGAATCATGGTCGCCGTCGTCCGGCTCGTCGGGGCCGTCACCGTCGCCGCCGCCCGGTCCGTCGCCACCGGGACCGTCGCCGCCCGGTCCGTCCCCACCGGGACCGTCACCGCCGGGGGCGGGTGCGGCGGCGGCCGCCTTGCGGATCACGACGGGCTGCTCGGCCGGCTCTGCCGGTGCTGCCGGGCGGGGAGCGCTGCCGCGATCCGCCTCGGCCTCGAGCTCGGCACCGTCGACGGGGCGGCCCGAGAGGGGCTGGTAGGCCGTGCGCGGCGCACCCGGGTCCGACGGTGCCGGAGCCGACGGTGCCTGGCTCGACGGTGCGCGGCCGGCGCCGGGGGCAGGCGGCGGAGTGGGCGCCGAGGGGTTCGCGCCGCTCGGCGGGACCACCGGGAACTGCGTGGTGGGCGCCGCCTGCGGCGTCGCGGGTCGCGGCGGAACCGGCGGGGTGGGGCCTCCGGGCCGCGGCGGCCCTCCGGCCGCCCCGTTCCGCTCGTCCTTGCCACCCGGGTTCGTCACCGCTGGTTCTCCGCTCGTCTCTTCGTCGTCTCGTACGTTCCGTGCCGGTCCGGCCGCCGCTCGTTCAGCCTGGGGCCGCGCGGCGCTTGCGCCGTGGTCGCGGCGGGAGGCCCGCCACGTACGACTGCACCAGATGATTCCAGTTGCACGACCTGCACACTTCCACGACATGCACGGAGAACTCCACCCGTGTGGATTCCATCTCGCTGAGCTCGGCGTCCGTCCGGGCCGAACCCGAGGCGTCGCCGAGGGACTCACCGAACACCCAGGACACCAGTGTCAGCTGCTCCTTGCGGCAGATCGGGCAGAGCACCTCGGACGGCCGGCCGTGGAACTTGGCCGCCCGCAGCAGGTACGGGTCGGCGTCGCACACCGCCTTCACGGCCGTGCGCCCGGCGTTGACCGACGCGAGCAGCGATCGCCGCTGCAGCGCGTAGTCCACCGTTTGCCTCTGCGTCCGCACGGATCCAATGTACGTGGCCGGGCCCGGCAACGCCGCGACAAGGGCATACCGCCCGGGACGGTCCTCCCCGGTCGCGCGCCTCCGGCACCTCTCGCCGCCGCCTGGCGTTCACCGCCGGTTCACCGCTGAGGTATCGTCCTATATATCGGCGCGATACAACTGCCGATCGATTGATGAGATAGATCCACTCGCGTCGGCCGCCCGGCTCGGCGCCGTGCCCCGGAAGGAGGCGGCAGTGCTCGAACTCGCAGTTCTGGGATTGCTGCACGACTCCCCCATGCACGGCTACGAGATCCGCAAGCGGCTGACGGAACTGCTGGGCCCGTTCCGCGCGTTCTCCTACGGATCGCTGTACCCCGCCCTGCGCCGCGCGCAGGACGCCGGGTACATCGCCGAGGAGGACGGACCGGGCCCGTCGAAGCGCCGCGCGCGCCGTGTCTACGGTCTGACCTCGGCCGGCAAGGAGCGGTTCTCCGCCCTGGTCGCCGACACCGGCCCGCAGAACTACACGGACGACGGGTTCGGCGTGCATCTCGCCTTCTTCACCGCCACCCCCGCCCAGGCCCGGCTGCGCATCCTCGAGGGTCGCCGCCGGCAGGTCGAGGAGCGGCGCGAAGAGCTCCGTCGGGCCCTCGCGGCCGGCGGTACCAGCGAGACGTACACGCGGCAGTTGCACGAGCTGGGACTGGAAACGACGGAGCGCGAGGTGCGGTGGCTCAACGAGCTGATCGCCGCCGAGTCCCGCTCCGACGCGAAGACCGACACCGACTGAAGGGAACAACGGTGACTGACAACTCCACCAAGGTGCGCGTCGCGATCGTCGGCGTGGGCAACTGCGCCTCGTCGCTCGTGCAGGGCGTGCACTACTACAAGGACGTGGCCGACGACGCCACCGTGCCGGGCCTCATGCACGTGAAGTTCGGCCCGTACCACGTGCGCGACGTCGAGTTCGTCGCCGCGTTCGACGTGGACGGCAAGAAGGTCGGCTTCGACCTCTCCGACGCGATCAACGCCTCCGAGAACAACACCATCAAGATCGCCGACGTGCCGCCCACCGGCGTCACCGTGCAGCGCGGCCACACCCTCGACGGCCTGGGCAAATACTACCGCCTCACCATTGAGGAGGCCCCGGGCGAGGGTGTCGACGTCGTGCAGGCGCTCAAGGACAACGAGGTCGACGTCCTCGTCTCCTACCTGCCCGTGGGCTCCGAGGAGGCCGACAAGTTCTACGCGCAGTGCGCCATCGACGCGGGCGTCGCCTTCGTCAACGCGCTGCCCGTCTTCATCGCCTCCGACCCCGAGTGGGCCGCGAAGTTCCGCGACGCGGGCGTCCCGATCGTCGGCGACGACATCAAGAGCCAGGTCGGCGCCACCATCACCCACCGCGTGATGGCGAAGCTGTTCGAGGACCGCGGCGTCACGCTGGACCGCACGTACCAGCTCAACGTCGGCGGCAACATGGACTTCAAGAACATGCTCGAGCGCGATCGCCTCGAGTCGAAGAAGGTCTCCAAGACGCAGGCCGTCACGTCGAACCTCAACGGCCCGCTCGCCGGCAAGGTGCACGACAAGAACGTGCACATCGGCCCGTCGGACTACGTCGAGTGGCTCGACGACCGCAAGTGGGCGTACGTGCGCCTCGAGGGCCGCGCCTTCGGCGACGTGCCGCTGAACCTGGAGTACAAGCTCGAGGTCTGGGACTCGCCCAACTCGGCCGGCATCATCATCGACGCCGTGCGCGCCGCGAAGATCGCCAAGGACCGCGGCATCGGCGGCCCCGTGATCCCCGCCTCGGCGTACCTGATGAAGTCCCCGCCCGAGCAGATCGCCGACGACGTCGCGCGCAAGCAGCTCGAGGAGTTCATCATCGGCGCGGACTAGTCCCCGCCCCGGCCGGCGCGTCCGGCCACCGTCGTAGGGCCCGTCACCCGTGGGGTGGCGGGCCCTCGTCGTGCCCGCGGCCCCGCTCCTTCGCCCTGGGCGAAAAGTCCGAATCGCTCAGCTTCTCGTCAGCCGCGCGGCGGTCGACCTCGGTACCGTCGGGTCATGGACCCCGTGCTGATCCTCATCGCCGTCGCCGTCATCGCGCTGATCGTGGTGCTCGTGATCCGCGGGAACCGGAACCGCACCACCGCGCTCGCCGACGCGCAGGCCGACGCCCGCGCCGCGATCGACCGCCTGGCCGGACAGGTGAACAACCTGGTCGGCTCGAACGACGCCGCCCGGCAGGCCCTCGCCGACGCCGGCGAGCGGTACACGGCGGCCGGCGCCCAGGTCGGCGGTGCGAACACGCCCGCGCAGGCCCGGCTCGCCAAGCAGACCGCGCTCGAGGGTTTGTACTACGCGCGCGCCGCCCGGGTCGCGATGGACCTCGACCCCGGCCCGCCCATCCCCGAGCTCGACGGCCAGCGCACCGCCGGCGCCGTCACCGAGGACCGGACGGTCGACGTCGACGGTCGCGCGCTCACGGCCTCGCCGTCGCCGTCGGACCGCACCCCGAACTACTACCCGGGCGGCACGGTGGCCGGCCGGCCGGTGCCCGCGGGCTGGTACAGCGAGCCGTGGTGGAAGCCCGCGCTCGTCGCCGGCGCCTGGGGCGTGGGCAGCTACCTGCTGTTCAGCTCGATGTTCGCGGGCATGGCCGGGGTCGGCCCGGCCGTCCTCGCCGATCCAGGGGTCGACGGTGCCGCCGACGCGGGCGGGGACGTCGGCTCCGACGGCGGGTTCGACGGCGGCGGGTTCGACGGCGGCGGGTTCGGCGACTTCGGCGGCGGGGATTTCGGCGGCGGCGACTTCGGCGGCTTCTGACGCGCGCTACTGCTGCTGGCCCAGCTGCTGCTGGACGGACGCGTTGATCTCGCGCAGGCCCCCGGCGGAGAGGCCGGGCAGCTGCCCCGTGATGTTGCGGACCACGTGCCGGTCGTCGAGGACCTTCTCACTGGACTGCACGAGCACCGTGCCGGAGCCGGTGAAGTCGAACTGCCGCTCCTCGCCCGAACTGACCCCGAACGCCCGCCCGGCGGCCGCGACGAAGCTGCTCACCCACGCCTGGTCGTAGTGGTGGCTCGGCGACGGGCAGTCGGCCCAGCCGACGAGCGCCTCCGGGTCGACCCGCACGGGCGGCTCGACGAACATGACCTGCCCGTTCGACGAGGCGAGGAACCGGCCGGTGCCGATCAGCGTGACGAAGCCCGGCACGATGGACTGCTGCAGCGACAGGTTCGGCTCGAAGGCCAGGAGGTTCGCGGCGCGGATCGTCAGGTTGCCGTTGTCCTCGAGGTCGTAGGCGTTGATGTCGTTGCCGCGGTCGCCGATGATGAGCTTGCCGTGCCCCTCGGCCACGACGTAGTCACCGAGGTAGAGCGGCGCGGAGAACTGCTGCGCGACCATCTGCAGCAGCTGCCCCTGCAGTCCGTGCTGCAGCGAGGTGAAGGTCATCTGCCCGTAGTGGGCGATCATCGCGCCCTTGGACAGGAACCAGGGCTTGATCAGGTCGATGCAGTACGAGTACTGGTTCCCGGGAACGTTGTCGCCGCCGGCCGGGAGGGTGTGCGGGTTCCACACCGTGTCGAGTTCGCTCACAGCCGGTGCTCCGATGCTTGGACGTAGACCACACCCTGGCCGGTGCAGTCGAGCTGGAAGGCCTCGCCGCCGGTGCGGCCCATGTTCCGCAGGCTCACGGTGGAGCGCAGGTTGGTCTGGACCGGGCCGAGCGCCGCGGCGAAGGCCTGCGGGTCGACGGTGACCGGACGGTTCGGGGCGACCTGCAGGGTGATGAAGCCGCCGTGCCCGAGGATGACGGCGGCGCCCACACCGCTGAGCTGGGTGGTGAACATGCCCTGCCCCGTCGCCATGCCGCCCGCCGCGGAGCGCAGCGCGCCCATGAAGCCGCCCCCTCCGCCTCCGCCCGACGCCGCGGTGGAGACGATCGAGGCCTGCAGGCCCTGCGTGTACGCGAGGAGCCGGGAGGCCTCGACGCGGAGCTCGCCGCCCTGCGGCATCTCGACGACTTCGACCTCGAGGCCGCGGAAGCCGTAGTGCACGGTGCCGTGCCCCTGCGCGACCATCGTCGCCTCGTGCTCGCCCTGCATCATCCGGCCGGCCATCCCGGCGAGTCCGCCGAGCGCGCCGCCCATGCCGCCGCCCATGCCCGGGATCTGGTGCGGCTGGAAGAAGACGTTCCCGGTGTAGAAGAGCATCGCGCCGCGCCGGGCGATGACGGGGCCGGAGCGCGTGAGGTCGATGGACACGACCTTGCCGTTGACCTTGGTGAACACCGCGCCTACCTCTCCGCCGGCTGGATGGAGACCACGCCGGAGCCGTCCCAGCGCAGGGAGAAGGCCTCGCCGCCGCCCTGGCCCATGACGGACCGCCAGGACACGTCGGTCACGAACGACTGGGACAGCTGCCCCCGCGCGCACACGAAGGCGTCGGGGTCCACGACCAGCGGGTACTGCGGCGAGACCTCGAGGTGGATCAGGGGCCCGCCGAGCGAGAGCAGCGCGACCTGGCCGTGCCCCGTCACCGTCGTGGTGAACAGGCCCTGCCCGGACGCCCCGCCGCGCACGCCGGCGAAGGTCACGTTGGTCGACAGCTGCGGCGTGAGCGCGAGCAGCTGCTCGGACTCGACCTGCAGCGTCTCGCCGTTGAGGTCGACGACGGTGACGGTGGCCGCGTCCTGCGCCAGGTACACCACCCCCGTGCCGGCGCACTCCATGAGCGACAGGCCCTCGCCGGTGGCGCGGCGCTTGAGACCGGCCACGACGCCGTCGCCCCCGCCGAACCCGGCGGATTTGAAGCTGACCTGTCCCTCGTAGGCGATCATCGAGCCGCTCACGGCGCGGATCGAGCTGTTGTTCAGGTGCGCCTCGACGACACGTTTGGTCTTCGACACGAGCTGCATGGGCTCCCCTCCCCCTCGTCGTACGCCACTCTAGGGCGTCATTTCCTCCCCGGCGTGAAGTTCAGTCCCCAGTGGTAGGCCTCGGCGACGGCGCGCTGCGAGCCGTGGATGTACTGCACCTCGCGGGTCACGGTGAGCTCGCCGTTCACCACGTGCAGCTGCGCGATGGCGCAGGAGATGGCGCGCCGGTCGGGGTTGTCGAGGTGGACCTCCACCTCGGGCCCGCCGGGCGGGAACAGCGTGACGACGCCGTTCGCGGACGCCCAGTTCGGGGTGCCCTCGTAGATGTAGGCGAAGATCAGGATCCGCACGAAGTCGTCGAGGTGGGCCAGGTTGATGTGCAGGTTCTCGCCGCCCTGCGAGCGGCCGGAGCGGTCGTCGGCGTCGAGCTGGATGAACGGCGGCCGGTCGATGCTGCCGAAGGCGTTGCCCAGGGCCTGCACGCCGCCCCGGTCGCCGTTGCGGAGCTCGTAGAAGCAGGCCAGGTCGAGGTCGACGGCGTTGCCGCCGCCGAACAGGCCCTTCTTCCCCTGCGTCCAGTTCAGGTTCACGCGCATGGTGCCGGTCGGCCGCTCCGAGGACTTCGCCAGCGAGACCGTGGGCGCCGACTTGGTCAGCGTGATCTTGGAGAGGTTCACCCGCGGCGCGGCCGGCGCCGGGGCGGGCGGCGGCTGGTAGGCGGGCTGGGCCGGCGGGTACGACGGTGCCGGCGGCGGCTGATACGCCGGGGGCTGCTGCGCGGGCGGCTGCTGGTAGCTCGGCGGGGCAGGCGGCGGCTGGTAGGCGGGCTGCGCCGGCGGGTAGGACGGTGCCGTGGGCGCGGCCGGGGCCGCCGGGGGCGCTGGGGCGGCGGCGGGCGGCGGACCGTCGACGGTGACGCCGTGCTCGGTGAGCAGGGCGACGAGCCCCCGGTCCCAGCCGGCGCTGACGTTGCGCACCTTCCACGCCCCGTTGCGCCGGTACACCTCGGCGAGCACCGCGGCCCGCTCGGTGGTCAGGCCGGTGGCGGGGCAGTCGTCGGCGCCGATCCGGGCGCTGAGCCCGGGGATCGAGGCGAGGGAGCCGGGGACCTTGTCGTCGAGCGCGACGGCGAGCCGGACGGTGCTGATCGCCGCCGGCACCGCGGTGAGGTCGAGGGCGAGGGTGTCGGGTCCGGTGAGCCGCACGGCGCCCTCGGGCGAGGTGGGGCTGTTGAAGAAGACCAGGTCGGCGTCGCTGCGGACCCGGCCGTCGTCGGTCACCTGGAGGGCGAACAGGTCGACCGATCCCGGTGCCACGCCGGTGATGGAGACCGTGAGGGAGGTCTGGGACAGGGCCGCGTTCTGACCGCGCGCGAGTGACGTCACGCTGTCGATTGTTGCAAGAATCCGGCGAATCGGCGCGGAAGGTCGCGAAACCCGAGTGACACGTCGTTCACCACCGGGGCGGGCCCGCCGAACCCGGCGCCGCGCGCCCGAGATCGCGTACTGTGAATTTCGCGACCACGTCAGCGGGCGGCGGCGCGCCGTCGCCCATTTCTCGGGAGGAATCACATGGGAGTCAGCCTCAGCAAGGGTGGAAACGTCTCGCTCACGAAGGAGGCCCCCGGCCTGACGGCGGTCGCCGTCGGCCTCGGCTGGGACGCCCGCAGCACGACCGGCGTCGACTTCGACCTGGACGCCAGCGCGCTCGCCGTGGACACCGCCAAGCGAGTGCTCGACGATCAGCACTTCGTCTTCTACAACAACCTCCGCTCGCCCGACGGCTCGATCGAGCACACCGGCGACAACCTCACGGGTGAGGGCGACGGCGACGACGAGGTCATCAACGTCAACCTCGCCGGCGTGCCGCCGCAGATCGACGCCGTGGTCTTCCCCGTCTCGATCCACGAGGCCGACAACCGCGGCCAGTCCTTCGGCCAGGTCCGCAACGCCTACATCCGCGTCGTGAACCAGGCCAACGGCCAGGAGATCGCCCGCTACGACCTGTCCGAGGACGCCTCCACCGAGACCGCCATGGTCTTCGGCGAGCTGTACCGGCACGGCACCGAGTGGAAGTTCCGCGCCATCGGCCAGGGCTACGCCTCGGGCCTCGCGGGAATCGCCCGCGACTTCGGCGTGAACATCTGACCTTTCGGGAACTTCGTCCGGATCCGGTATCCGAAACGTCGGTATAGTTCGAATCACACGCGGGGGCGGTCGGCGTCGTCGTTCTACCAGGAGGAACCAGGTATGGGTGTCAGTCTCGTCAAGGGCGGCAACGTCTCGCTCACCAAGGAGGCCCCCGGCCTCACCGCGGTGTCCGTCGGTCTCGGCTGGGACCTCCGCACCACCACCGGCACGGACTTCGATCTGGACGCGAGCGCCATCGGCATCGACGCGAACAAGCAGGTCGCCTCGCCGCAGCACTTCGTCTTCTTCAACAACCTGCGCACGCCGGACGGCTCGATCGAGCACCTCGGCGACAACCTCACGGGTGAGGGCGACGGGGACGACGAGGTCATCAAGGTGAACCTCGCCGCGATCCCGCCGAACGTCGAGGGCGTGGTCTTCCCGGTCTCGATCTACGACGCCGACAACCGCGGCCAGTCCTTCGGCCAGGTCCGCAACGCGTTCATCCGCGTCGTGAACCAGGCCAACGGTCAGGAGATCGCCCGCTACGACCTGTCGGAGGACGCCTCGACCGAGACGGCCATGGTGTTCGGCGAGCTGTACCGCAACGGCGCGGAGTGGAAGTTCCGGGCCGTCGGCCAGGGCTACGCCTCGGGCCTCGCGGGGATCGCTCGCGACTACGGCGTCAACGTCTAGTACCCGTACCTCTCGAGCAGAGCGCGTAGACCCGGCGAGCGGACCCCCGCACGCCGGGTCCTCGCGCTCCGCACCCCCTTCCTTCGAAAGGCCGATGTGTTCCGCATCTTCGGACTGTCCTTCTTCGTCACGATCGCCGCCCTCGTGGCCGCGTTCTTCTACGGCGGCCCCGAGGCCCTGGTCCTCACGCTGATCCTCGGCATCCTCGAGGTCAGCCTCTCGTTCGACAACGCCGTCATCAACGCGACCGTGCTGCAGCGCATGAGCCAGTTCTGGGTGCGCATGTTCCTCACGGTGGGCATCCTGATCGCGGTCTTCGGCATGCGCCTGGTGTTCCCGCTCGCGATCGTGTGGATCACCGCCGGCCTGAACCCGGTGCAGGCCCTCGATCTGGCGCTCAACCCGCCGGCCGACGGCGCCCACTACTTCCCGGACGGCAGCGCCAGCTACCAGACGCTGATCGAGGCCGCGCACCCGCAGATCGCCGCCTTCGGCGGCATGTTCCTGCTCATGCTCTTCCTCGACTTCATCTTCGATCCGGAGCGCGAGATCACCTGGCTCAGCTGGATCGAGAAGCCGCTGCAGCGCATCGGCCAGCTCGATCGGTTCCCGATCATCGTGGCCCTCGCCGCGCTGCTGGCCACCGGCATCTGGGCGGCGCACACCGTCGACGAGTCGAAGACGGTGTTCATCGCGGGCCTGCTCGGCCTCGTGACCTACATCGTGGTCAACGGTCTCGGCGAGTTCTTCCACGTGGAGGAGCTCGAGGAGGAGGCGGAGATCGCCCGGTCCGGCCCGTCGGAGCTGGCGAAGGCCACCGGTAAGGCCGGCTTCTTCCTGTTCCTCTACCTCGAGGTGCTCGACGCGTCGTTCTCGTTCGACGGCGTGATCGGCGCGTTCGCCATCACCGCCGACCCGATCATCATCGCCCTGGGCCTCGGCTTCATCGGCGCGATGTTCGTCCGCTCGCTCACCGTGTACCTCGTGGAGAAGGGCACGCTCGCCGAGTACGTGTACCTCGAGCACGGCGCGCACTGGGCGATCGGCGCCCTGGCCGGCATCCTGCTGTTCTCGATCTACACCCCGGTCCCCGAGCTGGTCACCGGCCTCGTCGGCGTGGTGCTCATCCTCGCGGCGCTGTTCTCGAGCATCGTCCGCAACCGCCGCGAGGGCGGCGGCGAGGGCGACGGGCCGCTCATCGCCGACGGCCCGACGGTGTCCACTTCGCAGACGATCGAGTCCTGAGCGGTCTCGAGACCGTGGCAGCGAATCCGTTCCGCAGGCTGTTCGGCGGGGAACCGGCCGGTTCCCCGCCGCATCAGCCTGGGGGCGGCGCCGATACCAGCCTGACCAGCGCCTTCCTCGATGCGGACCGCCGCTTCAGCTCGCTCGACGAGGATGTGCGGACACTGTCGGCGCAGAACCCGAACGCGACCGCGGTGCAGCAGTGGCCGACCATCCGGGACCGCTTCGGCGGCGCCACGGAGCGGTACCTGTGGGCCAGCGGCAGCCAGTCCGGCACCCGCCCGCCCACGCCGCAGGACCGGGAGGCCACCGCGCGGGAACTGGCCGACCTGGTCGCGGTGCTGGACAGGTTCCACAGCGACCACCAGCGTGCGCTCACCAACGCCCGCGGCGCCCGGGCCAGCTCGGCGGCGCAGGAGCAGGCGGCCCGCGTGGCCGCCGAGCGCGCCACCGACCTGCTCGCTGCCCCGTCGACGGCGCCGTACCTGACGCTGCGCCCCGTCGTCCGGGCGACCGATGCGCTCGTCGAGGCGGTGCGGCACCTGGACACCGCGCCGGACCTCGTCGCGCGCGACTCGGCCGCGCGAGCCGTGCAGGAGAAGGCCGCGGAGCTGACCGCCGCCGTCGAGGCCGCCCCGCGGATCGGCGACGACGCCCAGCGCTCGCTCGCCGCGGCCGGAACGCGCCTGCAGGCCGTCCGCAACCGCGCGAGCGACCTCGCGGACACCCGGTCCGCGCTGCTCCGCGAGTTCAGCGCGGCCTGCTCGACCGATCTCGTCGACAACGACAAGGTGGCCGCCCGCGAGTCGGCCGCCGCCGAAGAGGCGCTGTCGACCGCGGCTCTCCGCCTCCGCGAGAGCACCCCGGACCTGGCCCTCGAGCAGGTCGGCGTGGCCCGCGACCACCTCGACACCGCCGACGCCGCGGTGAACGCCGTCGGCGAGCGGCTCCGCACGCTGCGCGCCGCGAAGGCGGACCCGGCCGCCGTCGCCGCGCGCACCCGGTTCGCGCTCCGCGACGCCCAGCACCTGGCCGTGCAGAAGCAGCAGGTGCATCGCTGGGGCACCGTGCTCGACGCGCAGCACGCCCGCATCGAGCGGGCCATCGCCGACCTCGACCGGGTGCACCCCGACTACTGGCAGTACCTGCAGACCCTCGCCGACGTCGACCGCATGATCGCCGACGCCGTGGACCGGATGCGGGGCCGCGCGTGAGCGGCGCCCTGCACCACTTCGGCCAGCTTCCGGACGACGTGCGGGCCCGCCTGTTCCATCGCCCGCCGCAGCCCTTCGACCGGGACACACCCCGCGCGACCCTCGCGTACGCCCTCGGCGCCACCCTGTACGTCCCGGCGACCCGGGCGGATCTCGCGGCGACCGTTCGCCGGCGCCGCGACGACGGGGTGCTCTCGATGGTCATCGACCTCGAGGACGCCGTCGCCGACGATGCCGTCCGCCACGCCGTGGACGCCGCCACCGCGGCGCTGGCGGAGCTCGCGGACGACACGGATCCGGTGCCGCTGCTGTTCATCCGGCCGCGCACCACAGCGGACACCGCCGCCCTCCTCGACCACCTCGGCGACGGTGCCCGCGCGCTCACGGGGGTCGTCCTGCCGAAGTTCGCCGCCGCCGACGGGGCCGCCGCGCTCGCCGCCGTCGCGGAGCTCGCGTCCTCGCACCGCCTGTACGCGATGCCCGTGCTCGAGACCCCCGAGATCGTCTACCGCGAGTCGCGCGACGAGCAGCTGGCGGGCATCTCCGAAGTCCTCCGCGCGCACCGGGAGCGGGTCCTCGCGGTGCGCATCGGCGCGACGGACATGTCGGCGCTGTTCGGCATCCGCCGCGACCGCGACCTCACGATCTACGACGTGCACGTCGTCGCGGAGACCATCTCGGCGATCGTCAACCGTCTCGCCCGGTCGGACGGCACCGGCTTCGTCGTCACCGGGCCCGTGTGGGAGTACTTCGCCGACCACGAGCGCATGTTCCGGCCGCTGCTGCGCGCCACGCCCTTCGAGCGCAACCACGCCGCCCGCTTCCGCGAGCAGCTCGTGGGGCGCGACCTCGACGGCCTGCTGCGGGAGACGGCGCTGGACCGGGCGAACGGGCTGCACGGCAAGACCGTGATCCACCCGTCCCACGTGGCGGCCGTGCACGCGCTCTCGGCCGTGACGCACGAGGAGTACGAGGACGCCCTCGCCATCATGGACGGCGACGCCGGCGGGGTGGAAGCCTCCAGCTACCGGAACAAGATGAACGAGATGAAGCCGCACCGCAATTGGGCGCGGCAGACGCTGATCCGCGCGGACGTGTTCGGGGTGACCCGGGCCGAGGTCGGCTTCGTCGACCTGCTCACCGCGCTGGTGGAAGGACGATGATGGCGCGCACCCTCTGCGCGGAGCTGGGCATGCACGTGCGCGGCGACGCCGAGCTCGCGGAGCTCATCGTGCCGGGATTGCGGCGCAACCCGCGGCGCGCGCATCTCCTGGTCTCGACGGTGCTCGGCAAGCACATCCCCGCCGATCCGACCGCGGTGCGGGCCGCAGCCGACCGCCTCGCGGACCTGGTGGCGGAGCGCCTCGCCGGCCCGTGCGTCGTCTTCGGCTTCGCCGAGACCGCCACGGGGCTCGGGCACTGCGTCGCCGCACGGCTCGACGCCGCGGTGTACCTGCAGTCCACGCGTCGGCCCGGCACGGTCGTCCACGGCGAGTTCACCGAGGGCCACTCGCACGCCACCTCGCACCTGGTGCAACCCACCTCGCCCGACCTGCTGTCCGCGGCCGACACGCTGGTACTCGTCGACGACGAGATCTCCACGGGCGCCACCGCACTCGACTCCATCCGCGCACTGCACGGCCTCGCCCCCCATCGGCGCTACGTGGTCGCCTCGCTCGTCGACCTGCGCTCGCCCGAGCACGTCGCGGACAACGCGCGCGCCGCCGCCGCGGCCGGGCTCGACGTCGCGTTCGTGGCCTTGGCGCAGGGCACCGTCGACCTGCCCGACGGCCTGCCCGCCCGGGTGGCGGACCTGCCGGCGACACCGTCGAACCCCCGCGCGCCGCGGCCCGGCACGGTGCGCGAGCTGCACGTGTCCTGGCCGCCGGACGTGCCCGACGGGGGCCGGCACGGCGTCCTCGCCGCCGATCAGCCACGGCTGACCGAGGCCGCCGCCGCGGTGGCGGCGACGATCGCGCCCGCCCTCGACGAGCGCCCCGTCATCGTAGTCGGCCACGAGGAGCTGATGTACCTCCCGCTGTGCGCGGCGGAGGCGCTGGGGCGCAGCGGCTTCCGGGTGCGCTTCCAGACCACCACGCGTTCCCCCGCCCTGGTCCGCGACGAAGAGGGCTACCCGTTGCGGCGCGGCTTCGAGTTCCTCTCCCCCGAGCCCGATGAGGAGGCGCCGCGCCGGCACCTCTACAACGCAGCATGGCCGGGCGAGGATGCGCGGATCGTGCTCGTCGCCGATTCCCCCGCCGACACCGACCGGCTGCGGGCCCCCGGCGGGCTGCTCGACGTGCTCACCGGGGCGGGGCACGACGTGCTCGCGGTGATCGTGCCGGCGTCGGACCAGGCCGCCCTCGCCGCGGCCCGCACCTGGGCGGCCGCCCGATGACCGCCGCGACGCCGCCGCTGCGCGGGCCCGGCTTCGGCTCGTACGCGCCCGACGAGGTGACCTGGCTGCTCAAGGACCTCTCGCACGTCGCGCTGGAGGCCGACATCGCCGAGCGGGAGCGGCGGATCCAGTCGGGCGAGGCGCACTACGCCGAGTCGCTGCCCGTCGAGTACCAGCCGAGCGCCGAGTACCGCGCCCTCTTCGACACGGCGCTCGCCACCTCGGCGCCGCGGCTGGCCGAGGCCGTGGGCACGGTGACGGAGCTGCTGCTCGCCGAGCGCGGCCGCGACCTCGTCCTGGTCTCATTGGCTCGGGCGGGCACGCCGATCGGCATCCTCATGCGGCGCTGGGCGCAGCGCTTCCACGCGCTGAACCTGCCGCACTACGCCGTCTCCATCGTGCGGGGCCGCGGCATCGACCACGTCGCGCTCGATCATCTGGTGGCGCATCATGATCCGGCGTCGATCGTCTTCGTCGACGGCTGGACCGGCAAGGGCGCCATCACCCGCGAGCTCGCGGAGGCGCTCGACGAGTACGCCGTCGCCACCGGCGTCCGGCTGAACCCGGACCTCGCGGTCCTCGCCGACCCCGGCCACTGCGTGCGCACCTTCGGTACCCGCGACGATTTCCTCATCGCCTCCGCGTGCCTCAATTCCACGGTCTCCGGCCTGGTCTCGCGGACGGTGCTCAACGCCGACCTGATCGGACCGGCGGACTTCCACGGCGCCAAGTTCTACGCCGAGCTCGCGCCGCACGACGTCTCGGGCGTGCTGCTCGACACCGTGACCGGCGCCTTCGGCGGCGCCGCCCCGGCCGCGCGCGCCGAGTCCGCACGGCTCGCCGCCGATCCCGCCGCGCGCGAACCGGACTGGTCCGGCTGGGCCACGGTGGAGCGGGTGTGCGCCGAGTACGGGGTCTCGACGGCGAACCTGGTGAAGCCGGGCATCGGCGAGACCACCCGGGTGCTGCTGCGCCGCGTGCCCTGGCGGGTGTTGCTGCGCGACCCCGACGATCCCGATCACCTGCACATCCGCCGCCTCGCGGCGGAGCGCGACGTGCCGGTGGAGATCGTGCCCGGCCTGGCCTACGCGTGCATCGGCCTCATCAAGGAGGACTCGTGACCGCCTTCGTCACCAGCGATCTCGACCGCACGCTCATCTACTCGCAGGCCGCCGCGGGCCCGGCCTTCGCCTCCGCCGATCCGGTGTGCGTGGAGATCTACCGCGACGCCCCGCTGTCCCACATGTCGGCGGCCTCGCACGCCGGCCTCGCGGCGCTCGCCGCCGCGACGCCCGTGGTGCCCACGACGACCCGCACCCCCGAGCAGTACCTGCGGGTGCGGCTGCCGGGCGCACCCTTCCCGTACGCGATCTGCTCCAACGGCGGCGAGATCCTCGTCGACGGTGCGCCGGACCCGCAGTGGCAGGCCCACATCCGCGGCCTGCTCGCGGCGCTCCCCGCAGGCCTCGACACCATCGCCGCCCAGCTGGAGTCCCGGCTCGCCCCGGAGTGGGGCGCGCGGCTACGCCTCGTGCCGGGCCTGTTCGCGTACGTCGTCTCCGACGTCCGAGTCCCCGGCGACGTGGTCGACGAATGGCGCGCGCACTGCGCCCCGCTGGGCTGGAGCATCTCGCAGCAGGGCCGCAAGCTCTACACCATTCCCGAGCCCGTGACGAAGTCCCGTGCCGCCCTGGAGGTCCGGCGGCGGTTCGAGGAGGCCGGCGCCCTCGCGCCCGGCGCTCCCTGGCTCGCCGCCGGCGACGGCGCCCTCGACGCCGACCTGCTGGAGGCGGCCGACGCCGCGATCCGGCCGCGGCACGGCGAGCTGGAGGAGCTCGGTTTCGCGCTCCCGCATCTCACGCTCACCGCCAGCCGCGGCATCGACGCCGGTGCCGAGATCGTCGCGTGGCTCGCCGACCGCGCGGCCACCGCTGTCCCCGTCCCCGATCCGATCAAGGAGATCCGATGACCGCACTGTCCAAGGGCCAGAACGGACCGCTGCCCGCCGGGCCGGTGACCGTCACCGTCGAGCTGCCGGCCCCTGCCGACGTCTCGGCCCTGCTCGTGACCGAGTCCGGGAAGGTGCGCTCCGACGCCGATTTCGTGTTCTTCAACCAGCCCACCGGTCCCGGCGTGAGCCTGGCGAACGGCGCCCTCCGGATCGACGGCGCGGGCCTGCCCGCGGACATCGCGCAGGTGCGCGTCGCGATCACGCTCGACGACGCGTCGGCGTCCTTCGGGCGGTTCGGCGCGCCCGTCGCCCGCGTCGCCGACGGCGCCGGCTCCCCGCTGTACGAGTACCCGATCGACGGTCTGAGCAGCGAGTCCGTAGTGATCGCGGTGGAGATCTACCGGCGCGGTGCCGACTGGAAGGTGCGCGCCGTGGGCCAGGGCTACGCGGGCGGTTTCGCCGACCTGGTCCGCGACCACGGCGTCAGCGTCGACGACGCCCCGGCCGCCCCGCCGGCACCGCCGCAAGCCCCGCCCGCGGCACCGTCGAACCCGGTCCCGCCGACGGCCGCGCAGAACCCCCCGGCCGCGGCGTCCGGGCAGCCGATCGACTACTTCGCGAGCGGGACGGCACCGTCGGCCCCGGCCGGCAGCGCGCCGATCGACTACTTCAACACCCCGGCGCCGCAGCAGAACCCGGCCCCGCAGGCGCCGCCCGCCCAGCAGACGCCGCCGGCGCAGCAGCCCTTCACGCCCACGGCGCAGCTCGCGGGGCAGCAGCCGCCCGCGGGATCCGGCGAGATCAGCCTCACCAAGAACAAGCGGGTGGACCTGACCAAGGGCCAGAAGGTGGTGCTGCGCAAGGACGGCGGCGTCCAGCTCACCCGGATCGCCATGGGTCTGGGCTGGGATCCGGTGCGCAAGCAGGGCCTCTTCGGCTCCAAGGCCAAGGACATCGACCTCGACGCCTCGGTGGTGCTCTTCGCCGGCCAGCAGCCGGTGGACGTCGTCTACTTCGGCCAGCTCCAGTCGAAGGACGGCTCGATCCAGCACCTGGGCGACAACCTCACCGGCGCGGGGGACGGCGACGACGAGGTGGTGAACGTGAACCTGCCGTCGGTGACGCCGCAGGTCACCTCGCTGGTGTTCATCGTGAGCTCGTACCAGGGCCAGCGCTTCGACCAGGTCGACAACGCCTACTGCCGGCTCGTCGACTCGACAACGGGCGTCGAGCTGGCCCGCTTCGCGCTCGCCGGCGGCATGCCCTACACCGGGATCGTCATGTGCACCATCGCCCGCCAGGGCGGGGAGTGGAAGCTGCAGGCGATCGGCGAGTGCATCAACGCGAAGACCCCGCGCGACGCGATCCCGCAGCTCGCGCCCTTCCTCGGCTGAGAACGTGTGTGGGATCGTGCCCGCTGAGCGGTCACGATCCCACACACGCCGGAACCGCCAGGACTACGCGGGTTCCGCGGCGACCTTCTTCGTGCGCAGGTACAGCGCGGCACAGACCGCGGCGAACACGACGACGCCCAGCGCCTCGCCCCAGTGCAGCCAGCCCTCGCCGATGAACGGCAGCGCCAGCGGCTCGTCCTTGTCGGTGGCGACGACGATGCCGGCGTAGATCACGCCGAACAGCGACTCACCGACGATGAGGCCGGTCGCCAGCAGTGTGCCGAGGCGCTTGCGTCCCTCGGCGACCTCGCCGGTGGCGGAGCCGTCCGCCCAGCGGTTGTAGAAGAAGCCGAGCACGGCGCCGACGGGGATCATGAGGGTCACGCTCATCGGCAGGTACATGCCCATGCCCACGGCCAGCGGCGGCAACCGGAACTTCGAGGTGCGGGAGAGCACCTCGTCGATGAGGATGACGACGGCGCCGATGATCACGCCGAGGCCGATGAGGCCCCAGTCGAGGTCACCACCGAAGACGCCCTTCGACAGGCTCGCGAGCAGCGAGGCCTGGGGCGCGGCGAGGGCGCTGTCGCCCGCGCCGGGCGCCCCGACGAAGCCGAAGCCCTCCTGCAGGAGGTCGAGCACCGGCGGGATGATGGCGGAGCCGAAGGCCACACCGATCACGAGCGCCACCTGCTGCTTCCACGGCGTCGCGCCGACGAGCTGACCCGTCTTGAGGTCCTGCAGGTTGTCGTTGGATATGGTGGCGATGCTGAAGATGATCGCCGCGGTGAAGAGCGTGTACGCCACCAGCGCGGTGGCGGTATCGCCCTCCGACGGTCCCCAGACCGCGCGGATCAGGAGCGCGGCGGACAGCACGACGAGGATGCCGACGCCGGAGACGGGGCTGTTGGACGCGCCGATGAGGCCCGCCATGTAGCCGCAGACGGAGGCGACGACGAGGCCGAGCACGAGGATGTAGACGATGCTCAGCGTGATGATGCCGCCGGCCTGGCCCTCGAGCGCGGTGCCGTTGGTGAAGGTCCACAGGAGTACGCCGATCGGCACGAGCGACGCGACGACGATGCCGGCGACGTACGGGAAGGGCATGTCGCGCTCGGTGATGTCCACCAGCTCGCCCTCGCGGCGCTTGCGGGAGGAGGCGATCGAGTCGGCGATGCCGCGCAGGACCGGGCCGAGGATCTTGATGAGCGTCCACACGGCGGCCACGGCGATCGCGCCGGCACCGATGAGGCGGACCTCGGTGCTGAACGCGGTCGAGATGACCTTGGTGATGCTGCCGGTCTCCGGCAGGTCGCCCGCGGTCCACATCGGCAGCAGCACGAAGTAGGAGATGACGAGGCCCACGATCATCGCGAAACCGACGGTGACGCCGACGAGGTGGCCGACGCCGATGAGCGCGAAGGACAGGCCCGGCACGAACAGGGTGCCGCCGTTGCCGATCCGCAGCGTGGTCGACAGGCCCTCGGCCACGATCTTCATCTTGGCCAGCAGCGCGTAGCCCGCGGAGGCCAGCGAGCCGAGGACGATCAGGCGCAGGCCGCGCTTGTTCTCGCTCGCGCCCTCGGCGGTGTCGCCGACCTTGAGCACCTCGGCCGCGGCGACGCCTTCGGGGAAGGGGAGGTCGGACCCCGTGACCAGGGCCCGCCGCAGGGGGATCGAGTACATGACGCCGAGCACGCCGCCCACCAGGCAGACCAGGGTGGTGGTCCAATAGGGGAAGTTCGCCCACCAGCCGACCATCACGAGACCGGGCAGGATGAAGACGATGGCCGAGAGGGTGCCCGCGGCCGAGGCGATCGTCTGGACGATGTTGTTCTCGATGATGGAGTGGTTCGCGAAGTAGCGCAGCAGCGCCATCGAGATCACGGCCGCCGGGATCGAGGTCGCGAAGGTCAGGCCGACTTTCAGGCCGAGATACGCGTTGGCCGCGGTGAAGACGAGCGTGATGATGCCGCCGAGGATGACGGCGCGGGTGGTGAACTCGCGTACGCCGGATTTCGGCGCGGCGGGTGCCGGTGTGGACATGGATGTATCCCTTCTCAAGGACGTGGCCGGTGAGGCCGAACGTGAAAACACTAGGTCCAAGTGCGCGATCACACGACTCGAACGCGCGAGGTCATGTGTAACGGTCACGAGTCGTCGTGCGTGACGGTCACGAGTCGTAGGCTGGACGGGTGCGATTCGGAGTGGTGATCCTGCCCCAGTACCCCTGGCCCGAGGCGCGTCGCCGCTGGCGCAAGGCGGAGGACCTGGGCTTCGACCACGTGTGGACCTACGACCATCTGTCGTGGCGCACGCTCGCCGATCAGCCGTGGGGCGCGACGATCCCGCTGCTCACCGCCGCGGCCACCGCGACGGAGCGGATCCGGCTGGGCACCTTCGTCACCTCCCCGAACTTCCGGCATCCCGTCCCGTTCGCGAAGGACCTGGCCGGCGTCGACGAGATCTCCGGCGGCCGCCTGATCCTGGGGATCGGCTCCGGCGGCACCGGGTTCGACGCCTTCGTCCTCGGGCAGCCCGAGCTCACCCCGCGGGAGCGGCACGACCGGTACGTCGAGTTCACGCGGGACCTCGACGTGCTGCTCCGGTTCGAGCAGGAGGGCCCCATCTCGTTCGACGGTCCGCTGTACCGCGCCGTCGACGCCCGCATGGTCGGGGAGCCCGCGCAGGCGCCGCGCATGCCCTTCGTGATGGCGGCCAACGGTCCGAAGGGGCTGCGGCTCGTGGCGGAGCAGGGGCAGGGCTGGGTCACCACCGGGCCCGACGGTGACGGCGGCGACGCCTGGTGGTCGCGCGTCGCCGCGCTCGCCCAGCGGCTCGACGACGCCCTGGACGCCGCCGGCCGCGACCGCGGCACCGTCGACCGCTACCTGTCGATCGACTCGGGCGGCACCTACTCCCTGAGCTCCCCCGGCGCCGCCGACGACGCGGTGGGCCGCGCCGCTGAGCTCGGCTTCACCGACGTGATCCTGCACTGGCCGCGCACCGGCGAGCCCTACGAGGGCACCGAGGCCGCCCTCGACGCCTTCGCGGAGCGCCACCTGCGCTGAGACCGCACCGGCTTCCGGTCCACCAGGCCGGGGCGCGCGGGCGGCTTCACACGTCGGATCGCCGTTTACCCGCGCTTTCCCTACTGATCACGTTGCACTCCTACATTGGCGTGGATTCACGCCAGCCAGCACGATCAGCCCAGCTCAGCCTCAGGGAGACCCCATGCGCCTGCCCAACCTGCGCCTGCTCACCGATCACGACGGTAAGTCGGCCCGCTCGCACACGACCTGCAAGTACAAGTGCGGCAACCAGTGCTTCCGCGAGCACGACAACCAGTCGGACAACGAGTACTTCGGCGACATCACGCGACGCACCGTGCTCCGCGGCGCCGGCGTGGCGGCGCTGGGCGCGGGTGCGGTCACCGTCCTCGCGGCGTGCGGCGACAACGGTTCCAGCGGCGCGGGCGCCTCCTCGAGCGCGGCGGCGGGCAACGGCGCACCGTCGGAGAACGTGAACGCCCCCGGCCTGAACTTCAACGCCATCACCCCGAACAAGGCCGACGCGGTGACCGTGCCCGAGGGCTATGAGCAGGCCGTCGTGATCCGCTGGGGCGACCCGGTCGTCCCGGGCGCACCGCAGTTCGACTTCGACAAGCAGACCCCCGAGGCGCAGGCGCAGCAGTTCGGCTTCAACAACGACTTCACGGATCTCATCCCCGTGGACGGCAAGCCGGACACCTTCCTCATGGTGTGCAACCAGGAGTACACGACCGGCACCGCGATGTTCAAGGGCTACAAGGAGGGCGACCCCACCGAGAACCAGGTGCGGGTCGAGATGGCCGCCCACGGCATCACCGTGGTCGAGGTCAAGGGCGAGCCCGGCTCGGGCAAGCTGACTCCCGTTCTGGGGGAGTACAACCGGCGCATCACCGCGTCGACGGAGTTCGAGCTGCGCGGCCCCGCCGCCGGCACCTTCTTCACGAAGACCACCGCGGACCCCACCGGCACCCGCGTCCTGGGCACCATCGCCAACTGCTCGGGCGGCATCACGCCGTGGGGCACCATGATCTCCGGCGAGGAGAATTACACCAACTACTTCTCGGGCACCGACAAGCCGCCGCTGGACGGCCTCAAGGAGGGCTGGAAGCGGTACGGCGTGGGCAAGGACGAGGACGCCCACCACTGGATGAAGTTCGAGGACCGGTTCGATCTGTCCAAGGAGCCCAACGAGATCAACCGGTTCGGCTACCTCG
Organism: Tsukamurella tyrosinosolvens; assembly: GCF_900104775.1. Classification (NCBI taxonomy): domain Bacteria; kingdom Bacillati; phylum Actinomycetota; class Actinomycetes; order Mycobacteriales; family Tsukamurellaceae; genus Tsukamurella; species Tsukamurella tyrosinosolvens. The sequence continues at coordinate 233,544 of NZ_FNSA01000001.1, forward strand.
TCGAGGTCAACCCGCACGACCCGAAGTCCACCCCGATCAAGCACTCGGCCCTGGGCCGCATGAAGCGCGAGGGCGGCAACATCTACGTCACGCCCACGGGTGAGGTCGTGACCTACTGCGGCGACGACTCGAAGTTCGAGTACATCTACAAGTTCGTCAGCTCGCGGAAGATCCAGCCGGGCAAGGGCGCCGCGGCCATGGAGTCGAACATGCGGATCCTCGACGAGGGCACGCTGTACGTCGCCAAGTTCGAGGGCCAGAAGGTCGAGAACGGCACGGTCCCCGAGGGCGGCTACAAGGGCACCGGGAAGTGGATCCCCCTGCTCACCACCAAGGCCGACGGCAGCGCCGAGTCGCACGTCGAGGGCATGCCGGCCGAGAACGTCGCGCTGTGGACCCGCGTCGCGGGCGACAAGGTGGGCGCGACCAAGATGGACCGCCCCGAGGACATCGAGCCGAACCCCAAGACCGGCAAGATCTACTGCGCGCTGACCAACAACAGCGACCGCGGCACCGAGGGCAAGGCCGGCATCGACACGCCGAACCCGCGCGTGAAGAACAAGAGCGGGCAGCTGCTCGAGATCACCGACAACCACACCGGCACCGACTTCTCCTGGGACCTGCTGCTGGTGTGCGGCGACCCCGCCGCCGCCGACACGTACTACGGCGGCTTCGACAAGACCAAGGTCTCGCGGATCAGCTGCCCCGACAACGTCACCTTCGATTCGCACGGCAACCTGTGGATCTCGACCGACGGCACCAACGCCACCTTCGACAGCAACGACGGCCTGTTCGGCGTCGTCCTGGAGGGCAAGGACCGTGGCCTGACCAAGCAGTTCCTCACGGTGCCCTTCGGCGCCGAGACCTGCGGCCCCGTCGTGCGCGACAACCGCGTGCTCGTCGCGGTGCAGCACCCGGGCGAGACCGACGACGCGACGGCCGACAAGCCCACCTCGCACTGGCCCGACGGCGGCTCCAGCCAGCCCCGCCCGTCGGTGGTCGCGGTATGGAAGAAGTCGGGGAACATCGGGTCGTAATCCCCCGTTCCTCCGGTCCGACGGTGCCGGGCTCGCCTGCGGGCGGGCCCGGCACCATCGTTCCAACCCTTAGTATCGAGGTCATGACCCCCGCGTCCGAAGCACCCGGCGCACCGTCGGCCCCGGCGGCCGATGCCGCGATCGACGACCTCGCCTCCCGCCTGCGCTCCCCGCTGCTGCAGCTGCACTTCCTGGTGCGGCGCAACACCCCCGGCCCCGACCTCACCCCCGCGCAGCAGGCCGCCCTGCAGAGCCTGCTGCTCCTGGGTCCGGTGCGGATGGGCGAGCTCGCACGCTACTTGCGGATCCGCCTGCCCTCTGCCACGAGCGCCGTGGACGGCCTCGAGCGGCTCGGCCTCGCGGAGCGCAGCCCCGACCCCGACGACGGCCGGGCCGTGGTCGTCAAGCTCTCCGAGCACGGGCAGCAGCTGACCTCCGAGCTGGTGGCGGCGCGCAACGCGATGCTGGCCGGACACCTGGGCGAGCTGTCCGACGAGGACCGCGCGAACCTGGATCGCGCGATCCCCGCGCTGCACAAGCTCATGGACCGGTACCGGGACGACCTCTGAGGAATCAGTCACACGCGCTTGCCTTTCGCACGGCGAATTAGTTAGGATTTCGTAGTATTGAAAGGAGCTGCGATGACGACCACCGCCGACCACGACCAGACAGAGCACGCGCACCCCAGCCTGCGCGAGACCCTCTCCCATCAGCCCAAGGCGGTGTGGGTCACGGCCTTCGCCGCGGTCATCGCGTTCATGGGGATCGGCCTCGTCGACCCCATCCTGGTGTCGATCGCGGAGTCGCTACACGCGACGCCCAGCCAGACCACGCTGCTGTTCTCGTCCTACCTGGGTGTGCAGGTCGTGGCGATGCTCTTCATCGGCTGGTTCACCTCGATGTTCGGCGCCAAGCGCACCGTCATCGCCGGCCTGCTGCTCATCGTCATCGCCGCCGCGGCCTGCGCCCTCGCGAACTCGATCGGCGTGCTGGTGGCCTGGCGCGCGGTGTGGGGCCTCGGTAACGCGCTGTTCATCGCCACCGCCCTCGCGGTGATCGTCTCCGCCGCCACCGGCGGCCAGCAGGGTGCGATCCTGCTCTACGAGGCGGCCCTGGGCCTCGGCCTGGCCGTGGGCCCGCTGCTGGGCGCCGTGCTCGGCGGCGTCTCCTGGCGCGGGCCGTTCGCCGGGACCGCGATCCTCATGCTCATCGGCGCCGTCCTCTGCGCCACCATGCTCAAGCCCGATGCGGCCGAGGCGAGGGAGAAGCGACAGCGCGAGGGCACCGTCTCCCCTCTCGCTCCCCTGCGCGCCCTGCGCCAGCGCGGCCTGTTCCTCACCGGACTCGGCTCCGCGTTCTACACCGCGGCCTTCTTCACCATCCTCGCGTGGTCGCCGTTCGTGCTGCACCGCAGCGCCTACTTCGTGGGTGCGGTCTTCGTCGGCTGGGGCCTGCTGGTCGCCGTGAGCGGCGTGTGGCTGGCGCCGAAGGTCGCCGCCGCCCTCGGCGAGCGGGCCGGCTCCATCGCCGCCGTGCTGGTCTACGGCGCCCTGCTGGTGGTCGCCGCCATCGGGCACGAGAACGTCGCGGTCGTGGTCACCGTCGTCGTACTCTCGGGCATCCCGTCGGGCGTGCTGAACACACTGTTCACCGGCACCGCGATGTCGATCGCGGACGCGCCGCGCCCCGTCGCGAGCGCCGGCTACAACTTCCTGCGCTGGGCGGGCGGCGCCCTCGCCGCTACGTTCGTCGCGCACTTCGCGAACTGGTTCGGCAGCCCCGCCGCCCCGTTCTACATCGGCGCGATCGCCTGCGTCGTCGCCGCCGTCATCCTGACCCAGGTGCGCGGCCGGGGCGCCGACTCCCGCGAGGTGCCCGCCGAGGCCGCCCTCGTCGGCGACGCGGAGTTCTGAGCAGCGGAACCATCCACGAAAACCCCGGCGAATCCCCAGGATTCGGCCGGGGTTCTCGCGTTCGGGCGAAGCTGTTCGGTACCGTGGCGCCATGACCGACACGCCTCTCGCCCTCGTGACCGGCGCCTCCCGCGGGCTCGGCACGCACATCGCGCGCGGGCTCGGCGCCTCGCACCGCCTGCTGCTGGGCGGTCGCCCCTCCCCCGCCCTCGACGCGCTCGTCGCCGAGTTCGACGGTGCCGCCGCCTTTCCGGCGGATCTCACCGATCACGCCACGGTCCGGGAGCTCACCGCACCCATCGACCGGCTCGACGTGCTCGTGCACAACGCCGGCATCGGCCGGATCGGCTCCATCGAGGACACGCCCGCGGCGGACTGGCGGGAGATGTTCGAGGTCAACCTGCTCGCGGTCGTCGAGCTCACCCGTGCGCTCCTGCCCGCGCTGCGGACCGCCGGCGGCCACGTGGTGCTGCTCAATTCCGGCGCCGGCAAGCGCGCGAACCCCGGGTGGTCGGCATACGCCGCCAGCAAGTTCGGGCTCACCGCGTTCGCCGAGGCTCTGCGGGCGGAGGAGCCCGCGCTGCGGGTGACGAGCGTCTTCCCCGGCCGGATCGACACCGAGATGCAGCAGGGGATCTTCGCCGCCGAGGGCCGCGAGTACGCCACCGACGGCCTGCTCCGCCCGGAGACGGTCGCGCGCGCGGTCGTCCAGGCGGTCACCACTCCCGGAGACGCGCACCCCACGGAGATCGTTCTCCGGCCCCGCTGATCAGCGGACCAGGTACCGCCCCGTGCACACACGGGTCCAGTTGTCGTGCCACGGCACCGGCCCGGGGCCGTCGGCGACGTGCACCAGCACGCGGAACTCGACGTCCCCCGGTCCCGTGGCCGCCCGGAAGAACGCGGCGTTGACGCCCTCGCCCGCGACGTGCCCCGTCGCGCCCGTGCGCAGGTTGCGCCAGTCCAGAGTGCCCGTCGCCTTGAAGGTGATGCCCGCCCAGAGCGGCCCGAAGTCCGCCCTCCCCGTGACGCCGACCCGGCCCGGGCCGTCGGCGGTGATCGTGGAGATGAGGCCGGGAACCCGGCAGAGGTTGTCGGGCGCGGGTCCCGGGCCGGGCGCCGCCCCGGCGACACCCGCGCCGGCCGCGACAGTCACGGCGACGACGGCGACCGCCGCCGTGCCCCGCACGATCGAGCGGATACTGGTGTGCTGCATGAGAACTCCTCGGGTGCGTGATCGGATCGGTCCCCCACCCGTGGCTTCAGTGCGACCGCGCTGTCCGCACGGCTGACGTTAGAACCGCGGCCCCGGAAGCGCAACGATCCGGGGTTGTCCATGCCGGGACGGTCGGCATAGAGTCGAACGTGTGAGCAGCGAGTTGTGGGCCGGCGTCGACGACTACCTCGAGCGGACGGTGGCCGTCGACGCGGCGGCGTTCGAGCCGATCCGCGCCGCGCAGGCCGAGGGCGGCCTGCCGGACATCGCCGTCTCCGCCACCCAGGGCAAATTCCTCTACCTGCTCGCGTCCATCGCGCGCGCCGACCGGGTCCTCGAGATCGGCACCCTCGGCGGCTACAGCACCGCGTGGCTCGCGCGCGCCGTCGGGCCGTCGGGATCGGTGGTCACCCTGGAGTTCGCGCCCGAGCACGCCGCGGTCGCGCGGGCCAGCCTCGACGCAGCGGGGATCGGTGACCGGGTGGACATCAAGGTCGGGGCCGCGCTCGACACGCTGCCCTTCCTCGAGGGCCCGTTCGACCTCGTCTTCATCGACGCCGACAAGGCGAACAACCGCGCCTACCTGGATTGGGCTCTGCGGCTGAGCGTTCCGGGCACCGTCATCGTGCTCGACAACGTGGTGCGCCGCCTGCACGACGAGGGCCCCGACGCCGACGGCATCCGCGGCGCCCTCGAGCGCCTGGGCTCCGACCCTCGGCTGGACTCCACGGCGCTGCAGACCGTCGGGATCAAGGGCTGGGACGGCCTGGCCATCGCCGTCGTCCGCTGATCAGGCCCCGTACGAGGGCAGGGTGATCGGGGACTTGTAGAGCGAGTTCACGCGCTCCCCCGCCAGCCACTCCTGTAGCCGCGCGGCCTCCGCGTCGAGCGCCTTGCGCGCCTCGCGGGGCGTGCCGGGGGCGAGAACCAGGCCGACGGCGCCCTCGTCGTCCTGGACGTAGGCCCCGATGACGCGGCCGTTCCACCACGCCGTGGTCCCGGCGTTGCCGGCGCTGTCGTAGATCGCGGTGGCGAAGCCGGGATCGAGATAGAAGGTGCGCTCCTTCCAGCCCATCGGCGTGGGATCGAGCGCGGGGAGGAGTGCCGCCCAGGGCTCCACGGGGTCCTCCGGGTCCACGTCGTTGGGCAGCACCCAGCCGGTTCCGTCGCGCTCCAATCGCACCTGGACCGCGCCGATCTCGGCGAGTGCGGCGCGGATCGCGGTCTTGGTAGCGCCGAACCACCACACCACGTCGGTCTCCGTGGCCGGGCCGAAGGCACGCAGGTACTCGCGTACCAGAATCGCGTAGGCCTCCCCCGGATCGACGCGCTCGGCCGGCTCGCCGAGCCACTCGTCGGCGCGGGACCACTGGTTCCGGTTCACCCGCCAGTGGCTCTCATTGTGGGCGCGCACCAGCTCGCCCGATGCGCCGAGCCACGTGAGAACCCTGGGCGCCAGATGCATCTCGCCGCCGTACTTCTTGCCCTCGGACATCATCACCTTGCCGTCGAGCTCGGGCAGCCGCTCGCGGAGCCGCACGGCGCTGAGCTCGCAGCCGCGGAGGGCGTCGAGGACCGCGGCGCGCGCCTGCGCGAGCCAGGCCTCGCCGTCGTCGGCGATGCCGCCGCGGACCGCGTCCTTGGCGATCTTCGCGTGCTCCTGGGCCGCCACGCGATCCGACGGTCCGCTCAGCGCCGGGCCGTACAGCTCCCGCGGGAAGACGAACATGGTGCGGCGCATGGCGAGTTGCTTGACGAGGGAGCGCTCCACCCAGAGTTCGCGCTCGTACTCGTCACGGGCGAAGTCGTGCATCCGCGCGTGCACCGACAGGTACGGCGTCGCCGGCTCCGTGGCGTGCAGGACGCCGACGGCGCGCACCGCGTCCAGCACGGATTCGGTGCGATGCTGCGGCGCGAGGGCGTGGCGGCGGGCCATGCGCGCGCGGCGCTCCGCATCGTCGATCAGGCGCATCCGGCGCTCCCCTCATCCGAGGACTCCAGGCTAAGGCATCGTCGCCCCGTCGGAACCCTGTTCGAGCCTCTTGCTCTCTCTCGCACATCAGGGTAGACTTGCAGTAGCGAAGGGGGCGTCTCGTGATCGATTCCAGCACTGCGGCTGAATATCTCGCCGCGCTCGCCTCCTTCGAACAGGCCGCGGATCGCTTGACCTCGATGAACCCCGTCATGCTGTCCTCGCAGGAGGTCCTCGGCAGCCTCCGGCGCCTCGAGCGCGCCGCTCGCACGGTCCCCAGCAGCCAGCACTGGCTCACCGAGGTGGCCATCGAGCAGGACCTGCCGGCCCAGCTCGGCTACACGGGCGCGAAGGAACTCCTGGTCGATCAGTTGTGCCTGGCGGGCGCCGAGGCCCGGGACCGGATCCGCGGTGCCCGGTCGCGCGCGCCGCGGCAGGAACGCGGGTACTCCCCCGAGCCGCGCCTGCCGCTCGTCGCCGACGCCCAGCGCGCGGGCACGCTGTCCGACCGGCACGCCCTGGCGATCGAGAAGGCCTTCGACACCTGCTCCCCCAAGCTGTCCCATCCCGACCTGCACGATCTGGAGGACATGCTGGTCACCGCTGCCGTCGGCGGGTGCACCCCGGAGGACGTCGTACTCCTCGGCCGGCGCGCGTACGAGCTCCTCGATCCCGACGGTGCCGAGCCCTCCGCGGAGGACATCGCCCGCAAGCGCGAGTTGACCGTCGGCAAACAGGGTGACGACCTCCTGTCCGCGCTCGGCGGAGTGCTGTCGCCGGAGGCCCGCGCGCTGCTGGACACGGTGCTGGAGAAGCTCGCCCGGCCCGGTGTGAACAACCCGGAGGACGCTGAGCACCCTGTCGACATCGACGACACCGAGGCCGTCGCCGAAGCGGCGAAGCGGGACCGTCGGAGCGCCGTCCAGCGCAACCACGACGCGTTCGTCGCGGCACTCCGGATCGTGATCGGTTCGGGTGCGCTCGGGCAGCACCGCGGGATGCCGTGCGTCCCGATCATCACCCTGGGGATCGATCAGCTCGAGTCCGAGACCGGCATCGCCACCACCGCCACCGGCGGCCGGCTGCCCGTCGAGGACGCGCTCCGGATGATGGGCGCCAACCCCAAATATGTTCTGCTGCTCGACCTCGCGTCCCGTCCGCTGTACTTGGGCCGGGAGAAGCGCCTCGCGTCCGCGGATCAGCGGATCGCGCTGTACGGATCGGAGAAGGGCTGCAGTGCTCCGCGCTGCGACGCACCGGCCACGCGCTGCCAGGTCCATCACGTCACCGAGTGGCGGGACGGCGGGCGGACCGACATCAGCGTGCTCACGCTCGCGTGCGACGCCCACCACGGCAAGGCCGTGCCCAGCGGCGACGAGGTACGCCGCGGCTTCGAGACGATCACCCTGCCCGAGGGCGACGAGTACGCCGGCCGTACCGGGTGGCGCCGCACCGGAGATCCCGCCGGTGAGTACCACCCGAATCACACGCACCACGCGCAGGAGCTCTACCGGCTGGCGCAGGAGCACCACCGGCAACGGCACCAGCAGTACGCCGACGCGTGGCGCGCGCAGGACGAACGCGCCCTCTACCGGGACTTCGTGGGCACCATCCACGACGACATCGCCGCGATGCTGGACGGGCCGCACGGCCCGCCGCTGCTGGAGGACCTGCTCTCCGAACACGACGCCGACAACCATTGGCGCGAGGATCCGCCGTGGCCCGCGCACCAGACGCTGGATCGGCTGCACGCCATAGCGTGACGCGGCGACCTCTCCGTGCTCCGTCTCTCGTCGGAATGCCCCGGCCCCGAAGGGTTCCGACGACGACCGGCTATCGAATCAGCGCGCCGAGGTTGCGTGCGAGGCGATCCCGGCCCGGCCCGGACAGCTCGTCCAGCACGACGGTGCGGCCGCCCATGGCGAGCAGCAGCGCCTCAGCCGTGCCGTGGACATCGGGCCCGCGGCCGAAGGACCAGTCCAGGTCGTCGGCGACGAGGCGCACTCCCCTGCCCCGCACGGCACCGCGGACCGGCGGCGCCCACACGGCGAAGTTGAGTGCCGGACGGAGGCGATCAGCAGGGATCGCCCTCGGCAGGCTCAGTGGTCTACGGATGTCCTGCTGATGGATCATGCCGTCCAACAGCGAGATACGGCAGCCGAAGCCGGACGTCAGGCCCGTGGGCCGCAGGTGGGCCCGGAGCGCGTCCACGATCGCGTCCGTCGACAGGTCCGAGAGTTCCTCCAGCCGCGCGGCATTCGCGGCGCCGCCCGGGTTGGCGCGACCGGTCGCCATGCGTTGCACCAACTCCCGCCCCGTCAGCAGGTCGTACCCGATGTGGTGCAACACCACGTCGCGCACGCTCCACCCCGCGCACAGGGTCGGCGCGCGCCACTGCTCCTCGGTGAAGCCCTCCACCAGTTCCAGCAGGCTGCGCCGCTCCTCGGTCGCCAGGTCGGCCACGGATCCGATCACGGTCGCACCTCCTCCGGGAGCGGCAACTCCCCTGTTACGGAACGATGTTGACGAGCTTGCCGGACACCACGATCACCTTGCGAGGCGTGCCGTCGAGAAGCTCGGCGATCTTCGGGTCCGCCAACGCCGCGGCTTCGAGGGCCTCGTCGGAGGCGTCGGCGCCGACGGTGATCCGCGCACGCACCTTGCCCTTCACCTGCACGGGGATCTCGACGGTGTCCTGCACCAGCCACTGTCCCTCGGCGACCGGGAAGGGCCCGTGCGCGAGCGATTCGGCGTGGCCCAGCCGGCTCCACAGCTCCTCCGCGATGTGCGGAGCGACGGGCGCCAGCATCAGCGCCAACGGCTCCGCGAGGGCCCGCGGCGCGCCGCCGGGGTACTCCTTGGTGAGGTGGTTGGTCAGCTCGATCAGCTTGGCGATGGCGGTGTTGTCGCGCATCTCCGCGTAGTCCTCGCGGACTCCGGCGATCGTCTTGTGCAGCACGCGCATCGACGCGTCGGACGGGGTCTCGTCGGTGACGCGGACGGCGCCGGTCTCCTCGTCGATCACCGCACGCCACGCGCGCTGCAGGAAGCGCTGCGCACCGACCACGTCCTTGGTCGCCCACGCACGGTCCTGATCCAGCGGACCCATCGACATCTCGTAGACGCGCAGGGTGTCGGCGCCGTAGTCGCGGGCGATGTCGTCCGGGGCGACGGAGTTCTTCAGGGACTTGCCCATCTTGCCGTACTCGCGGTTCACCTCCTGCTCGCCCAGGAAGAACTTCCCGTCGCGCTCCACCACGCCCTCCGCCGGCACGTAGACGCCGCGCGAATCGGTATAGGCGAAGGCCTGGATCATGCCCTGGTTGAACAGCTTCCGGTAGGGCTCGCGCGAGGTCACGTAGCCCAGATCGAAGAGCACCTTGTGCCAGAAGCGCGCGTACAGCAGGTGCAGCACGGCGTGCTCCACACCGCCGACGTACAGGTCGACGCCGCCGGGATCACTCGCACCGTTGGCCTCCGGGCGCGGACCCATCCAGTAGGCCTCGTTCTCCTTGGCGCAGAACGCCTCCGCGTTCGTGGGGTCAACGTACCGCAGCTGGTACCAGGAGCTACCGGCCCACTGCGGCATGACGTTCGCGTCGCGGGTGTAGTCCTGCAGGCCATCGCCGAGATCCAACTCGACGTGCAGCCAGTCGGTGGCCTTCGCCAGCGGGGGAGAGGGCTGCGAGTCCGAATCCTCCGGATCGAAGGCCACGGGCGCGTAGTCCTCGACCTCGGGGAGCAGCACGGCCAGTTCGGATTCCGGCAGGGCGTGCGGCGCACCGTCGGCGTCGAAGACGATGGGGAAGGGCTCGCCCCAGTACCGCTGGCGCGCGAACAGCCAGTCGCGCAGCTTGTACTGCACGGTGCCCCGGCCGGCGCCGGTCTTCTCCAGGTACGCGATGACGGCGGCCTTCGCCTCCGCGACGCCGAGGCCGTTGATGTCCAGGTCGGCGTTCGCCGAGTTCACCGCGGGGCCCTCGCCGATGTAGGCCTCGTCCGCGACGCCGGCCTCACTACCCACGACCTCGACGATCGGCAGGCCGAACTTGGTCGCGAACTCGTGGTCGCGCACATCGTGGCCGGGGACGGCCATGATGGCGCCGGTGCCGTAGCCCATGAGCACGTAGTCGCCGATGAAGACGGGGATCTCGGTGCCGCTCAGCGGGTTCACCGCGAAGGTGCCCAGGAAGACACCCGTCTTCTCCTTGCCCTCCTGGCGCTCCAGGTCGGACTTGGCGGCGATCGACGCGCGGTACGCGGCGACGGCCTCGGCGGGGGAGCCGGCGCCGCCGGTCCACCGCTCGTCGACGCCCGCCGGCCACACGGTGGCGGTCAGCTGGTCGACCAGCGGGTGTTCGGGGGAGAGCACCATGTAGGTGGCGCCGAACAGGGTGTCCGGGCGGGTGGTGAAGACCTCGATCCGCTCGCCGGCGGCGGTGAAGGCCACGCGCGCGCCGCGGCTGCGGCCGATCCAGTTGCGCTGCATGGACTTGACCTTCTCGGGCCAGTCCAGCACGTCCAGGTCGTCGATCAGGCGGTCCGAGTAGGCGGTGATCCGCATCATCCACTGCCGCAGCTGCTTGCGATAGACGGGGAAGTTGCCGCGCTCGCTGCGGCCGTCGGCGGTGACCTCCTCGTTGGCGAGCACGGTGCCCAGGCCCGGGCACCAGTTCACCAGCGAATTGCTCTCGTAGACCAGGCGGTGGTCGTCGAGCACGGCGGCGCGCTCGGCCACCGTCAGGCCCGACCATTCCCGGCCGTCGTCCAGAGCCCGGGACCCGGAGGCGAACTCGGCCTCCAGCTCCGCGATGGGCCGCGCGCGGTCCTGGGCGGCGTCGTACCAGGCGTTGTAGATCTGCAGGAAGATCCACTGCGTCCAGTGGTAGAACTCGGGATCCGTGGTGGAGACGCGGCGGCGCTCGTCGTGGGCCAGACCCAGCGAGCCGATCTGCTCCAGGTACCGCTCGATGTTCTTCTCGGTGGTCACGCGCGGGTGCGTGCCGGTCTGCACCGCGTACTGCTCTGCGGGCAGGCCGAAGGCGTCGAAGCCCATCGTGTGCAGGACGTTGGCGCCGTTCATCCGGTGGTAGCGGCCGAAGACGTCCGTCGCGATGAAGCCCAGCGGGTGGCCGACGTGCAGGCCCGCGCCCGAGGGGTACGGGAACATGTCGAGGATGAACAACTTCTCCGCGGGGAGGGCACCGTCGCCCTGGAGCGGGCCGACGGGGTTCGGGGCGTTGAAGACGCCGCTGTCGCGCCAGTGATCGCGCCACCGCTGCTCGATGGTGCCCGCGAGCTCGGCCGTGTACCGGTGAGCGGGGCCGGTCGAGGTGGACTGTTCAACGTTCTGCGTCACCCCACCAGCTTAGTGACGGTCCTGGTCGGCCCCGCAAACACCTGCATGAGAGCGATTTGCACAGGTCTCTAAACTGGAGATCGTGTTCGTGCTGGTTGTGATCCTCGCCCTGGCCGCCGTGGCGGCCGTCGTCGTGGGCGGCGCCGGGCTCGCCGGCCGCCTCCCCGAGAACGGTGTCGTGGGGGTCCGCACCGAACAGACCCTCTCCGATCCGCTGCTCTGGCGCACCGCGAACCGCGTCGCGGGTCCCGGCCTGGTGGCCGCGGGTGTCATCTTCGGCGGCGGCGCCCTCATCGGCCTCGCGATGGACGCGCCGTGGTCCTACGTCGCGGTCGTCGTCGCCGTGGTCGCGGGCCTGTTCCTCGCCGGTTTCGGCGCGCTGCAGGGCGCTCGCGCGGCGTCGATCCAGGCGCGCCTGCAGATGCCCGAGGCGACGTGCTGCAGCGCCGACGAGGCACCGTCGGACGACCCGGCGGCGGACTGCGGCGTGACCGGCGGCTGTGGCGCGTGTGCCCTCAAGGGCATGTGCGACCACGAAGCGCGCCCCGCCTAGCCGATGCGGACCCTCCTCAGCAAGCTCTCGATCGACGGGTTCATCCTCGCGATCTTCGCCGCCGTCGGCGTCGCCGCCCTGTTCCCGGCGGAGGGCCGCGCGGTGCCCGTGGTCGACGGTGCCGTCACCGTCGCCATCGCGATCCTCTTCTTCCTGTACGGGGCGCGGATCCACCCCATGGAGGCCCTGGCCGGCCTCAAGCACTGGCGCCTGCACGTGGTGATCCTGGGCTTCACCTTCGTCGTCTTCCCGATCATCGGCGTCCTGCTGCGGTTCGCGCCCGAGGTGCTGCTGCGGCCCGAGCTGTACGCGGGCGTCCTGTTCCTGACGCTGCTGCCGTCCACCGTGCAGTCGTCGATCGCCTTCACCTCGATCGCGGGCGGCAACGTGCCGGGCGCGATCGTCAGCGCCTCGGTCTCCAACCTGCTCGGGGTCTTCATCACGCCGCTGCTGGTCCTCGCGCTCATGGCGACCACCGGCGAGGTGCAGTTCCACAGCAGCTCGATCATCGATCTGTGCCTGCAGCTCCTGCTGCCCTTCCTCCTCGGCCAGCTGTTGCGGCCCTGGGTGGGGGAGTTCGTGGCGAAGCACGCGGCGGCACTGAAGTACGTGGACCGCGGCTCGATCGTGCTCGTGGTCTACGCCGCCTTCTCCGCCGGGATGCGCGAGCACATCTGGAGCCAGGTCTCCTGGGTGGGCGTGGTGCAGCTCATCGTGCTGTCCGTCGTGCTCGTGGTGGTGATGCTGTGGCTCACGCGGACCACCGCGGAGAAGCTCGGCTTCGACCGGGCCGACATGATCGCCGTCCAGTTCTGCGGCACCAAGAAGTCCATGGCCACCGGCCTGCCGATGGCGGCCGTCCTGTTCGCCGGGCAACCCGTCGGCCTGCTGGTGCTGCCGCTGATGATCTTCCACCAGATCCAGCTCATGATGTGCGCGTGGCTGGCCGCGAAGTACGGGCGCGAGCTGGAGCCCGAGCCCGCCCCGGCCTGAGGCGCGTCACTCCACGAGCGGCTGCTCCGCGACCTTCGCCAGGGTCGGCTCCATCGTCTGCAGGAACCAGGCGCGGCTCAGCGAGGTGGGTTGGTACACCGAGTAGGTGAGGTCCAGGTCCGCGACCACTGCGGTGCCCCGTTGCACCTGCGGCAGCGCGGAGTAGCCGGGCAGCTGCAGCAGGTCCTCGCCCGTCGCGCCGTTGGGGTAGATCGCCATGAAGTTCGCGCCCACGCGGGGGAGGAGCTCCAGCGAGACCATGCCGCGGGTCGCGGGGCTGACGAATCGCGGCTCGTCGCGGATCGCCTTCGGCACCGTCAGCCCCAGCTCCGCGAGGAACAGGTTCGTCGGATCCTGCGGGCTCGCGATCACGTTGAAGCTGGACGCCGCGGCCGCGTACTGCGCCACGAACCCCGTCTTGCCCTTCAGCCCCGGGTACCGCTGCGCGAAGCCCGTCACCCGGTCGTGATCGGCCGCGATCACCCGCTTCGCCTCGGCCTCCTTGCCGAGGATCCTCCCGAGGGCCAGGAGCTGCGCGTTCCAGCCGGAATCGGGTCCCGTGGCGGCGATCCCGCCGAGCACCTTGGTCACGCCGCTCACCGCGGCGAAGTTCTCTCCCTTGACCACCCGGTGGTCGCCGACGAACAGGTCCGGCTGGTACGTGGCGATCTCCTCGGCCGGCAGGCTCGTGGCACCGGGGGCCTTGATCACGGGCACGTCCTTGAGGAGCTCGCGCTGCCACGCGGCGGGCAGCGGCTGCGTCAGCTGCACGATCGCGACGGGCTTGATCCCCAGTGCGAGCACGTTGTCGATCGCGTACCCCTGTGCCACGATCCGCTTCGCGCCCACGGGGTAGTCGATGGTGCCGTTGGCCTGTGCGATCGACACGGTCGAGGCCGACGGTGCCGCCGGGTCCGTCGTGCCCGATCCGCAGCCCGCGAGCAGAGCGAGGGCCGCGACGGCCGCCGCGAGGCGGCGCATCACGCCACCGCCTGCTGCTGCGCGGCGTTCACGAAGAGCGGCTCGAGCTGGGGCAGGATCCACTCCCGGCTCAGCGGGGTGGGCTGGTTCAGCGCGATGACGGTCTGCAAGTCGACCACCTTCGTGGCACCCGACGTCACCTGCGGCAGGCCCGCGTAGCCGGGCAGGCGCTGCAGGTCCGCCGCGGTGGCGCCGTTCGGGTAGATGACCATGAGGTTCGAGGCGATCTGGGGGAGCAGCTCCAGGGACACAGGCGTCCGTCCGCCCTGTTGGCCGGACCCGGTGGCGAACCGCGGGTTGTCCTTGATCGCCATGGGGAGGGTCATCCCCAGCTCGGCGAACATCGTGTTGGTCGGGTCGGCGGCGGAGGACACGAAGTTGAACGAGCTCGCCGCGGCGAGGTACTGCGCCAGGACGGCCGACTTGCCCCGCAGCCCCGGGTGTCGCTCGCGGACCGCCGCGAACCGCGCCTCGTCCTCCGCCAGGACCCGGCTCACCGCGTCCTCCTTGTCCAGGATCCGGCCGAGGGCCTTGAGCTGCACGTCCCACGCCGCGCTGGAGCCGTTCTCCTCGATACCGCCCAGGACCTTGGTGACCGCGGACAGCCGCTCGAAGGTGGGCCGATCGACCACGTAGTTGTCGCCGGCGAAGAGCTCGGGGCGGTACTTCGCGATCTCCTCGACCGGCATCGACTTCTTGTCCGGGGAGGTGATGATCGGGATGCCGTCGAGCTGTTTGCCGTGCCACGGCGCGGGCAGCGGAAGCCCGCCCTCGACGACGGCGACGGGCTTGATGCCCAGCGCCAGCAGGTTGTCGATCGAGTAGCCGGTGGCGACGATGCGGGTCGGGCCGACGGGGAACTCGGTGACACCGTTGACCTGCGTGATCGTCACGGTGCTCGCCGCGGGGGCGGCACCGTCGGATCCTGCGCCGCCGCATGCCGACGTGACCAGTCCGACCGCCGACAGAGCGGCGACGAACGCCGTGGTGAACCGCCTCATGAACCCTCCTGATCGATAGGAAGGTAAGACTAGCCTAATTCGTGTGGTTCGCGACGGGTGCGCCGAACCTGAGGTACACCCCCAGGACGATCACCACGGAGTACAGGCACAGGTACAGGATCTCGACCGGGTGCGTCGGCACACCCGTGATGCGGTGATCGCTGTAGAAGAAGGCGAGGAAGGGGAGGCCGACCGCAGCCGTGTACGCCCACTGCTGATCCAGGAAGACGTTCGCGGAGACCACGCCGTAGGCGAACGCGGCACCCACGGAGCCCGCGACGACGTCCGTCGAGGAGGACAGCGCGGCCTGGGCCAGATGCGCGAGCGCCACCACCACGAGCAGCGCGCCGAGAGTGGTCCGTGCGCTGCGGAAAAGACCTGGTCGAGCGACGATCGCCATCCATCGCATCCCTTCTGCCGCCCCCGGATCGGAATGTTACGACAACGGGTGCTGTCCGGCTCGGCGAGCGGATCGGGCCCTCATGCGGTCGATTCCAGTCGGCGTAGATCCCCTCCGAGCGGTCGCCCGGATCACGTACACGGCGACCGGGACGACGAGGAGGTCGATCAGCGGATCCATGGCCTCGATCGGGTTGCTGTAGTAGCGGAACGACTGGTAGTCGCCGAGCAACTGCCCGATCAGCGGGAAGACGGCCGCCGCGAGGTATCCCCAGCGCTCGCCGAGCAGCACCATGAGGACCAGAACGGCGTAGACGATGCCGAGGCCGGCACACGCCGCGCCGTCCGCGGCGCAGGGCGCGGTCGCGATCCTGGCCAGGTGCACGAACGCCGTCACCGCCAGGAGGGCGCCGAGGAGGAACCGGCTCCGGGGGTGTCCGCTGAGCACGCGCGTGACGACGGTCATCTCGTCGCTCCTTTTAGTCAGTGTTGCCTGACTAATGTACGACAACACCTGTTGTCACACACGTCGGAGTGACGAGTTCAACAATCGTCCGGTTACCCTGACCATCATGGCCAGGGGACAGTCCACCGCGACCGATTCGCTCGCGATCGTCGATCCGGGGCCCGACGCGCGTATCCACCTCCTCGCGCGCCGGGTGGGCGTGCTCGTCGCGGACCTGCTCCTCGACGAGGTCCACCAGTACGACCCCCGGCTGCGCACCGGACACATGCGGGTGCTCGCGCTCATCGAATCGTCACCCGTGCGGATCGTCGATGTCGCGGCCCAGCTCGGAACGACCAAGCAGACGGTGGCGCCCACCGTCGACGAGCTCGTCTCCTGGGGTTTCGTCGCCCGCGCGGTCGACGAGAACGACCGGCGGGCGCGCATCCTCACCCTGACGCCCGCGGGGGAGGAGCTCACCGAGGCGATGCTCGGCCGGTCCATCGCACTGGACGAGGAGTGGGGACGCCTGCTGGGCGCCGATGTCGAGGTGTGCCGCTCGGCGCTGTGGCGGATCATCGAGTCGCAGCGAGCACCGCGCGACCGGGAGGTCAGTTGACGGAGACGTCCACCGGATGGGTCGCCAGCAGCGCGGTCGGCAGGCCCTGACGGCGCAGCACCTTGCCCCACAGGTCCACCCGCGCGGGCACGAGGACGTCCGTGTGCAGGGAGCCGCACGGGATCCAGTCGTCGCGCTCGAGCTCGTCGTCCAGCTGGCCCATGCCCCAGCCGCTGTACCCGGCGAAGACGCGCACGCCGTCGAGCAGCTCGTCCATCATCTCCACGTCGGAGTCGAGGTCCACCAGCACCACCCGGCCGGCGACGGGCTGCAGCCCGCGGATGCCGCTCGCATCCACGCCGGCCTTCACCACGCCCAGGCACAGCGCCGCGGACTGGTTCACCGGGCCGCCGACGAACACGGCCTTCGGCTTGGCGGCGAGGTCGTGCCAGCGGGGGAGCACGCCGTGCACCGCGGACTCGCTCGGACGGTTGAGGACCACGCCCAGGCTGCCCGACTCGTTGTGCTCGATCAGGTACACGACGGTGCGCGAGAAGGTCGGCTCGATCAGCTCCGGGGAGGCGACCAGCAGCGTGCCCGAGGACACCTCGAAGCCCGCATCGGCGGGCTCGCCTGAGGACGCGCCGCCCTGCGTCGGCTCATTCGAACGATCGGGACCCACACCCCCATCATGGCACGTGGACCACCATCGGGGTCCGCCGACGCGGAAGCCCTCCCGCCGATACGCTGTAGCACGTGACGACCAGCGGAACGGACGCTCCCGCCGCCGCTGCGAAACCCGCGTGGCGGACCTTCCGCGACCTGCCCGACCTGCTGCGTCTGCTCGGCGTCCGGCTGCTGAGCCAGTACGCGGAGGGCCTGTTCCAGGCCGGGCTCGGCACCGCCATCGTCTTCAATCCCGAGCGCAACGCGACGCCGGCCGCGATCGCCACCGGCCTGGCCGTGCTGCTGTTGCCCTACTCGGTGATCGGGCCCTTCGCCGGCGCGCTGCTGGACCGCTGGGACCGGCGCCGCGTGTTCATCGTCGCCAATCTCGTTCGCGCGCTGCTCATCGCCGCCTGCGCGGGGGTGCTCGCGTCGGGTGCGGGGGAGAGCGCGATCTTCATCGTGGCGCTGGCGGTGGGCGGCGCCGGCCGCTTCGTGGCCTCCGGCCTCTCCGCCGCACTGCCGCACGTCGTCGACCGGCCGCAGCTCGTCGCGATCAATTCGCTCACCACGACTCTGGGTGCCGGCGCGACCGCAGTCGGCGCCAGCACGGCCGTCGGGCTGCGGGCGATCTTCGGCTCCGACGACGCGGGCGGCGCCGGCGTGCTCGCCGTCGCCGTGCTCATCGCGATCCTCGGCGCGGTGCTCTCCACGCGGTTTCCCGCGGGCGTGCTCGGCCCCGACCACGACGTCTCCGGTAAGCACGAGAAGCCCGCGACCGCGCTCAGCGACGTCGCGGCGGGCCTCGCGCACGGCGCCCTCGCGGCCTGGCGCGCACCGTCGGTCACCGCAGCTCTGACCGGCATGGGCGCGCACCGCACCGGCTTCGGCTTCAACACGCTGATGCTGCTCCTGCTCACCCGGCACCACTTCACCGACGGCACGCTGGGGCTCGCCGGCTTCGGCTCCGTCGCCGGCGCGACGGCGCTGGGCATGTTCGTCGCCGCCGTGTTCACGCCCTTCGCGGTGGCCCGATGGGGCCGACGGAACACCGTGGTCGGCGCGCTCGCCGCGGCGTGCCTGACGCAGCTGAGCGTGCTCACCCTGAACTTCGCCGTCCTGGTCGCGGCCGCCGCGATCCTCGGCCTCGCCGGCCAGGTGGTCAAGCTCTCGGGCGACGCCGCCATGCAGCTCGACGTGCCCGATGAGCGTCGCGGCCAGGTCTTCGCGTTCCAGGACGCCCTGTTCAACGTGACCTTCGTGGGCGCGGTCGCGTTCGCCGCCGCGGTCGTCCCGTTCGACGGTGTCTGCCGCCCCCTCGCCGGCTTCGGCGCGCTGCTCTACGCGGTCGCGGTCGGGGTCGTCGTTCTCCTGTACCGCCGCACGGGAACCCCGGAGGCCGCTGGCGCGTCCAATTGATATGGGGGACGAACTGATCGAGTACTGGTTCGGCGACGGCGCGAGTCGGGTCACCCGCTGGACCTCGCCCGGGACGCAGGGCGCGGTCCTACTCGACTTCGACGGGGACGGGCGGATCGACGACGCGATGGTCGACCTGGACGGCGACGGCCGCGCGGACGCGGCCGCGCTCGATCTCGACGACGACGGGGCTCGCGAGGCCGCCTTCCGCGACGACGGTTCCGGCCGCTGGGCGGAGCCCACGGCGGCGCCCGGCGCGGGCCCCGGATCGGCGTCGACGGGTCCGGGCGGGGCCGACGGGACGCCCGGCACCACGGGCACACCGGCGCGGGCGGCACCGTCGGCCTGCCCGATCCCCGGGGTCACCGGCGCACGCGACCCCGAGCCGGCGAGGCCGGTGCAGGTCACGCCGGTGCCCGCGGAACCCGGCCAACCGGCCCGGCAGGCCGTCGCGGACACGGACGCCGACGGTGCGCCCGACGTCCTGGTCTTCGACACCGACGGCGACGGGACCGCCGACGGCGCGACCGATCTGCAGCAGTAGGAATCATGTCTTTCGCTTCCTGAGCCCTGCGGATACGCTGACCGGCATGCGGAAGACGATCCGAGCCGCCGCGGCGGCCACCCTCCTCGCCACGTCGCTGACGGCCGCGGCGGGGGCCGCGAACGCAGCGCCCGCGCCGAAGCCCGCGAACACCGTGGTGGTCGACGTGCGCACCCACGTCTTCCTCACCAGCGAGGCGCCGCCGCGGACCACGGTCTACGCCGACGGGCGCATCGTCACGAAGGCCGTCGCTCCCGGGTCGCGGCTCGTCGAGCTCCGCGGCAAGCCCACCGACGTCGCGGACCTCCGTGCGATGACGGAACGCGTTCTCCGCAACCCGCCGAACTACGACCGGAAGGCGCAGATCTTCGACGGCTGGATCGTCTCCGCCACCGTGCGCACCACGGACGGCGCGCTGCTCAAGGCCACCGTCGACAATCCGGAGCCGCGCGGGTGGTCAGCCCTGTCGAAGCTCCCGAGCGAGCTCGACAAGCGGATCGCCGCGATTCCCGGCCCGCGCACCCCGTACACCGCACCCCGCTGAGAACTCCGCGCCCCGCTAGGAGCCCTGGCGCTCGGCCCACCACTTCGTCAGCTCGGCCTCGGCCTCGTCGCGATCGAGGGGCCCGCGGTCCAGGCGCAGCTCCTTGAGGAACTTCCACGCCGCGCCGACCTCGGGGCCGGGCTCCAGCCCGAGCAGCTCCATGATCGCGTTGCCGTCGAGGTCCGGGCGGACCCGCGCGAGGTCCTCCTTGGCGGCGATGGCGTCGATGCGGCGCTCGAGCCCGTCGTAGGTGGCCTGCAGCCGCGCGGCGCGGCGCTTGTTCCGGGTGGTGCAGTCCGCGCGGACCAGCTTGTGCAGCCGGGGGAGCAGCGGCCCGGCGTCGGTGACGTAGCGGCGGACCGCGGAGTCGGTCCACTGACCGTCGCCGTAGCCGTGGAAGCGCAGGTGCAGGAACACCAGCTGCGCGACGTCCTCGGTCACGGCCTTCGGGTAGGCGAGCTCCCGCATCCGCTTCCGCACCATCTTCGCGCCCACCACCTCGTGGTGGTGGAAGGAGACGCCGCCGTTCGGCTCGTGCCGGCGGGTGTCGGGCTTGCCGATGTCGTGCAGCAGCGCCGCCCAGCGCAGGATCAGGTCGGGGTCGGACTCCTCGAGGTCGATGGCCTGCTGCAGCACGGTCATCGAGTGCCAGAAGACGTCCTTGTGCTGGTGGTGCTCGTCGATCGCCAGCTTCATGCCGGGGATCTCCGGGATCACCCGCTCGGCCAGCCCGGTGTCGACGAGCAGCACGATCCCGTCGACGGGGTGCGCGCCCAGGATGAGCTTGTCCAGCTCGGCCCGGACCCGCTCGGCGGTGATCCGGTCGATCTCGGGCGCCATGTCGGTCATCGCGGCGGACACGCGCGGCGCGACGGCGAAGCCCAGCTGGGAGACGAACCGGGCGGCGCGGAGCATGCGCAGTGGATCGTCGGAGAAGGACTCCTCCGGCGTCGCGGGCGTGTCGATCTCGCCGGCGAGCAGCGCGTCGAGCCCGTTCAGCGGGTCCTGGAAGTCCTCGGCGCCCTCGCGGCCGATGCGCACGGCCATCGCGTTGATGGTGAAGTCGCGGCGCACCAGGTCGTCGCGCAGATTCTCGCCGAACTTCACCACGGGGTTCCGGGTGACGCGGTCGTAGGCCTCGGCGCGGAAGGTGGTGATCTCGATCAGCTGGTCGGCGAACGCGGCGCTCACGGTGCCGAACTCGATGCCGGTGTCCCACATCGCGTCGGCCCAGCCGCGCAGCAGCGCCTGCACCTGCTCGGGGTGGGCGTCCGTGGTGAAGTCCAGATCGCTCGTCAGCCGGCCGAGCAGGGCGTCGCGGACGGAGCCGCCCACGAGGTACAGCTCGTGACCCGCGTCGGCGAACCGAGCGCCCAGTGGGGCCAGGACGTCGGACAATCCGCGCAGCGAGATGTGCGCCGCCGCCAGGAGGCGGGTCCGGCGTTCGGCGCGCGCGTCCGCCGGGCCGGCGGGAGAGCTTTCGGTCACGACCGACCAGTCTACTGCCGGGGGGAAAACGCGACGGTGGCGTATGGGAGCGCAACCGGCCAGTAGCATCGGGGGGTGACCTCCGCCGAATCCGCCGACTCCTCGGGCAGCCCGCAGCGCCCGGGTCCCGTCGGCGACTCCGCGGGCGGAACGCCCTCCCGACCGCGTCGACGCCGCCGGCGCGGGGGCCGCGGACGCGGGCGCGGCCAGCTCTCGGCCGTCACCGAACAGCAGGCGAAACCGGAGACCGACGGCGCACCGTCGGAACCCGCCCCGGCGGCGAAGCCCGCACGCAAGCAGGGCACCCCCACGTCGAAGGCGAAGCGCCCCGTGCCCGGCCGGGCCCGCCCCGATCCACGCATCCGGACGGTGCGCGAGACCTCCGCCGGCGGCCTCGTCGTCGCGGGGCTCGACGGTGCCGACGAGCTGCGGGCAGCGCTCATCGGGCGCGTCGACCGCCGCGGCCGTACCCTCTGGTCCCTGCCGAAGGGGCACATCGAGGCGGGCGAGACCGCGGAGCTCACCGCGATCCGCGAGGTCGCGGAGGAGACGGGCCTCACGGGCACCGTGCTCGCGCCGATCGGCAAGATCGACTACTGGTTCGCCGTCGAGGGCCGCCGCGTGCACAAGACGGTGCACCACTTCCTGCTGTCCTGGCAGAGCGGCGACCTCTCGACGGAGGACTACGAGGTCTCCGAGGTGGCGTGGGTGCCGCTGGCCGAGCTCCCGACCCGCCTCACCTACTCCGACGAGCGCAAACTCGTCGCGACGGCGCGCACCGTCATCGACGACCTCACCGCCGACCCGGCCGAACTGGCCGCCCGCGAGGCCGCGGCACCGCGCAGCGAGCCCTCGGCGTACGAGCGCGCCGCGGCCGAGCGCAACGCCGTGCGCAACGATCCGCCCAAGCCGCGCCGTCGGCGGGGCGGTCGGCGCTCGCGCGGTCGCCGCGGGGGCGGCGGCGGTGGCGGGAGCGGTCAGACGTGACCCGGTCGGCCCGCCTGCTGTGCGTGCTGACGCTCCTGATCGCGATCACCGGCCTGCCCGCGCCCAGCGGGGCCGGTCTTCCGGACGCGCAGTTCGTACGGATCAACGTCGACGAGGTCACCTCGCGGATCACCGACACCTCCCCGAACGAGGTGGTGGTGCGCGGCACCGTCGAGAACTTCGGCGACCGCGACGTGAGCGACCTCGACCTGCGGATCCAGCGCGCGCCGGCGGTGTCGACGTCCGCGCAGGTGCGCTCCGACCTGGTCGCCGACAACAACGTCTACGACACGCTGGGCCGCTTCGAGCCCGTGTCCAAGGTCCTCAAGCCGGGCGAGCGGACGTCCTTCGACGTCTCCATCCCGGTGCGGCCCTCGCCCGCGACGCGCGGCGCCACCCTCGGCATCGACCGCCCCGGCGTCTACCCCCTTCTGCTCAACCTCAACGGCAAGCCCGCGTACGGCGGCGCGGCGCGGCTCGACGATTCCCGCACGCTCCTCCCCGTGCTCGGCCTGCCCGACGGGAGCGCCGACACGCCCGGCGCCGTCGACAAGGCGGTCACCACCTCGCCCGCGCAGGTGACGCTGCTGTGGCCGCTGGCCGACAATCCGAAGCTCGCGGGCGGCGTCCCCGGCGGCGGCGACACCCCGGTCCGGCTGGTCGACGACGCGCTCGCCGGGTCCCTCGGCGAGGGCGGCCGGCTCGACGGCCTGCTGTCGGCCTACGAGGACGCGACCCGCGGCGCCGACCCGCGGCGCGCCGCGCTGCGGACGGCCGCCTGTCTCGCGATCGACCCCGACCTGCTGGTCACGGTGCAGGCGATGACCGCGCCGTACCGGGTCGCCCGCAACCCCGCCGACCCGCGCGGCCCCAGCACCGCCGGCACCGGCAGCGACGAGGCGAGCGCGTGGCTCGACAAGCTCAAGCGCGTGGCCGCCGACTCCTGCGTCGTGGCGCTGCCCTTCGGCCAGGTCGACCTCGAGGCCCTCGGCCGCTCTGCGGAGCCCTCGCTGCAGCGCGCCGCGCTCGACACGCCGTCCGACGTCATCGACTCGATCCTCGGCGTGCAGTCGGTGCGAGGCGTCGCGATCCCGGCCTCCGGGGTGCTCCTGTCCGACGGTGCCCGCCAGCTCCGGGCCTCCGACGTCTCCGCCACGGTCGTGGCCGCCACCGCGGTACGGGCGCCCGAACGCGGTACCGGCAGCCCGTCGGGCATCGTCCCGGTGGGCCAGGGCATCGGCGCGGCCGTCTTCGACCCGAGCGTGTCCGCGGCGCTCGCCGCGATGGGCGGCGTCGCGGACGGTGCCGAGCGCGGCGTCGCTCCGGGCCCGACCGGCAGCGTTCCCGCCTCGTCGACCTTCACGATGTCCGAGGAGTCCGCCGCCATGCGCCGGCAGGCGGCCGTCGGCGCGGTCACCGCCTCCGCGCTCGACCCGACCCAGCGGTACGCGCCGGCCGACGGATGGGCGGCGAGCACCGCCGTCGACCCCGTCGCGCAGGTCACGGGGCGCTCCACGCTGATCGTGCCGCCGCAGGTGTGGGCCGCGGGCCCGCAGGACGCCCGCGCCGTCCTCGACGCAATAACGGCCCAGTTCGGGGCCGGTATCGCCGGCCCGCGCACGTTCCGCGACGTCGTGGCCTCGGCCCAGTCGACGGGGCGCGACCCCGCCCGCAACGCGGCGCCGTGGACGCTGCGGCAGCCGGCGGAGACGACGGGCTCGCGGGTGCCGGACCGGATCGTCACGGCCGCGGTGGCGCACGTGCGGCAGGTCGACCAGCTCGGCGCCTCCCTGCTTCCGTTGCCGAAGACGCCGCTCACGCCCCGCATGTACACCTCGCCGCTGCGGGAGGACGCGGTGCGCGCGCTGCGCTGGTCGCCGTCGCGGCAGGCGGTCGACGGTGACGCCTCCATCCGGCTCACCGCGGCGCGGACGTCGATGACGGCGCAGCTCGACTCTGTGCGCTTCGTCAGCCCCGGCGGCGCGTACACCCTGGCTTCGGACAAATCGCCGCTCCTCATCGTCGCGCGCAACGACCTGCCGCTGCCGATCCGCACCGTGATCGACTGGTCCGCCCCACAGGGCGTGACGATCGACGCCTCCGAGGTGCAGGAGCTGCCCGCCCGCGGCACGCGGCAGATCGAGCTGCCGACCACCGTCGATTACTCGCGACAGATCTCGGTGCAGCTCACGCTGCGGTCGAGCAGCAACATGCCCCTGGGCGATCCGATCTCCGTCTCCGTGCACTCCAATGCGTACGGCAAATCGCTGTTCTGGATCACCTGCGGCGTCGGGATCCTGCTGGTCCTGCTCGCGGGGCGGCGCCTGTGGCGCCGGTTCCGCGGCCGCCCCGACCCCGCGGATGCGGACCGTCCGCCCGCGGACGAGCACGAGAAGCGGATCGCGAACAGTTACGCTGCACATCGACCGACCGCACCGCACGAGAATCCGGAACCGAAGGACACATGAGCCGCGCCGAGCCCCGGCACATCCCGCCGAGCAGCAGTCCCGCCGCCGGCGGGAAGGACGGCGGCGGCACCGCCAGCCTCCTGCGCTCCACCGGCTCCGTCGCGGTCGCCACGCTCACCTCGCGCGTCACCGGCTTCCTGCGCACCGTCCTACTCGCGGCGATCCTCGGCCCGGCCGTCGCCTCCGCGTTCAGCATCGCCAATCAGATGCCGCAGCAGGTCTCCGAGCTCGTCCTCGGTCAGGTCCTCACCGCACTGGTGATCCCCGTGCTGGTCCGGGCCGAGATGGAGGACAAGGACCGCGGACAGGCGTTCTTCGAGCGCCTCTTCACCCTGTCGCTGACCATCCTGGGTGTCGCCCTGGTCGTCTCACTGGCACTGTCCCCGGTGCTGGTGGGGCTGCTCGTCGGCGGCTCCAAGGTCGACGAGGGCCTGACGCAGGCGCTCGTCATCATGTTCCTGCCGCAGTTGATGTTCTACGGGCTCTCCGCGCTGTTCACGGCGATGCTCAACACGCGCGACGAGTTCAAACCCGGCGCGTGGGCGCCCGTCGCCTGCAACACGGTGCAGATCGCCACCCTGGTGACCTTCTACCTCATGCCCGGTGAGCTGACCCTGAACCCGACCGCGATGGGGCAGCCGAAGCTCCTGGTCCTGGGCATCGGCAGCACCCTCGGCGTGGTGCTGCAGGCGCTCATCCAGATCCCCGCCATGCGCCGCTCCGGGATCAAGCTGCGCCTGCGCTGGGGCGTCGACAGTCGGCTCAAGCACTTCGGCACCATGGGCGTCGCGATCGTCACCTACGTCTTCATCTCGCAGGCCGGTTGGTACGCCGTCACGCCGATCCTCTCGCACGCCTCCGACGGCGGCCCCGCGATCTACCAGTACGCGTGGATGGTGCTCCAGCTGCCCTACGGCGTCATCGGCGTAGCGCTCCTCACCGCAGTCATGCCGCGACTGTCCCGCAACGCCGCCGAGGGCAATCGGAACGCGGTGCTCGACGACCTCTCCGTCGCCACCCGCCTGACGATGGTCGCCCTCATCCCGATCGTGGCCTTCATGACCGTCTTCGGTCCGTCCATCGGGCGGGCCCTGTTCAACTTCGGGCAGTTCTCCCAGGACGACGCGAACTTCCTGGGCACCGCGATCTCGTTCTCCGCGTTCGTCCTGGTCCCGTACGCGATGGTGCTCATCCACCTCCGCGTCTTCTACGCCCAGGAGCGGGCCTGGATCCCGACCGGGATCGTCATCGCGATCGTCGCCGTCCAGATCGCGCTGTCGTACCTCGTGCCGGTCTTCGTGGACGACGATCACCGGATCGTCGAGTTCGTCGGCACGGCCCGCGGACTCGCGTACACCGCAGGCGCGATCATGGGCTGGTTCCTCCTGCGCCGCACCCTCGGACCGCTGCACCTGACGAACGTCGCCCGCACGTTGGTCCAGACGACGACCGTCTCCGTCCTGGTGACGGTGACCGTCTACCTGATCATGCAGATCGACGGCCTGCAGCGGATGGACAAGAGCGGCTCCTTGGGCGCCCTGGTCTTCCTTGCAATCGCAGGCGTACTGTCCATGACGTTGATCTACGCGCTGCTCGCCCTGTGGCGGGTACCGGACGTGCTGGCGATCCTGGCACCCCTCCGGCGCATCGCGGCCCGGTTCGTCCCGGCCCTGCGGCCGAGCGCACCGTCGGAACCGGAGCGCGCGGCCTCCGGCGCCCCGGACACCCGGGAGCTGCGGCTCGACGAGCTGGAGGCGTACGCGAGCCTCCGCCGCGAGGAGATCACCGCCCAGCTGCCGCGGATCGCCGACGACATCGGCCTCCCGTATGCTGGTCAAAGCCATGTTCCCCGGCGTCCGCGGGCGAGCGCAGAACAACCGACCACGGGCCTTCGATACCGCAGAAGAGGAGCATTCGCAGTGACCGAGGACGACTCCGCACGCATGTCCGGCAACGAGGCACCCAGCACCGGCCAGATGCGACTGCCGTCCCCGCCGCCGGCACAGCAGGCCGGCCTCCCCGCGGCACCCGATTCGGGCGACGCAGCGGCATGGGACGACGACGCCCCGCGCGGTCCCGAGCTCATCCCGGGTGCCGTCGTCGCGGGCGGCCGCTACCGGCTCATCGAGCACTACGGCGGCATCCGCGGCCTCCAGTTCTGGCAGGCCCGCGACATCAACCTCGACCGCGACGTGGCCCTGACCTTCGTCGACTCGGAGCAGACAGCGCCCGTCCCCGAGCGCGGCGCGCAGATCAGCCTGCGCGGTGAGGGCCCGCAGTCCATCCTCTCCCGCACCCTGCGCCTGGGCCGCGTGCACTCGAACGGCCTGGCCCGGGTGCTCGATGTCGTGCGCGGCAGCTCGGGCGGCATCGTGGTGGCCGAGTGGATCCCCAGCAGCTCGCTCGCCGACGTGGCCGGCACGCACCCGTCGGCGATCGGCGCGGCGAAGGCCGTGCGCGCGCTGGCCGGCGCCGCCGAGGGCGCGCACCGCGCGGGCGCGGCCCTGTCGATCGATCACCCGGACCGGGTGCGGATCTCGCAGGACGGTCACGCCTTCCTCGCCTTCCCCGGCACCCTCGCGGACGCCACGAAGGAGTCGGACGTACGGGGCCTCGGCGCCGTGCTCTACGCGCTCCTCCTCGAGCGGTGGCCGCTCGACGACGCGACGGGCCGCATCGTGACCACCGGCACGGGCACCGTCGCCGGGATCCGGCAGGCGGACGCCGATGCGAACGGCAACCCCGTGGAGCCGCGGGACGCCAAGCGCGACATCCCGTTCGAGATCTCCGCGGTCGCGACCCGCACGCTGGAGGGCGGCCAGGGCATCCGCACCGCGGCCACCGTGCAGCAGTTGCTGGACCAGGCGTCGGTGGTGGACGTGAAGACGGACCTGCTCGCGCCCGTCCGCGAGGAGGCGCCGCGCGAAGCGCCGCGCCAGGGCCCCGCCGCAGCCGCCGCGCGTCCCGCCCAGCCGGCGGTGCCGCTGGACCAGCAGCCCACGCCGGCCAAGCGCATCCAGTCGAAGCAGACCCTGCTGCAGCGCATCTCGGGCGGCAAGAAGAACGTGCCGCTGCTGGTGATCGCGGCCTGCGCCGTGGCCCTACTGGTGATCATCGGGCTCACGCTCCTGATCAGTAGCCTCACCGGCGGCAAGGACACCCAGTCGGGCGTCGGCTCGCTGTACACCTCCAGCTCGACGGCGGACCAGAGCGCGGCGCCCGCGCCGGCCCCCGGCGTCGGCGTGCCGGTGAAGTCGACCGACGTGGCGCTGGTGGATTTCTCCTCCTCCAAGGACTCGGCGACGAACCTCTCGAACGTCCTCACGGGCAAGAACCCGGCGTGGAAGACCGACACGTACAAGGCGGGCCCCGCCTTCGGCAATCTTAAGAAGGGCGTCGGCTTCCTGGTGACGCTGGAGAAGGCCGTCTCGCTGACCCGCGGCACCATCACCTCGCCGAGCGCCGGCAGCACCATCGAGGTGCGCACGTCCACGAAGGACTCCGTCAAGACGCTGGACGACACCTCGCTGGTGTGGTCCGGCTCGCTGCGCCCCGGCACCAACGACTTCCACGTGAGCACCGTCGCGCCCCGCGCCCGCTACGTCCTGGTGTGGATCACCGGGCTGACGAAGCAGTCGGGCAACGACTGGTACACCACCATCAACCAGGTGTCGTTCCAGGGCTCCTGACGTACGCCGCATCGGCCGTCGCGGCATCGACCCTCGCCGGTCCTTGGTCCGGTACCGAGATCACCAGGGGCCGGGCCGTTCCCACGTCGCGATAGTCGAGGAACCGCACGAGCCACCCGGTTCCCGTGCGCAGCGCCGCTTCCACCCGCACGTCCTCCGGGATCTGCAGCCCCCGAGCGCGCGCGTGGTCCGCAGCGGCGGCCCGCGCCTCCTCGGGGGTGCGGCCGGGGACCCCGTCGTACCTCGGGCCCTCGCCCGTCCACTGCGTCAACCCGGATTCCTTGAGCTGCAACCAGGATTCGTCCATGATGCGCTCGGGCGCGAGCCCACCGAAAGCGGCCCACCAGGTCGGCGCGTCGAGCCATTCGTACTCGCACATCCGCACCAGGTGATGCACGCCCGTCCCGTCCTTGAGCCGCCCCGCGAGGGCGGCCGCGACCTCCCCGGAGTCCCCGACGGGCGGGAGCGGCGCGCCCGGCAGCGGGTCCGCGGGCGCGGCGAAGGCACCGTCGTCCCAGATCCCGGTCCACGCGTACCGCCCCGCACTGACGCGATGATCGAGCATCGCGACGTGCTCCAGCCACGACGGTCCGCCGTCGACCCAGTCGGCCGGACCCGCCGCGCCGGGCACGCGCCAGCCGAGGTCGCCGCACGAGAGGACGGCCCGCTCGGGACCGAACCAGACCAGGGTGGCGCCCGCCGTCGACGACGCGTCGTACCGGGCCACGCCCCGCTCGCCACCGTCCACCGTGACCCGGAAGGGCAGCGGGGCGCCGGCGGCGGCGAGCACGGGCTGCGCCGCGGCCAGCAGGCACCAGCGGGCGCGGATGAGCCGGAGCGGCGCGGCACGGTCGGACATGCCCGGATCCTCCCGCGCGGCGCTGAACGCGCGCTTGTGGCGGACTTGTCGGTGCCGTGCTCTACGGTGCGGAGACGGCGCCCGCCGGGCGCTCTCGATCGAGGGGGAACGAGATGACGGAGCCGAACGACGGCGTGGTGATCGGCGAGGACGGCCTGGCCCGCCCGGCCTGGGCGGCCGACGGATTGCTGCGCGAGTACTACGACACCGAGTGGGGCATGCCGATCCGCGACGAGCGGGGCCTGTTCGAGCGGATCGCGCTCGAGGGCTTCCAGGCGGGCCTGTCCTGGGCGACGGTGCTGCGCAAGCGCCCGGCGTTCCGCGCCGGCTTCGCGGACTTCGATCCCGATGCCGTGGCGGCGTTCGACGAGGGGGACGTCGAGCGCCTCATGGCCGACGCGGGCATCATCCGCAACCGGCAGAAGATCGAGGCCACGATCGGCAACGCCCGCGCCGTCCAGGACCTGCGGGCGGACGGCGGTCTCGTCGACCTGGTGTGGTCCTTCCGGCCGGAGCGCACCCCCGCGCCGCGCACGATGGCGGAGGTGGCCGCCACGTCACCGGAATCGGTGGCGCTCTCGAAGGAGCTGCGCCGCCGGGGCTTCCGGTTCGTGGGGCCCACCACCATGTACGCCCTGATGCAGGCCGTCGGCATCGTCGACGATCACCTCGTGGACAGCCACCGCCGGGGCAGCTCGGGGGTGTGGGCGGAGTGACCCCCGACCCGCGGGCCGGGCCCTAGTGGCCGGCCCCGCCGGCGAGGTGACCGTACCGGTGCCGCGTGGTGCTGACCGCCTGCTCGCGCACCACGCTGAGCAGCTCCCGGCGGCCGGAGAGCAGCACCGGCCCGCGAAGGATGCTGTGGCCCGCCCGGGCCGCGGCGGCCGCGACCTCCGGCTCCGGGGCGCCGAGCACGCGGATCCGCGCGGGCTCGGCGCGACCGGCGAGGCCGGCGGCGTAGTCCTGGGCGGTGTGCACCGGCGCGTGGAAGGGCATCGACGGCGCGTCGGGGCTCACGGTGACGTCGAGCCGGGTGCCGGTGCGGGCGGCGGCGAGCTGCAATCGCACCAGGTCGCGCGGCCGGGCGCCGGCGCCGACGCGCACCTCCAGGCGGGGGAGCGGCCGGTACCGGAAGACGTTGGTCTCGCTGGCCAGGCCCGTGGGGTCGTGCTCGACGCCGAACTCCGTGTTCCACGCGCGCTCGTCGGACGCGGCGGCGGCATGCAGCCACCGCGTGTCCTCGGCGCCGAGATCCCCGGCGGCGGTGATGATCCGCTCGCTGAAGACGGTGGGCGCGACCTCCGGCGCGGTGGGCACGTCGGTGTCGGCCCAGCGGCCGAACTGGGCGACGTAGTTCGGTCCGCCGGCCTTGGCGCCGGGGCCGATCGAGGAGCGCTTCCAGCCGCCGAAGGACTGCCGCTGCACGATGGCGCCGGTCATGTGCCGGTTGATGTAGAGGTTGCCGGCCTCCACCTTCTCGCGCCAGTGGTCGATCTCGTCGGGGTCGAGGCTGTGCAGGCCGGCGGTGAGGCCGTAGCCGGTCGAGTTCTGCAGGCGCAGCGCCTCGTCGAGCGTGGCGGCGCGCATGATGCCGAGCACCGGCCCGAACAGCTCGGTGGTGTGGAACCAGCTGCCCTCGACGACGCCGTCGAGCACGCCGGGCGACCAGAACCGCCCGGCCTCGTCGAGGCGCCGCGGTTCCACGAGCCACCGCTCGCCCGCGGCGGGCTCGGTGAGGCCGCGCAGCAGCTTGCCGGCGGCGGGCTCGATGAGCGGGCCCACGGTGGTCCCCAGATCGTGCCCCTCGCCCACGACGAGGGTGCGGACGGCGTCCTGCAGCTGGCCCAGGAACCGCTGCGACGATCCGACGCTGCCGACGAGGATCGCCAGCGACGCGGCGGAGCACTTCTGGCCGGCGTGGCCGAACGCGCTGCGCACCAGGTCGTTCACCGCGAGATCCGGGTCGGCGGCGGGCGTCACGACCATGGCGTTCTTGCCGGAGGTCTCCGCGAGCAGGTCGAGGTCGGGACGCCAGCCGCGGAACAGCGCCGCGGTCTCGCTGGCGCCGGTGAGGACCACCGCGTCGGCGTCGGGATGCGTCACCAGGCGGCGCCCGGCATCGGCCTCGTCGGCGTTGATCAGCTGCACCAGGCCGGCGGGGACTCCGGCGGCGTGCAGGGCGTCGATCGCCGCGGTACCGCACCGGATCACCTGCGGCGCCGGCTTGATGATCACCGCGGCGCCGGCCGCGAGGGCGGCGAGCACGCCACCGAGGGGGATCGCGACGGGGAAGTTCCACGGCGGGGTCACCACGACGAGGCGGTGCGGGGCGAACGTCGCCTCGTCGTCGTGCAGGTCGAGGGCGCTCTGCGCGTAGTAGCGGGCGAAGTCGATGGCCTCGGAGATCTCGGGATCCGCCTCGGCGACGGTCTTCCCGGCCTCGTAGGACATGACGGTGAGCAGCTCACCGCGGCGGCGGGCCAGCTCGTCCGCGACGCGGCGCAGCAGCTCCGCGCGCTCGTCCGCGGGGAGCGCCGCCCACGCCCGCTGCGCGGTCAGCGCGGCGGCGACGGCCTCGTCGACGGACGCCGGGTCCGTCACCCGCGCAGGCGGTTCGACGGTGTCGGGGGCGGCGAGTACCGCACGCGCCCAGGCGCGGTTCGCGGGCGTGGAGGGGTCGGTGTCGGCCTCGCCGGTGAAGGCACCGGTGTGAGCGGGCGCGGGGGCGGCGGCGCGGTCCTGCACGCGGTTCGGGCCGTCCTGCACGACGGCGCGCCGGGCGAAGGCGGTACGGAACCGGTTCTCCTCCACCGCGATCGCGTCGGGATCGGGGCTGAACATGGAGTACAGGAAGTTGTCGCTGGAGGCGTTCTCCTCGAGCCGGCGCACGAGGTAGCTGACGGCCACGTCGAAGTCGCCGGAGTGCACGACGGGGGTGTAGAGGATGAGCGAGCCGACGTCGGCGCGGACCGCGGCGGCCTCCATCGGCGCCATGCCCTGCAGCATCTCGATGTCCAACTGGCGCTGCACGTCCCGCTGCTCCGCGAGCTCCACGGCGTAGGCGACGGAGAAGAGATTCTGGGAGGCGACACCGATCCGGAGGGCGTCGGCGTTCTCCGGCCGCAGCGCGGTGTCCACCATGCGCAGGTGGTTCGCGTCGACGTCGGCCTTGCTGCCGTAGGTGGCGAGCGGCCAGTCGTGCACCTCGGCGTCGACCCGCTCCATCGCGAGATTCGCACCCTTGACCAGCCGCACCTTGATCGGGGCGCCGCCGGCGGCGACGCGCCGCCGGGCGAAGTCGGTGAGCCGGGCCAACGCGCCCATCGAGTCGGGCAGGTACGCCTGCAGCACGATTCCCGCGGTGAGGGAACGGAACTCGGGCTCGTCGAGCAGGGCCGTGAAGACGTCGAGCGTGAGATCGAGGTCCTTGTACTCCTCCATGTCGAGGTTGACGAACTTCCCGCCGTCGCGCGCGGTCCGGTACAGCGGGCGGAGCCGCTCGACGATGCGGTCGCGGTTGCCCTCGAGGTCCCACGGGACGAGCTGGGCCACCACGGAGGAGACCTTGATGGAGACGTAGTCCACGGACGGGTTCGCGAGCAGCTCGTGGGTGCGGGCGAGGCGGTTGTCGGCCTCGCCCTGCCCGAGAACTGCCTCGCCGAGCAGGTTGAGGTTGAGCCGCACGCCCACCTCGCGGGCGCGCTTCAGGCGGCGCTGCAGGTGGTCTCCGTCGGCGTCGAAGACCAAGTGGCCCACCAGCTGCCGCAGCCGCAGTCGTGCGACGGGCATGGCGATCGACGGTGCGATCCCCGCGGCGACGGTGCCCGCGCGGAGCAGCGCCGCGTCGACGGGGCTCATGAAGGCCCGCCCGGGGGCGCCCCCGCCGGCGGGGGAGACGAGGCGGCGCAGCGCCTTCGCCGCGACGCGGTCGTCCTCGGGGCGGGCGACCTCGTCGACGAAGCCCATGGTGAAGGCGACGCCGCTCGGATCGTGCAGCAGCGCCGCAAGACTGGAGGTGGCGGCCGCCTCGCGGCGGCCGACCTCGGCCGGACGGGGTCCGCGGCTCGTGCGCAGCCAGCGCTGCGCGCGGGCGACCGCCGCATCGGCGACGCGGGCGTCGTCGGGCGCGACGGCAGTGGCACCGTCGGGCAGGGGGCCGAGGGGACCGGCACCGTCGGGACCGGGACGGGGGCCGGAGGACGGCAGGGGAGCGGACGGACGTGACGAATCGACCATGAAAGGCCTCCTGAGTAGCTCGCGCGGTGAATTGGAGATTCCACAGCGACGGGTGCGCCACCTGGCCTGGATCCGAGTGTAATACCGCTCACAGGGAATCCGCGAGCCCGTGCGCTATCGCAAATTCAGCGGGCGATTCCGTGTCGGAGATTGAATAGCAAAGAATTGGTCTCGAAACGGTATCGGGCACCTCTACGATCCCGTGCATGACCGAGTGGGGGAACACCATCTCGCGGTCGGCCGGGTCGGGGGATCCGGTGACCGATGCGCAGGACGACACCGTCTCCGCGCCCCCGCCGAGCCGCGGGCGCGCCCCGGTCTCGGACGAACGGCTCCTCGCCGATGCCGCGCGGGGCGACGGCGACGCGTTCGCCGAACTCTTCGAGCGGCACGCCCGGCAGCTGCGCGCGACGGCACTACGCACCATCCGCGACTACACGGACGCCGAGGACTGTCTCCAGGACGCGATGCTGCGCGCCTACCAGCTCTCGCCGACCTTCCGCGGGGACTGCAAGGTGGGGAGCTGGCTGCACCGCATCGTGGTCAACGCCTGCCTGGACCGGGCGCGCCGCAACCAGGTCCGCACGTCGCTGCCCATGCCCGACGACCTGAGCGGCCTCGCCTCCGACGAGGGCCGCGGCGCGGAGGAGCTGGACCGCCGGCTCTCGGTGGAGGCGGCGCTCCGGATGCTGCCGGAGGACCAGCGGGCGGCGGTGATCGCCGTCGACATGTACGGCCTGTCGGTGACGCAGGCGGCGGAGCAGCTCGGCATCGCGCCGGGCACCGTCAAGAGCCGGCGGGCGCGGGCCCGGGTCCGGCTCGAACGCCTCCTGCGCTGATCCGGCCCCGGCCGGCCGACGGGTCGTTCGCGAGCCGCACAACGAATATTGAGAACAGTGGGAACCGATCGGCGTGCTGGTGCGTCCAATTGAAGAGAGGAGGTTTCCGATGGGGAAGGCAGTGCCGCCGGCGGGCGGCGCGGACGAGGAGCGGCCGCTGAACCGCGGCCAGGAGGCGCGGCTCGACGCTGCGCTGGCCGAATACCGAGACCACACGTTCGCGCACTGGTCCGCGCCGGACGGGTTCACCGCGCACTCCCCGCTCGGCGACCGCCGCATCGCGGCCGCGATCCGCGCCGCGCCGCCGCCCGTGCTGCCGCGCCGCCGGCTGCGGTACTCCCTCGCGGCCGCAGCGGCCGCGGTCGGCGTCCTCGCGGTCACCGTCGCGCTGAGCACCGTCCGGGAGGCGCCTCCCGCGGTGCCCGATGCCGGGGTGCTGCTCGCGGCCGCGACACCGGGCGGCGACCGGGGGCCGTTCGCCGATGGCACGGCGCTCTCCCGCTGCCTGGACGCGGCGTCGATCCCCGCCCGGCAGCGCACGCTGCTCGGCGCCGGACCGCTGCGGTTGCGGGGCGATCACGCGACGGTGCTGCTGCTGCCCGGGGGCCGCCTCGGCGACGTGCGGCTGCTCGCGGTGACCCCGTCGTGCGCCCAGGGGGAGAGCTCGTCGGTGCTGGTCGACCGCGTCCTCACCGGCGGCGCGGGCGCCCGCGCGGCCACGCCGTAACCTGGAAGGCGGCGGCGCGGGAACATTGTCGGGCCCGGCGCCGTTGGCACACATGTCGGCCCGGGAGCACCGGGCGGTTCTTCAACAGGTTGGGTGGGTAATGACTGCAGCGGGCACCGATATCGCGGACGTGATCATCATCGGATCGGGTCCTGCCGGGTACACAGCGGGCGTCTACGCCGGCCGTGCCGAGCTGAGCACCATCCTGTTCGAGGGGACCAGCTTCGGCGGTGCCCTGATGACCACCACCGAGGTCGAGAACTACCCCGGCTTCCGCGAGGGCATCATGGGCCCGCAGCTCATGGACGAGATGCGTGAGCAGGCCATCCGCTTCGGAGCCGACCTGCGCATGGAGGACGTCGAGTCCGTGCAGCTCGACGGCGAGATCAAGGAGGTCGTGACGGCCGAGGGCAGCTACCGCGCCCGCGCCGTGATCCTCGCGATGGGCGCCGCCGCCCGCTACCTCGGCATCCCCGGCGAGGAGGCCCTGCTCGGCCGCGGCGTCAGCGCCTGCGCCACGTGCGACGGCTTCTTCTTCCGCGACCAGGACATCGCCGTGGTCGGCGGCGGCGATTCGGCGATGGAGGAGGCGATCTTCCTCACGAAGTTCGCCAAGTCCGTGACGCTGATCCACCGCAGCGAGAACTTCCGCGCCTCGAAGATCATGCTCGACCGCGCCCGCGACAACGAGAAGATCCGCTTCCTCACCGACGCGAAGGTCACCGCGGTGCAGGGCGAGAAGTCGGTCGAGTCGCTCCTCGTCGAGAACACCGTGACCGGAGCCGTCTCCACGCTCGAGGTCACCGGCCTGTTCGTGGCGATCGGCCACGACCCCCGGTCGGGCCTGGTCGCAGGCCAGGTCACCGTCGACGAGGACGGCTACGTGCAGGTCGAGGGCCGCAGCACGGCCACCGGCGTGCCCGGCGTCTTCGCCGCGGGCGACCTCGTCGACCACACCTACCGGCAGGCGATCACGGCGGCCGGCAGCGGCTGTTCCGCCGCGATCGACGCGGAGCGCTGGCTCGCGCACCACCGCGAAGCCGCCGTCGCCCAGTAGTCCCCACCCCCGCTAGAAACCGCACCGAGGAGTACCGCCATGGCCGAGATCGTCACCCTCACCGACGACACCTTCGTCGAGCAGGTCCTGCAGTCCGACAAGCCCGTGCTCGTGGACTTCTGGGCCACCTGGTGCGGCCCGTGCAAGGTGGTCGCGCCGGTGCTCGAGCAGCTGGCCGCCGAGCACGGCGACAAGGTCACCTTCGCCAAGATCGAGGTCGACCAGAACCCCACCGCGCCGCGCGACTACCAGGTGCTCAGCATCCCCACCCTCATGCTGTTCCAGAACGGGAAGCCGACCACCAAGCTGGTGGGCGCGAAGAGCAAGTCGGCCATCCTCAAGGAGCTCGACGGCCTGGTGTGACGCGCCGTCGCGTTGGGACGGAGGGCCCCGAGGCCGTATCGTGTACTCGATTTCCCGTCCTACGGGCCCGCCGGCTCGCAGGAAGCTACCGAAGGGTCCTCCATGCCACGCATCAGCCTCGGTGATCACGGTGGCGCCGTGGCGGAGATCCGCGGCATCCTCGCCGACCAGGGTTTCCTCCGGGACTACGTGGCCCCCACCGAGCTGGTGGTCGGCGGCTGGACCGTCCCCGAGGCCGTCTTCGACCGCCGCCTGGACCGCGCGACCCGCGCGTTCCAGCAGCAGCGCGGCCTCCTGGTCGACGGTGTCGTCGGGCCCGCCACGTACCGCGCGCTCCGCGAGTCCACCTATCAGCTGGGCGCGCGCACGCTGAGCTACATCGCCTCGGCGCCCCCGTCGGGCGACGACGTCGCGGCCCTGCAGGCACGGCTGCAGAACCTCGGCTTCTACGCCGGCATGATCGACGGTCTCTTCGGCCCGCAGACCCACCTGGGGCTCTCGGCCTACCAGCGCGAGTTCGGCCTCGTCGCCGACGGCATCTGCGGCCCGGCGACGCTGCGCTCACTCACGTTCCTCGGCTCCCGCGTGACGGGCGGTTCGCCGCACGCCATCCGCGAGGAGGAGCACGTCCGCAGCTCCGGCCCGCGCCTGTCCGGTAAGCGCATCGTCATCGACCCGGGCCTGGGCGGCCCCGACCGCGGCGTCGCCGTGCGCGGACCCGACGGCCGGCCCATCACCGAGGAGGAGATCCTCTGGGACCTGGGCTCCCGGCTCGAGGGCCGGATGGCCGCCGCGGGCATGGAGACGTACCTGTCGCGCCCGCGCGGTATGGACGCCGACGACAGCACCCGCGCGTACACGGCGAACACGTTCGACGCCGACATGATGATCGCGCTGCGCACCGCGCACTACCGCAACGACCGCGCCCACGGCGTGGCCTCGTTCCACTTCGGGAACACGCACGGCGCCAGCTCGAACATCGGCCGCAACCTGGCCGGCTTCATCCAGCGCGAGATCGTCGCGCGGACGCCGCTCACGGACTGCCACTACCACGGCCGCACCTGGGACATCGTGCGCCTGACGCGGATGCCCACCGTGCAGATCGACATCGGCTACACGACCAACCCGCACGACGCGGCGGTGCTCGCGTCGCCGCAGATGCGCGACACCATCGCCGAGGCCATCCTGGTTGCGGTGAAGCGGCTGTACCTCCTGGGCGAGAACGACCGCCCGACCGGCACCTACACCTTCGCCGAGCTCCTGGAGCTCGAGGAGAGCGCCGACAACCGGGCCTGACGGTCCGCGGCACCCCTGCGCCCGGTGCGGGGGAGCGCACCGCCGGGGCCTGAGCGGCCCCGTGCGGCGTCAGTCCTGCCCGGCCCTCCCGACGGGTGCGGCGGCGTCCCCCGTGCCCTCCAGCGCGGTCCTGAGGGCCGCTTCGGCGGCGCCGGCCGCGAGCAGCTGCTCCAGGGCGTGCTCGACGCCCGCCTTCCAGCCCAGCCCCTCCGAGAGCTCGAGACGCAGCCGCGGGAAACGGTGGTGCGGCGCGACGGTCTCGAAGCCCATCTGCTCGAGGAAGTCGGCATCGGTCAGGGGCGGGGTCTTGCACCCGCAGGGACCGCAATCAATCTGTGCCACAACATCTTCCGTCAGCATGCCGACGGGGGTGAGCAGCGCGAAGGCCTCCACGGCGCGGACGCCGCGGCGCACCAGATCGGTGCACACGGCCGTCACCAGCTCCTCCTTGACCCGCACATCCAGGCCCGGCTCGGAGCCGACCCACGTCAGCAGCACCGCGTCGGGGCTGACGGGGGCGGTGGGGAAGTCGCCGACCCGGGGCACGCTCCGGGGCGGCGCGTAGAACGCCACGCCCACAACGCGTTCGGTGCCATCGACGGCGTGGTCGATCGCGACCTGCCCGCAGGAGCCCCACTCCAGCATGAGCATCGAGAGCCACGCCTCTTTGTCGAACTCGGTGTCGGTGAGGGTCTCACCGTCGGGCGCGACCTCCCAGTACACGCACCGGCGGATGTGCCGCGGGAGGTCGTCGAAGCCGCCCAGGGTGAGCGGGACGATCGTCAGGGCCATGGCGGGTCACTTCTCGGCGAGCAGGGCGACGATGCGCTCGAGGTCGTCGGCCGAGCCGACCTCCACGACGATCTTGCCCTTGCGCTTGCCCATCGAGACGGTGACCTTGGTGTCGAGGCGGTCCGCGATCCGGTCCGCCACCTCACGCAGGCCCGGGTCGGCGGGCTGCCGGCGCTTGGGCGCAGTGGGCACGACGGTCCCGTCGCCCCGGTTCGCGAGAGTCACGGCCTCCTCGGTGGCGCGCACCGACAGTCCCTCCGCGACGATCCTGGCCGCGAGCGCGTCCTGCGCCTCGGCGCCGGCCTCCAGCGCGAGGAGCGCGCGGGCGTGCCCGGCGGAGAGGACCCCGGCCGCGACGCGGCGCTGCACGGCGACGGGGAGCCGCAGCAGGCGGATGGTGTTGGTGACCACGGGACGGGAGCGGCCGAGGCGCGCGGCGAGTTCGTCGTGGGTGACGCCGAACTCCTCGAGCAGCTGCGCGTAGGCCGCGGCCTCTTCGAGCGGGTTGAGCTGCACGCGGTGGATGTTCTCGAGGAGCGCGTCCCGGAGCATGTCGCCGTCGGCGGTCTCGCGCACGATCGCCGGGATGGCGGTGAGGCCGGCCTCCTGGCTGGCACGCCAGCGCCGCTCGCCCATGACGAGCTGGTAGCGCACCTCGCCCTGGGGCCGGGGGAGCGGGCGCACGACGATCGGCTGCATGAGCCCGAACTCGCGGATCGAGTGGACGAGCTCGGCGAGCCCCTCCTCGTCGAAGACGCTGCGCGGCTGCTGGGGGTTCGGCTGGATCGCCGCCGGGGCGATCTCCCGGTACACCGCGCCGGACTCCGCGAGGTCCGACGGTGCCGCCTCCTCGGGTTCCTGGGCCGACGGGGCGGGCCGAGCCGGGCGCTCCCGCGGGCGGTCGACGGCCGGGGCCGCCGGGGCGGCGGGCCGGGCGCCGATGATGACGTCGGCGGCGGCGTTGCCGAGGCGCGGGCCCTCCTCGGGTCCGGTCGGGATGAGTGCGGCGAGACCGCGGCCGAGGCCGCCCTTCTTCTGCCCGGCCATGGCTACACCGCCTGCCCGGCGCCGCGGAAGGCGAGCTCGCGACCCGCGTCGAGATAACTCATCGCGCCGCGGGACCCCGGGTCGTAATCGAGGACCGTGGTGCCGTAGCCCGGCGCCTCGGAGACCTTGACGCTGCGGGGGATCGTCGCACCGAGGACGCGATCGCCGAAGTGGTTGCGCACCTCGGCGGCCACCTGGTCGGCGAGCTTGGTCCGCGCGTCGTACATCGTGAGGAGCACGGTGGAGACGTGGAGATCCTTGTTGAGGTGCGACTGCACGAGCTCGATGTTGCGGAGCAGCTGGCCCACGCCCTCGAGCGCGTAGTACTCGCACTGGATGGGGATGAGGACCTCTTTCGCGGCGACGAGCGCGTTCACCGTGAGCAGGCCGAGCGACGGCGGGCAGTCGATGAAGATGTAGTCGATGTCGTTCGCGGCCGCGGCGCTGAGCGCGTTCTTTAGCCGAGTCTCGCGGGCCACCATGCTGACGAGTTCGATCTCGGCGCCGGCGAGGTCGATCGTCGCGGGCACGCAGTAGAGGTTGGGGGAGTGCGGGCTCTGGGCCATCGCCTCCTCCAGCGTCGTCTCGCCCAGGAGGAGCTCGTAGGTCGACGGGACGCCCGAGCGGTGGTCGACGCCGAGCGCCGTGCTGGCGTTGCCCTGCGGGTCGAGGTCGACGACGAGCACCCGCAGGCCCTGCAGAGCGAGCGCGGCGGCGAGGTTCACGGCGGTGGTGGTCTTGCCGACGCCGCCCTTCTGGTTGGCGATCGTCAGGACGCGACGCTCCAGGGGCTTGGGCAGAGTGCCCGCCGCTCCGGGGGTCAGGACCTGGCTGGCGCGGCGGGCGGCCGCGGCGATGGGGGTGTCGTCTTCAGTGGTTCCACGTGAAACGTCGAAGCCGGATTCGTGATCAGTCACGCGCTCTCCTCAGCTGTTGCCCCCATCCTAGTTTCTCCGTCGGGGTGCGTCAGCCCGGCCTCCGCGACACCCGGACCCGTTCCCGATGCCCCCGTCGTCGCGCGGGGTTTCCCGTGAAACATCGCGGTTCGTCCGTGCACGTCCGTCGGCCGCCGGTGCCCGACCGCTCCGGCCCGGGTGCCTCCGGAGGGCGGGGAGCGGGCACCGACGCTCGTTCGGCGGCCGGGCGCGTCGGGCGACGCCATGCCGTCACGCGCGGAGCTCGGACCGGCCGCCGTGACGTCGCCCGGCATCCTGCACCCGTAATCCCACCGGTGCCGTGGCGGCGCCTCCCCTGCGTCGCCGCGACGCCGCGGGTGGCGCACGCTCACGCGTCGCCCACGGCGGAGCGGCGGCCGCATGCCCCGGCGGGCCAGACCGTCGTGTCCGCGGTCGTCGCCCGCTGGGCCCGGACCGTCACTGTCCTGTCGTCGGGTCCGCGTCCCATCAGGACCGGGCGCGTCGCGTGCACAGCGTGCAGCGACCGCGGGTTCCGGCGGCGCACCGAAGCACACCGTCGAGCCGGGTCGCTCCGCGTCCCCGCGAGGAACTTCCCGGCGGCAGTCCCGGGCCGGCGATCCGTTGTGCCGTCGCGGGCCGGCATCCCGTCGCGTCATCGCGGGCAGGCATCCCGTCGCGTCGTTGGGGGGGCGGCGTCCTGTCGCGTCGTGGGGAGCCGGTGTCCTGTCGCGTCGTGGGGAGTCGGCGTCCTGTCGCTCGGGAGCGGGGCGACGTCCCGCAGTGCTGCGCGGGCCCGTCACGATTCGGGTGGAGTGACGTCCGGCGGTACGCCACGGCTTTCCCTGTCCCGTGCGAGGTCGCCGTCCGGGTGTCGGCGCCCGGGTCCGTCGCTCCAGCGAGCCTCCGACACCGAGAACGACACTGACGGCGACAGCGACAGCGGCGACAGCGGTCGCGGGGGAGCGGTCGGGCTGGGACGGCGCTCGTCTCCTTCCGCGGACGCGGTCCCGCGCCTCGCCCCCGCGCGGGTGAGTCCGACGAGTCCGCCACAGCTGAGTCGCCGCCGGCCCCTTGCGCGCGATCCTCGCCGGCGGTGTTCCACGTGAAACGGCGCCGTTCGCCGCGCTCCTACCCCTCGCGGCGCGCACCGTTCTCCTCCGGCGTCACCGGTCCGACCGAGTCCGCTCGGACGCGAGCCGCTCCGCCACCACTGGCCCGCGTCGGCCGACCGACCTGTCACCGCCCGACCTGTCACCGCCCGCAGCGGCATCCTCATGGGCCTGGCATCGCGGTGCCGTTCGGCGCGCGACGCCGGCCGGGCCCGCGGCGTGCGATGGATCCGTCGCATTCACGACTTCCACCTTCTCGTCGGCACCTCGACGACGACAGCCGGATCAGCGTTCCTCGGCACGGCGCACCTGTCTGCGCGACGAACGGATCGCTTCCCGACGATTGCCCCGCGCGGCCGTCGGACGTCACGCAAACCCGGCAGCGCATCTCTGTCGCCGCCGCATCCGCGCCGGGTTCCACGTGAAACGACGCGCCCCGGCCCAGTGCATCCGCCGCCCCCGACGTCGTCGCCATCGCGGGCCCGACGCCCTTCGTCGCGCGCACCTCACCGCAGTTGCCATGCACCCGTCCGGGCACTTACCCCGGGACCGCGGCACGGCGACGACACCGCGTCGCCGTCGTCCCCTCCCGTGTCGCCCACGATCGCAGGGCACCCGCCGCCCGCCATGCGCATCGACCGCGGGGGAGGGGCGGCGGCGGGCGCAGCTCACCTCTGCCACGAGCGCCGTCCGGTGCCCGGGCACCGACCCCACTCGATCCCCGCCCCGCGTCGCGATCGGCACGTCCCCACGCACGCCGTGTTTCCGCTCGACGCCATGACCGCCCCACAGGTCAGGTGACGGGTGACCTCGCCCCGTCGCGCAGCCGCGCGACGCCCGGCACCATGCACTGACACCGCCACGCGGGTGTCATCGAGCCGTTGGTCCGCTCGCATCCACTGGA
Source organism: Tsukamurella tyrosinosolvens (assembly GCF_900104775.1). NCBI lineage: Bacteria > Bacillati > Actinomycetota > Actinomycetes > Mycobacteriales > Tsukamurellaceae > Tsukamurella > Tsukamurella tyrosinosolvens. The sequence continues at coordinate 275,923 of NZ_FNSA01000001.1, forward strand.
GTCGCGCGGTGCCGTCGATCGCCGCGCGCTGTCACGTGCGTCGCGGCGGCACCTGCGTCCGGAGTCCCTTCGCCTGCCGACGACGGAGTCACCGCCGCTGGCACCACGGATTCGTTCCGGGCCGGGGACACCGTGACGGCGTGAGGCACGACGGCGGGGGGGAGCACGGAGCGAAGTACCCGGAGGTTCCACGTGAAACGCCGTCTCCGTCGCCGCTGCGCGCGGCCACGGGTGCCCCGACTCCGGGCGTCGATACCCCGCGGCCCGACCTTCCGATAGGGGAGACTCGCGGTGCCCTCCGCCTCGCCGACTGCGCGGCTCCGTGCCCGGCGCCCGCGTCGCGCATCGCCGCTTCCGCTCGTCGGCCCGCTCCAGCGACGGGCCGACACCGCTCATCACCCCGCCGTCGTGCGCGCTCCACCCACGCGGCCACGGCCGCCCGCCCGCATGGGGAGCCACCGGCTGATGGCGTCGGCGCCCGTCTCTCACGCGCCGAAGTCGATCCCCGGCGATCGCCTCGCGACGCCGGGCGCGGCCGCCGTCGGACCTCCGCGTCGCTCTCCTCGGTGTCCCCGGAACGTGGATCGGGTCGCCTCAGGCCGCGAAGCCCGGCGCTCCCGGCGGGCCCGTCGCGAGGGGCGGAGTCGGCGGCACAACCACCGAGCGCGACGATCCTGCCGGCGCGCACCCCTCAGAGGCCCCAGTCTGCGGCCCACCGCGGCGCCCACCGGGCCGCGCCCCTGCGCGGCCGTCGCTCTCGGGGAGCCGGCCGAGACCCGGGTGCACCGGGCCCACGACGGCGTGAGTCTGCTCCGCCCGCCGCGCCCGTGGGCGAGCCGGATCCCGGGACGCCACCGAACGCCACCGACCACGTGCCGCCGTCGGATGCTCGACAGGTTCATCGTCCGGCACGGCGGCGGACCCGAGCAGAGCCCGGACCGGGCAGTCGGAGGCGTCACCTCGCCCCGCCGACGAGACCGACCTGCCGCACCTCCGCGCAGAGTTGCAGCGCCCCGACGCCTCGATCCGCGAATACCGGATCCGCCGACACCCGCGAGCGCAGAGGCCGGGGGCGGCGCGCACGTCTGCCGAGCGCGCCTCGCTCCGATATCGGCAGCGGGGGCGTCCGCCGCCGGGGCGGGGGGCGCGCCAGGCGGTGTCATCGGGACCGTCCGACGTCCCGATTTATCAGACGGGCGTACCAAATATCGCCATCTCCACGCAGTTCCAGCGACGCCGCGACTGCAATAGTGTCACGTGTCGAAACGATCCGTGGGTAGTCAGGTGCACCGAATCCGAGCCGTAAATGTCCGATTCTGGACTAGCGGCGGGCCTTCGCGCGTTTCCTCTTCGCCGGCGCCCGACGGACCGCGCGCACGACTGTGGTCGCCGGATCGACGATCCCGACGCCGCAGAGAACGACCTCCGGGTCGCGCAGGCCGGCCTTGGTGAGGATGGCGCCGTGCTCCTCGATCTCCTCCGCGGCGCGCGAACCCTTCAACGCGAGCAACCGACCGCCGTCGCGCAGCAGGGGAGCGGACCACGGCGCGAGCTTCGGGAATCCGGAGACCGCGCGCGACGTGACGGCGTCGGCGCCGCCGACCGCGTCCACGACCGCGCGCTCCTCGGCGCGCCCGCGGACGACGCGGACGTTGGGCAGGCGCGGACCGCAGAACTCCTCGAGGAAGACGGCGCGGCGCAGCAGGGGCTCGACGAGGATCACGTCGACGTCGGGCCGAGCGATCGCGACCGGCACGCCGGGGAGACCGGCGCCGCTGCCGATGTCGACGAGGGTCTCACCGGATTCGAGGAGTTCTCCGAGCACGGCGCAGTTGAGCACGTGCCGCTCCCAGAGCCGCGGCACCTCGCGCGGGCCGATCAGCCCGCGGACGACACCATCGGTCGCCAGCACCCGGGCGTACTCCTCCGCGAGCCCGATCCGCTCGCCGAAGACCTCCCGCGCGATCGGGGGAGTGGGGGGCAGCGCGTCCGCAGCCGCCTCGCCGTCGGCGGGGTTCTCCGCCACCTCGTCGCGCCGTTCCACGTGAAACCTCTCCTGTCACAATCACACACATCACTCGCGGGCAGACCCTGCCCGAAAACGACGATGGGCCCCAGGCGCACGGCCCGGGACCCATCGTTCACCTACGTCCAGTCTAGGCGTTGGGGAGCACCACGACGCGACGGTTCGGCTCCGCGCCCTCGCTCTCCGAGCGCACACCGTCGACCTTGGCGACGGCGTCGTGGACGATCTTCCGCTCGAACGGCGTCATCGGCTTGAGCGACTCCTTCTCACCGGACTCCGCGACCCGCTGCGCGACCTCGGCACCGAGGCCCGAGAGGCGGGTGCGCCGGCTCGCGCGCCAGCCGGCGACGTCGAGCATGAGGCGGCTGCGATCTCCGGTGGACTGCTGCACCGCGAGGCGGGTCAGCTCCTGCAGCGCATCCAGGACCTCGCCCCGCTGGCCGACCAGCTTCGCGAGATCCTCGCCGCCGTCGATCGCGACGATGGCGCGGCCGCCCTCCACGTCGAGGTCGATGTCGCCGTCGAAGTCGAGGATGTCGAGCAGCTGCTCGAGGTAGTCGGCGGCGATCTCGCCCTCCTCGACCAGCTCGTCGTCCTCGTCCGCGGGGCTCTCGGCCGGGGCCTCGGCGGGAGCCTCGGTCACGGTCTGCTCCTCCTCGACGGTCACGTCGTCAGGCATGGGTACTCCTTGGGAATTCGATCATCAGGGGTTCGTGGGCGCGGCGCTCAGCGCTTGCGCTTCTTGTTCCGGTTGCGCTGCTGCTGATTGCGCTGCTGCTGCCGGGCGTTCGCGGAGGGGTGCTGAGGCTTCGGCTTGGCACCGGGAGTCGGCTTCGACGGTGCCGCATCCGCAGCCTCAGCAGCCGTACCCTCGGCGTCGTCAGCCACCGTCTCCGCGGCCTTCGTCAGGGACGTCGCCGCGCCGCCCTTCTTGGGCTTCGCGCCGGGCTTGGGAGCGTTCTCGGCGCGCTTCTCCTGCGCCAGCCGCTTCTTCTCCTCGTCCTCCTTGTCGAGCTTGCCGAAGACGATGTGCTGCTGGCAGTACGTCCAGATGTTCTGGGTGACCCAGTAGATCAGGATGGCGACCGGCAGGAAGAAGCCACCGACCAGCACGCCGATGGGGAAGACCCACAGCATGAGGCGGTTCATGATGGCCGTCTGCGGGTTGTCCAGCGAGGCGACGGGCTGGCGGGCGATGGAGGCGCGCGAGTTGAAGTGCGTGGCCAGCGCCGCGACGATCATCAGCGGCACCGAGAGGGCGATGATCCACCACTTCTCGAAGTTCGGCTCGATGTAGGCGATCACGCCGTTCGCGTCCGGCGGGCTCACCGGCATGAAGGCCTGGAACTGCGCGACGGGCTCCTGGACGTACGACGAGAGCGGCACGCCGAAGAGGCGCGCGTCGAGGAAGCTCTGCACGTCGGTGGCGGAGAAGAAGTAGTTCGCGGTGTGCCGGGTCTCGTAGGCGTTCATGTCCGGCGAGCCGAACATCTGCGCGGTCCCGCCGCTCATCCGGTTGAACGAGCGCAGCACGTGGAACAGGCCGATGAACACCGGCACCTGCAGCAGCGCGGGGAGGCAGCCGAGGAGCGGGTTGAAGCCGTGCTCCTTCTGCAGCTTCTGCATCTCCAGGGCCAGCTTCTGCCGGTCCTTGCCGTACTTCTTCCGCAGCGCCTGCATCTGCGGCTGGAACTCCTGCATCTGCCTGGTCGTCCTGATCTGGCGGACAAACGGCTTGTACAGGATGGCGCGCAGGGTGAGCACCAGGAAGATCACGGAGAGGGCCCACGTGATCCCACTGTCGGGGCCGAGGCCGGGCACGAAGGAGAAGACCTTGTGCCAGACCCACATGATGCCCGACACCGGGTAGTACACGTAGTCCAAGGACATCGGATTGAAACTTGACACGGGGCGGTGCTCCTTGCCGATCTATTTCGAACAGGTTCGTGGGCGCGGTCATTCGCGCATCGGGTGGTGGAAGCCGCTGGCGGCTGCGGCTATTCGGGAACGGGGTCCCAGCCGCCGCGGTGCCACGGACCGCACTTGAGCAGCCGAATGGTACTGAGGTACACACCCTTCACCGCGCCGTGCGCCGAAAGTGCTTCGACCGCATACTCGCTGCAGGTGGGGGTGAATCGGCAGGTGGGCGGCCGCACGGGGGAGATCCACGTCCGGTACACCTGCACCAGAGAGATCAATGCCCGCCGAGGCATCGCCCGCAGCCTGCTCCCGGCGCTCGGCCGCTGCTCCTCGATCACAGCGCACCCAGCTTCATCAGGCCCGAACGCAGTTGCGCCGTCAGCTCGTTCGCGTCGTCGTCCGCCGCGGCCCGCAGCGCGCGGACCACCACCAGCGCGCCATCGTCCAACTCGCCGGCCACCGAGGCGACCGCAGCGCGCAGTCGGCGCGCGACGGCGTGCCGAATCACCGCGTTACCCACGGCTTTCGAGACGACCAGACCCACGCGCGGCGCCGGCGTCACGGGATCCGCCGCGGACACGACGAGGCCCGGTCCCCCCTCGGAAGCGGGGACCGGGCTCGGGTCCGTCGTCATCGCCACGTGCACCACGATGGAGCGGCGACCCACGCGCCTGCCACCTTTGACCGCCGCGGCGAAATCGCGCGACGAGCTCATGCGGTAGCGGGCGGGTAACACGTCAGTGGTCTGCCTTCTCCATCGCCTTTGCAACAGCGCCACCGCGACCGGGCGGACCGGAACGCGGTGGCGCTATGCGAGAGCGAAAATCAGGCCGTCAGCTTCGCGCGGCCCTTGGTCCGACGCGCAGAGACGATCGCGCGCCCGGCACGGGTGCGCATACGGAGACGGAAGCCGTGCACCCGCGCGCGGCGACGGTTGTTCGGCTGGAACGTCCGCTTGCCCTTGGCCACGGTGACACTCCTTGTTCAGTGGACGGCGCTCGTGCGTCGTCTCGATGGATGGAAACTTCTCGGCGGCACGTGAAGCTCGACTTGAGGTCGAACTCGCCCGACGGATCGGCGTGCGCACAGACCGGTCAAGACTACTTATCCCCACTGACAAGGTCAAACCGGCGCCCGCGAGGCCGCGTGACAAGCGTCACAATCGCCCACCGGCGACACGCCGAGCGCTCCCGACATCCCACCGCATCCTGCGGGAATGTGCGTTGTGTTGAGGACCGCGCTCCACTCTGTTAACTTTGCCGAATGCGATTGCTGAGCACGGCCACGGCGCTCCGTGGACCCCGAGCACGGCAGCTTCGGGCCGACCGGCACCGGGCGTGTAGCGGGCTCGGTGCTGCGCCGTAATCCGGTGCCACCCGAGCGCTGACCCCGCAGTCCTGCGACCACGTCATTCACAGCCGAAGCCAACGGCTGACTACACCTGTACTCCCAGTCCTCCACACCTGTGGATGAACCTGTGGAGTACAGTTCATGCGCAGGTCGAGCGGGGTGCAATCATGCACAGCTCGACGTTGGACGTGTGAACGAGTACGCCGGTCGGAAGCCGGAGACCGAAGGCTTTCAAACCCGGTGTGGAGGACCTGATGACCGTTGATCCGCTGATCGAGACGTGGACCGCCGTGGTCGACGAGCTCTGCGGAGACAACACCGATCGCACCCTCACCAAGCAGGAGAAGGCCTGGCTGAAGCTGGTCCAGCCGCTCACGCTGACCGAGGGCTTCGCGCTCGTGGCCGTGCCCTCCCAGCTCATGAAGGACGCGATCGAGCGCAGCCTCCGCGAGCCGCTCGTCGCCGCCCTCACCACCCGCCTGGGCCAGGACGTGGAGCTCGGAGTCCGCATCTCGCCCGACGCCACGCCCCCGGCCGCACCCGCCGCGCCCGTCGTCGCGGCTCCCGCCGAGGGCCCCTCGGGCCCCAGTACGGCGGATCTGACGGTGCCCGTGAGCGAGATCGCGGCGGGGATGCCGGGCGCACCGTCACCGTCGGTCCAGCTGCCCCCGCCGATGACCGGGCCGGCCGCCAACGGCACGGCGATGACCGGATCGTCGGGCTCGAGCCTGAACCAGAAGTACACCTTCGAGACCTTCGTCATCGGCGCCTCGAATCGCTTCGCGCACGCCGCGGCCTTCGCGGTCGCGGAGGCGCCGGCCCGCGCCTACAACCCGCTCTTCATCTGGGGCGAGTCCGGGCTCGGCAAGACCCACTTGCTGCACGCCGCGGGCCACTACGCCCGCCGGCTCTTCCCCGGGATGCGCGTGAAGTACGTGTCCACGGAGGAGTTCACGAACGACTTCATCAACTCGCTCAAGGACGACCGGCAGGTCCAGTTCAAGCAGCGCTACCGCGACGTGGACATCCTGCTGGTGGACGACATCCAGTTCCTCGAGGGGAAGCTGGGCATCCAGGAGGAGTTCTTCCACACGTTCAACACCCTGCACAACGCGAACAAGCAGATCGTGGTCTCCTCCGACCGCCCGCCGAAACAGCTGGCGACGCTGGAGGATCGGCTGCGCACGCGGTTCGAGTGGGGCCTGATCACCGACGTGCAGCCGCCCGAGCTGGAGATCCGCATGGCGATCCTGCTCAAGAAGGCGCAGATGGAGCGGATCCACGTGCCGCCGGACGTGCTGGAGCTCATCGCGACGCGCATCGACCGCAACATCCGCGAACTCGAGGGCGCGTTGATCCGCGTGACCGCGTTCGCCTCGCTGACCCAGACCGACGTGACCTACGAGCTCGCCGAGATGGTGCTGCGCGACCTGGTACCGGACACCACGACCATCGAGATCTCCTCCAGCACCATTCTTTCCGTGGTGGCGGAGTACTTCGAGATCTCCGTCGCCGACCTCAAGGGCACCGAGCGCGCCCGGGCGGTGACGCACGCGCGGCAGATCGCGATGTACCTCTGCCGCGAGCTCACGGAGCTGTCGCTGCCGAAGATCGGCCAGATCTTCGACCGCGACCACACCACGGTCATGTACGCCGAGCGGAAGATCCGCAAGGAGATGCCCGAGCGGCGCCGGGTCTACGACCAGGTGCAGGAGCTCACGACCCGCATCAAGCGCCGCAGCCAGTAGCCGCCCGGCCCGGTACTCCCGCGGGAACCCGGGCCGCGGCGGTCAGCGGCCGGCCGAGCAGATCAGCGGGCCGCCGCTGCCGTCAGTGCTGCTCTCCTCCGACACCACCTTGCCGTTGCGCGTGATCGAGCAGCCCACATCGCCCGTGTAGCCGAGCACCGTCACCGTCACCATGAACGAGTCCGAGGTGAACTGCTTGGACCACGGAAGCGGCTGCGAGCCGAACAGATTCGTATCGGGCACGCCGACCGTCACCAACTGCGCCGAGCCGCTGCCCGTGACCTCGACGCGCCACTGACGCGCGTCCGGGCCCGTGCTCGACCCGCCGCCGAAGATGGGCGGGATCGAGATGCCCGACGGGACGCCGCTGGGCAGCGTGATGCCGCCCGACCGGCCGCTCGTAGTGGTCGTCGTCGGGGGAGCGGTCGTGGTCGTCTGCGAGGACGCCGTGTTCTCCGGAGAGCCGCTGGTTGCCACGAGGGCGACGATCACCGCGAGAACGAGCACGAAGACCACCGCCGCGGCGGCGATCCAGAGCATCTTCCGATTGCCTCCGGAGCCGCCTCCGTCGCCACCGGAGCCACCGCCCGGGCCGCCGGGGCCGGGGGGAGGGCCCTGCGGCGGCTGGGCACCGTACTGGCCGTACTGATCGCCGTAGGCGCCCGGCGCGTAGCCGAGCTGATAGCCACCGTCGTACGCCTGCGTGGGCGGGTCCTGCGGGCCCGGCCCGACGGGGCCCGCGGGTCCCGGTCCGGAGGCTCCGGTGGGTCCGCCGACGGGTGCCGGCGGCCCCGCGGGCGGGCCCGGATCGCCGGGCCGCTCGTATTCCCGTGTCGGTTTCGGCACATTCGGCGTGCCGGGGCCGACGGGGTAGTTCTGGCCGCCCGGGTGCTCTCCAGGGTGCTGCGGATCCGGATATCCCATGGTCACACCGTACGCGCCGCGCGCCCGCTCGCGAACTGTGAGTTACTCACCGGTATTGCACACAGCCTGTGGATAGATCCCCGAAATCCCAGGAGTGACCTGGGGAGAGTTCATCCACAGGTTTCCACAGGCGGGGTTCCTCACCAATCACACGGATGTAGTTCCACAATCCCTGCGGCGCGTCGTCAACACCCCGACACGCCACCCGCGCTGCGCCGACGGCGAGTTTCCACATAGTCCACAGGGCTTATGACGATGACATATTTCTTCTCTAGATCCTTCTTTTGAAAAGAGGGTGAGTGAAGGTCCGGCGTGCTCCGCTCCGCCGAACCCGAAGTTCGGGCCAGCGGCCACCTGAACGCCACCGGATCAGTCCGGCTCCTATAGCATCGAAGACCTCACGGTCGTGCCCGCCACGCCGTACCCGAACGACCCCCACCGAAAGGCCCCGTCGGCATGAAGTTTCGCGTCCCGCACGAGGAGTTCGCCGAATCCGTCGCGTGGGTGGCGCGCAGCCTGCCGTCACGCCCCCCGGTGCCGGTTCTCGGCGGCGTCCTGCTCAGCGCGGGTGACGACGGCCTGACCGTCTCGGGATTCGACTACGAGGTCTCGGCCCAGGTGCGCGTCGGCGCCGAGGTCGCGGACGAGGGCCAGGCGCTGGTCTCCGGCCGCCTGCTCGCGGACATCACGAAGGCGCTGCCGAACAAGCCCGTCGACGTGCAGCTCGACACCACCCGCGTCGCGATCACCTGCGGCAGCGCGAAGTTCTCGCTGCCCACGATGCCCGTCGAGGACTACCCGCAGCTGCCCGAGCTGCCGCAGCAGACCGGCGCCATCGAGCGCGGCACCTTCGCCGAGGCCATCGCGCAGGTCGCGATCGCCGCGGGCAAGGACGACACGCTGCCGATGCTCACCGGCATCCGCGTCGAGATCGAGGGCGAGCGGGTCGTGCTGGCCGCGACCGACCGGTTCCGGCTCGCGGTGCGCGAGTTCGACTGGCAGCCCGCCTCGTCGGACGTCAAGGCCGCCGTCCTGGTGCCGGCGAAGACCCTGTCCGAGGCCGCGAAGACCTTCGCCGTGGACCCCGAGGTCGGCATCGCGCTGGGCGCGGGCTCCGCCGTCGGCGCCGACGGCCTGCTCGGCGTGGTGGGCGCGGACCGTCGTACTACGACCCGCCTGCTCGACGCGGACTTCCCGAAGTTCCGGCAGCTGCTGCCGGCCTCGCACACGGCCCTCGCCACCATGGAGATCGCGCCCCTGCTCGAGGCCATCAAGCGCGTGGCGCTCGTCGCCGATCGCGGTGCGCAGGTCCGGATGGAGTTCGCCGACGGCACGCTGCGGCTCTCCGCCGGCGGCGACGACGCGGGCAAGGCCGAGGAGGAGCTGCCCGCCGACTTCCAGGGCGAGGCGCTCACCATCGCCTTCAATCCGGGCTACCTGCTCGACGGCCTGGCCGCGATCCACACCGAGTCGGTGACCTTCGGATTCACCACGCCCAGTCGGCCTGCGGTGCTGCGCCCCGCGGTGGAGAATGGCTACGAGCCGGACGACTCCGGCGCGTTCCCCGCGCCGCAGAGCCCGTACACGTACCTGCTCATGCCGGTGCGCCTGCCCGGCTGATCGAACCGTCGTCTCCGCACGGAAGGGTGCCGCGAACATGCAGTTGGGTCTGATCGGTCTGGGCAAGATGGGCGCGAACATGCGCCAGCGGATCCGCAACGCCGGCCATGAGGTGATCGGCTACGACCCCCGCCCCGAGGTCACCGACGTGCCCTCGCTGGAGGCGCTCGCGCAGTCGTTGGCGGCGCCCCGCACGCTGTGGGTCATGGTCCCGGCCGGGGACATCACCCGCGAGACCGTGCGCAAGCTCGCCGACATCCTCGAGCCCGGTGACCTCGTGATCGACGGCGGCAACTCGCGCTACACCGACGATCAGGTCAACGCGGAACTGCTCTCCTCCAAGGGAATCGGCTACCTCGACTGCGGCGTCTCCGGCGGCGTGTGGGGCCTCGAGAACGGCTACGGCCTGATGGTCGGCGGCTCGGACGCCGACGTCGAGCGCGCCATGCCGATCTTCGACGCGCTGCGGCCCGAGGGCGAGCGCGAGGACGGATTCGCCCACAGCGGGCCCGTCGGTGCGGGCCACTACGCCAAGATGATCCACAACGGCATCGAGTACGGCCTCATGCAGGCCTACGGCGAGGGTTACGACCTGCTCGAGGCGGAGCCGCTCATCGAGAACGTCGCCGGCACGCTGCGGGCCTGGAGCAAGGGCACCGTCGTGCGGTCCTGGCTGCTGGACCTCCTCGTCAAGGCGCTCGAGGAGGACCCGGGCCTGCAGGAGATCACCGGCTACACCGAGGATTCCGGCGAGGGGCGATGGACCGTCGAGGAGGCCATCCGCCACTCCGTGCCGGCGCCCGTGATCGCCGCGGCCCTGTTCGCGCGATTCCAGTCGCGGCAGGACGATTCGGACACCATGAAGGCCGTGTCCGCGCTGCGCAACCAGTTCGGCGGGCACGCCGTGCGACGCGCGGACTGACCGGGGCCGACTGCTCCTTTGTACGTCCGCCGGCTCACCCTGCACGACTTCCGGTCCTGGGACGACGTCACCGTCGACCTGGAGCCGGGCGTCAGCGTCCTCGTGGGCCGCAACGGCTTCGGGAAGACCAACCTCGTCGAGGCGCTCAACTACCTCGCCACCCTGGGGTCGCACCGGGTGGCCACGGACCAGCCGCTCATCCGCGTCGGCGCCGAGAGCGCGTCCGTCGCGGCGACGGTGCACAACGCCGGTCGCGAGCTGACGGCGGAGATCGACATCGTCGCCGGCCGGGCGAACAAGGCGCGCATCAACACCGCGCCCTGCCGCCGGCCGCGTGAGCTCCTCGGCATCCTGCAGTCCGTGCTCTTCGCCCCCGAGGACCTGGCACTGGTCCGCGGCGAGCCGGGCGGTCGCCGACGCTTCCTCGACGACCTCGCGATCCTGCGCACGCCCCGGATCGCCGCCGAGAAGGCCGACTACGAGCGGGTGCTCAAGCAGCGCACCGCGCTGCTCAAGACCGCCTACGCGGCCGCCCGCCGCGGCGGTCCCGACGCCGACTCGATGCTGTCGACGCTCGACGTCTGGGACGAACAGCTGGCCCGGTTCGGCGCCGAGGTGCTCGCCGCGCGGCTCGAGGTGGTCTCGTCCCTCGCGCCGCACCTCACCGTGGCCTACGCGGCGCTCGCGCCGCACTCGCGCGCCGCCACCGTCGCATACACCAGCTCCCTGTTCGAGGGCTTCGACGGTGACCCCGCCGCGGCATCGGTCGCCGAGCTGGAGCAGCTCCTCCGGAGCGGCCTCGCGGCCGCCCGACAGCGCGAGATCGAGCGCGGCGTCTGCCTGGTCGGCCCGCACCGCGACGACCTCGACCTGCGGCTCGGGAACGAGCCGGCCAAGGGCTTCGCCTCGCACGGCGAATCCTGGTCGTACGCATTGGCGCTGCGGCTCGCCTCCCTCGAGTTGCTGCGAGCCGGCGGCTCCGAGCCGGTGCTCCTGCTGGACGACGTCTTCGCAGAGCTCGACGCGAAGCGCCGCACCGCGCTCGCCGAAGTGGCCGCCGGCACGGAACAGGTGATCGTCACCGCCGCCGTTCCCGAGGACCTGCCGCCCGCGCTGCGGGCCGCGACCTTCCAGGTCACCGTCGACGGTCCCGCCGACGCCCGGGTCTCCCGCCTGGCCGAGGCGGAATCGGGCGGTCCGGGGCCGTCTCCTGCGGTGTAGACCCCTGCCGCGTACAGTTCCACTGTTCGTCCCCAAATGGGAACGATTATTGATAACGGCGTGTCAGTGACATGGTCGGAAGGGGTGAGCGGTGCGCATCGCGATCGCATGCATGGGTTCGCGCGGCGACATCAGTCCGCTGCTGGCCGTGGCCGGCGTACTCCGGGAACGCGGCGACGACGTGCGGATCGGGTGCACCGTCGAATCCCAGGAGCACGTGGCCTCGCACGGCTTCGAGCCGCACATCCTGACGACGCTGAACCTCAAGGAGTTCCTGCAGTCGCCCGTCGGCCAGGAGAAGTTCTTCGGCGCGAGCACCACCACCCAGCTGCGCGAGGTCGGCAAGCTCGCCGACTCGCACGCGGACGAGTTCGACACCCGGCTCGCGGCCCTGTGCCAGGACGTCGACTGCGTCATCAGCACCCGGATCATCGAGGAGCGGGCCGCGCTGGTCACGCACCGCGAGGGCGTGCCCCTCGTCATGGTCGAGTACTTCCCGGGCGACGTGCACAGCACCGTTCCGAACCCGTTGCTCGGGCCCCGCCTGCAGGATGTCACCGCGCGGATCCCGGTGCTCCTGCCGCTGACCTACCGGATCTTCAACATCGGCTGGGCGCTGAGCATCTTCGGCAAGACCGTCGAGCTGGCGAAGCGGGTCGACTACCCGCGGCGCGTGATCAATCCGCGGTCGGTGCTCGAGGGTCGCGACATCCTGCGCGTCGAGGCCTTCGGCCGCGCGCTGGTGCCGCCGCGCTCACGCGAGGACGCGCGGCACCCCCGGATCGGCTTCATCCGCATCGAGGGCCGGCCGGCGGATCGTTCCGAGCGCGACGCGATGATCGAATCCTGGCTCGCGGAGGACGACCGCCCGGTGGTCTACGTGGGATTCGGCAGCATGCCGGTCGTCGACTTCGACGGGGTCGTCGGCGGCCTCGCCGAGATCCTGGGGCCCAACGGCCTTCGCGTCCTCGCGGTGCCGGGCTGGTCGGCCAGGACCCGCGACGAGGTCGTCCATACCGCGGACCTGTTGATCGTGCCCGACGTCGACCACGACACCGTCTTCCCGCGGTGCGCCGCCCTCGTGCACCACGGTGGGGCCGGCACGACCGCGATCGCCGCCGCCTCGGGCCGGCCGTCGCTGGTGTGCAGCCAGGCCTTCGACCAGCACTTCTGGGGACGCCGGATCGAGGCCGTCGAGGCCGGGGCGATCCTGCCCCGCCGCCGGATGACCGCGCGGACCATCGCCGAGGGCGTGCTGCGGCTCGTGCGGGACGAGCGGGTCGTCGACGGAGCCCGGCGCACAAGCGCGATCGCGGCCGCGGACCTGGGTGGGCGCGACGAGTTCCTGGCCGCGTTCGACGCCTTCCTCGCCGAGGTCGACGGTGCCGGCACCGCGGCCCCCGGCCGCTGACATGACCGGCTCCGCCGGAGGGCGGTCCGGCGCGACGCGCTGGATCTCGCTCGGCACCCTGTGCATCGCCGTGCTGATGACCGGCATGGACAACAGCATCGTCACGATCGCCCTCCCGACGCTGAGCGAGGAGTTCGGCGGCGGGATGAGCGCCCTGCAGTGGATCGTCGACTCGTACACCCTGGTGTTCGCCGGGCTGCTGCTCGCGACGGGGTACCTCGGCGACCGCCTCGGTCGCCGGAAGGTGCTCATCGCCGGACTGCTGTGCTTCGTCGCGATCTCCGTGCTGGCCACGCGGTCCACGTCCCTCGCGGAGCTCATCACGGCGCGCGCCGCGCTGGGCGCCGCTGCCGCGTTCATCTTCCCCGCCACGCTCGCCGTCATCTCGGATCTGTTCCCGGAGAAGGAGGAGCGGACGAAGGCGATCGCCGTGTGGTCCGCCGCGGCCGGTGCCTCGATCGCGATCGGTCCCGTGGTCGGCGGCTACCTCGTCGAGCACTTCGCGTGGTCGTCGGTGTTCTGGATCAACGTGCCGATCTCGATCGTCGCGATCGTCGGCTGCCTCGCCCTGGTCCCGGAGTCGTTCGGCTCGGAGCGCCCGTCCTTCGACCTCCTCGGCGTGCTGCTGTCGATCTCCGGGATCACCCTGCTGGTGTGGGCCCTGATCGAGGCGCCGAACTTCGGCTGGGGCAGCGCACCCGTGGTCGGCGCGCTGGTCGGCGCCGCGGTCTTCCTGCTCGCCTTCGTTCTGTACGAGCGGCGGCACCGCAACCCGGTGCTCGACGTGACGCTCTTCCGTTCGCGCGGCTTCGCGATGGGTTCCTTCGCGATCTGCGCCGGCTTCTTCTGCCTGCTCGGCTTCGTCTTCATCACGATCATGTACTTCCAGGCCGTGCTCGGGTACGGGCCGCTCGAGACCGCGGTGCGCGTGATCCCGTTCGCGCTGGCGGCCGTCGCGGTGACGCCGCTCGCGGCGCTGGCGAACACGGAGCGGCGCATGAGGTTCACGATCGCGCTGGGTCTCGCGATCATGGCCGCCGGCTTCGTGCTCACCGCGCGGCTCACCGAATCCGCCGACTACCTCACGCAGATCCTGCCCGCGATGTCCGTCATCGCCGTCGGCCTCGGCCTGCTCCAGGGCCCCGCCACCACCTCGGTGATGACCTCCGTCCCGTCGGGCGAAGCCGGTGCCGGTTCGGCGGTGAACGACACCACCCGCGAGGTGGGCGGCGCGCTGGGGGTCGCGATCCTGGGGTCGGTGGTCGCGCACCTGTACTCCGCGAAGGTCACCGAGGACGTCGCGCGGCTGCCGCTGGCGCCCGATGCCCGGGCCGAGGCGGAATCGTCCGTCATCGGCGGCATCCGGGCGGTCGCCGCAGCGCCGCCGGAACTGCAGCCCGCGCTCGGGCACACCGTGCAACAGGCCTTCGTCTCCGCGATGCAGTCGGCCAACCTCGTCGCCGCGGGCGTCGGTGCCGTCGCGTGTGTCGTGGTCGCGGTCTTCCTGCGTACCCGGCCGGCGTCGCGGCACCGTCGGACCGCCGAGAGCGAGCAGGTCAGCGTGCGGGAGCTGCTGGCCCGTGCCGGGGAAGCCGTGACGGAACCGATCACACTGCCGCCCGGCCCCGCCCGACGAGGAGTCCCGCCAGTCCGCACAGCCACGCCACCAGGTAGCCGGCCGCGAGCGACAGCGGGATCACCGGCCGCCCGTACTCCTGCAGCACCAGGGGCGCGAGCACCGGGAGCGTCGCCGCCGCGAGGGTGACCCAGCCCCAACGGCGCGCGGCCCCGATGCCGCGGCGGACCAGGCGCAGGTTGGCCCACCAGCACAGCAGGCCGAGCACGCCGACGGCGTACACGTAGCCGTAGAGCGGTCCCGCCTCGCCGTACCTCCCGACGGGGTCGTAGAGCGCGTGCAGGTGCCGGTCCAGCCCGCCGAGCGCGAGCTGATCGGCGAGGGCGTAGCCGAGCCCGGCGGCGGTGGCGAGCGCGCCGAGACCGTAGGCGACGAGGGTGCGGCGGGTGCCGTTCGACGGTGCCGTCTCCGTGCGCCCGAGTGTCTGCTGGGTCATGTCCTTCTCCTTTGGAACTCCGAGTACCAAGTTGGTACACCACGTACCATAGATCCGTGACCGACAGTGTGGAACCCCGAGTACCAAAATCGGGGACAACCCCGAGAAGGCCGCGGCTGGCACTCGCCGAGACCCGGCGCCGCGTCCTGGACAGCGCCGTGGAGCGCGTCGTGGCGGAGGGCCTGGGGACGGGACTCGAGCACATACGGCTCGAAGACGTGGTCCGCGACGCCGACGTCTCCCGGACGGCCGCCTACAGGTGCTGGCCGCAGCGGGAGGACTTCCTCGCCGATGTCCTCGCCGCGCTCGCCGAGCCCGCCCTACCGATCGCCTCGACCCGCGGCGCCCGAGCCACGACGGTGGTCCGGGAGGCCGTCGGTGCCGATCCCCGGAGCCTGCGGACGGTCGGCGACCGCCGGTCCGCCCTCCTGCGCGCGGTCGCGGCGTCCGCGGACGACGACCTGCTCGCCGACCGCGAGGAGGACCGGCGCTGGCGGCTGTACCTGACGCTGGCGATGGTCGTTCCGTCGCTGCCCGCGGGGCCGCAACGGGATCGCGTGGTGGCTGCCGTCGACCGCGCTGAGGACGCCGTGGTGTCCCGCCTGGAGGACGACTACCGGCGACTCTTCGAGCTCTTCGGATTCTCCAGCACCGTCGAGTATCGCGAGCTCGCCACGGTCGGCCTGGCGCTGATGCGCGGGTACGTCGTGGGCGGGCACACCGGCGCCGCCCCCGCCCGTCCGGGACTCGGGTACGCCCTCCTCGCCGACGGGGCGGCGACACCGTCGGACGGGGAGGACTGGGACGAGGAGCGCGGCCGGCGCGCACTGGACCGTCTCGCCGCGCCCGACGTCTTCGACGGACCGTGATCGTGGCCGCGAACGCTGTCGGTGCGGGTGAGTAGCCTGGTGATGACAGAGTCGCGGGCGTGAGGAGGCGTGATGACGGGACCGAAGGACGACGGGCCGCTGCACGGATCCGACATCGCGCGGCGCGCCCTCGAGGAGGCACGCGCGGCGGCGAAGGCGGCGGGCAAATCCGTCGGCCAGGGCCGCTCCGAACCGATGACCGGCGGGGTGCGGCGGCTGCGCCGCGGCTCGAAACGGTGGAGCGGACCGTCGCCGGACAACCGCGATCCCCAGGCGTTCGGCTCGCTGATCGGCGGGATCGCGAAGGCCCGTGGCTGGGACACGAAGGTCAACGAGGGAACGGTGCTCGGCTGCTGGGAATCCGTCGTCGGCGCCGACGTGGCCGCGCACGCCAGCGCCGTGAGCCTGCGGGAGAAGGTGCTCTACGTCAGCGCCGAGTCGACCGCGTGGGCCACGCAGCTGCGCCTCATGCAATCCCAGCTGCTGGCGAAGATCAACGCCGCCGTCGGGCAGGGCGTGGTCACCTCCCTCAACATCACCGGGCCCAGCGCGCCGAGCTGGCGGAAGGGGCCGCTGCACGTGCCGGGCCGCGGCCCGCGCGACACCTACGGCTAGGCCGGCGGCTCGCCCGGGAGGAACGCCGCCAGATCGATGCCGCGGTCGGCGGCGAGCGCCTGGAGCTTGGCGGCATCGTCGACCTGGATGCACACGCAGGCGTGCGGGCCGTCCTCGTCCTTGCGCACGATGTAGTACGCGACGCTGTCGGTGAGCAGCGCGCCGTCGGCGTCGAGGAACAGCCAGCGGACGTGGAGCAGCGCGATGGCACCGGTGAGGGACGTACTGCTCAGGAGCTCGTAGTCGACCGTGGACAGCCCCAGCGCGCGGTACAGCGGGTACGACTGCTCGAGGCCGCGGGCCATCGACGTGCGGTCGTCGAGCACCCCGGAGAAGCGATCGTCGACGATCACGCCGGGCTCCGCCCACAGCTCGGCGGCGGCCGTCGCGTCGAACCGGGTGAGCGTCTGCGCGTACCGGGCGAGGTAGTCGTCGATCTCGGCGTGATCCATGCCTCCGACTCTACGATCGGATGCCGGTTCATGCCCTAGCGTCGCCGTGTGCGCGTCGGATTGCGATTCGGACTGAGCGGACCGAAACGAGGTTGATCGCGTCTGCGACGCGATGAGGGCGTGGCAAACGCATTCATCGTCGTGAAGAGGAGTAGACTGGAAGGGCAAGAGCGCCCCGTCTCCGCGGGGCGCTGTCCGATCACCATCGCGGTGGCTGCGGCCGGCGGAAGTTCACGGCTGTTCGCCCGGTGGTTTCGACGAAGGAGCGCCAACACATCGTGGCGGCTGACAACAACGCGGACAAGCCCAAGGGCTCGTACGGCGCGGATTCCATCAAGCAGCTCGAGGGCCTGGAGGCGGTGCGCAAGCGCCCCGGTATGTACATCGGTACGACCGGACCCCGCGGCTTGCACCACATGATCTGGGAGGTCGTCGACAACTCCGTCGACGAGGCCATGGCCGGCCACGCCACCCGGGTCGACGTGAAGCTCCGGGCTGACGGCGGCGTCGAGGTCATCGACGACGGCCGCGGCATCCCCGTGGCGATGCACGCGAAGGGCATCCCCACCGTCCAGCTGGTGCTCACCTCGCTGCACGCCGGCGGCAAGTTCGACTCCGACGCCTACGCCGTCTCCGGCGGCCTGCACGGCGTCGGCATCTCGGTGGTGAACGCCCTGTCGAGCCGCGTCGAGGTCGAGATCGACGTCGACGGCTTCCACTGGCAGCAGAACTTCCACTGGGACGACAAGAAGCGCGACTCCGTCGCCGAGGACCTCATCAAGGGCGAGCCCACCGAGCGCACCGGTACGACGGTGCGGTTCTGGGCCGACCCGAAGGTCTTCACCGAGACCACGCACTACGACTTCGAGACCGTCTCACGCCGCCTGCAGGAGATGGCTTTCCTCAACAAGGGCCTGACGATCACGCTCACCGACGAGCGACCCGTCGCCGTCGAGGTGCCCGACGAGGCCATCACGGAGGAGGCCCCGTCGGCGCACGAGGACGACGTCGCCGCGGCGCTGGCCGAGGTCGCGCCCAAGAAGCGCGAGCGCATCTTCCACTACCCGGACGGCCTCGTCGACTACGTCAAGCACATCAACGCGCGCACATCGAAGTCGCCGATCCACGGCTCGATCATCTCCTTCGAGGGCAAAGAGAAGGGCCACGAGATCGAGATCGCGATGCAGTGGAACTCGGGCTACTCGGAGTCCGTGCACACCTTCGCCAACACCATCAACACCCACGAGGGCGGCACCCACGAGGAGGGCTTCCGCACCGCGCTGACCGGCGTGGTCAAGGCCTACGCCAAGGACAAGAAGCTGGTCAAGGAGAAGGACGGCGAGCTGTCGGGCGACGACATCCGCGAGGGCCTCGCGGCGGTCATCTCCGTGAAGGTCGCCGAGCCCCAGTTCGAGGGCCAGACCAAGACCAAGCTCGGCAACACCGAGGTCAAGAGCTTCGTGCAGAAGGTCTGCCGCGAGCAGCTGCAGTTCTGGTTCGACTCGAACCCGGCCGATGCCAAGACCATCGTGCAGAAGGCCGCCGCCTCCGCGCAGGCCCGCCTCGCCGCCCGCAAGGCGCGGGAGCTGGTGCGCCGCAAGAGCGCCACCGACATCGGCGGCCTCCCCGGCAAGCTCGCCGACTGCCGCAGCAACGACCCCGACAAGTGCGAGGTCTACATCGTGGAGGGCGACTCGGCCGGCGGCTCCGCCAAGAGCGGCCGCGACTCGATGTACCAGGCGATCCTGCCCATCCGCGGCAAGATCATCAACGTCGAGAAGGCCCGGATCGACAAGGTGCTCAAGAACACCGAGGTCCAGTCGATCATCACCGCTTTCGGCACCGGCATCCACGACGAGTTCGACATCGCCAAACTGCGCTACAAGAAGATCGTGCTCATGGCCGACGCCGACGTCGACGGCCAGCACATCTCGACCCTGCTGCTGACCCTGCTGTTCCGCTTCATGCGGCCGCTCGTCGAGCACGGCCACGTGTACCTCGCGCAGCCGCCGCTCTACAAGCTCAAGTGGCAGAAGGGCGCCGACCCGGAGTTCGCCTACAGCGACAACGAGCGCGACGTGCTGCTGGCCGACGGCCTGCAGAACGGCAAGAAGATCAACAAGGACGACGGCATCCAGCGCTACAAGGGCCTCGGCGAGATGAACGCCAAGGAGCTGTGGGAGACCACGATGGACCCGACGGTCCGCGTGCTCAAGCAGGTCACCCTGGACGATGCCGCCGCCGCCGACGAGCTGTTCTCGATCCTCATGGGCGAGGACGTGGTGGCCCGCCGCTCGTTCATCGCGCGCAACGCCAAGGACGTGCGGTTCCTCGACGTGTGACCGCGAGCGCGCCCGCGAGCCGGGCGCGCCGCGCACCGTCGAACCGCTTGAACTCGAAGGACTCCCATGACTGACACCACCCCGCCCGCCGAGACCGGCGGCCACGACCGGATCGAACCGGTCGACATCCAGCAGGAGATGCAGCGCAGCTACATCGACTACGCCATGAGCGTCATCGTCGGCCGCGCCCTCCCCGAGGTGCGCGACGGCATGAAGCCGGTGCAGCGCCGCATCCTCTACGCCTCCTACGACGCCGGCTACCGGCCCGACCGCAGCTACGTGAAGTCGGCCAAGCCCGTCGCCGAGACGATGGGCAACTACCACCCCCACGGCGACAGCGCGATCTACGACGCCCTCGTGCGTCTCGCGCAGCCCTGGTCGCTGCGCTACCCGCTGATCGACGGGCAGGGCAACTTCGGCTCGCCGGGTAACGATCCCGCGGCCGCCATGCGTTACACCGAGGCCCGCCTCACGCCGCTCGCGATGGAGATGCTGCGCGACATCGACGAGGAGACCGTCGATTTCTCGCCGAACTACGACGGCAAGACGCAGGAGCCGACGGTGCTGCCCGCGCGCGTGCCGAACCTGCTCATGAACGGCTCCGGCGGCATCGCCGTCGGCATGGCGACCAACATCCCGCCGCACAACCTGCGCGAGCTCGCGGACGCGATCTTCTGGTGCCTGGACAACTTCGAGGCCGACTCCGAGGCGACGCTCGAGGCCTGCATGGAGCGGATCAAGGGACCGGACTTCCCGACGTACGGCCTCATCGTGGGCAGCCAGGGCATCAAGGACGCCTACTCCACCGGCCGCGGCTCCATCCGGATGCGCGGCGTCGTCTCCGTGGAGGAGGACTCCAAGGGCGCAACGGAACTCGTCATCACCGAGCTGCCCTACCAGGTCAACCCCGACAACCTCGTGCTGTCCATCGCCGAGCAGGTGCGCGACGGCAAGATCGCCGGCATCAGCAAGATCGAGGACCAGTCCTCGGACCGCGTCGGCATGCGGATCGTGGTGCGGCTCAAGCGCGACGCCGTCGCCAAGGTGGTGCTGAACAACCTCTACAAGCACAGCCAGCTGCAGACCAGTTTCGGCGCGAACATGCTGTCCATCGTCGACGGGGTGCCGCGCACCCTGCGCCTGGACCAGATGATCCGCTACTACGTGACGCACCAGTTGGACGTCATCGTGCGGCGCACCCGGTTCCGGCTGCGCAAGGCCGAGGAGCGGGCCCACATCCTGCGCGGCCTGGTCAAGGCGCTCGACGCCCTCGACGAGGTCATCGCCCTCATCCGGCGATCCGAGACCACCGAGATCGCCCGCGCCGGCCTGATCGAGCTCCTCGACGTCGACGAGCTGCAGGCCAACGCGATCCTCGACATGCAGCTGCGCCGCCTCGCGGCCCTCGAGCGGCAGAAGATCATCGACCAGTTGGCCGAGATCGAGCTCGAGATCGCGGACCTCAAGGACATCCTCGACCGGCCGGAGCGCCAGCGCGCCATCGTCCGCGACGAGCTCGGCGAGATCGTCGAGAAGTTCGGCGACGACCGACGCACCAAGATCATCGCGGCCGACGGCGACGTCACCGACGAGGACCTCATCGCCCGCGAGGACGTGGTCGTCACCATCACGGAGACCGGCTACGCCAAGCGCACCAAGACGGACCTGTACCGCAGCCAGAAGCGCGGCGGCAAGGGCGTCAAGGGCGCGGATCTCAAGCAGGACGACATCGTCGCGCACTTCTTCGTGTGCTCCACCCACGACTGGATCCTGTTCTTCACCACCAAGGGTCGCGTGTACCGCGCGAAGGCGTACGAGCTGCCCGAGCAGAGCCGCACCGCCCGCGGCCAGCACGTGGCGAACCTCCTGGCCTTCCAGCCGGAGGAGCGGATCGCCCAGGTCATCCAGATCAAGGCCTACGACGACGCGCCCTACCTGATCCTGGCCACCAAGAACGGCCTCGTGAAGAAGTCCAAGCTCGAGGACTTCGACTCGAACCGCAGCGGCGGCATCGTCGCCATCAACCTGCGCGACGAGGACGAGCTGGTGGGTGCGGTGCTGGCCTCCTCCGAGGACGATCTGCTCCTGGTGAGCAAGAACGCCCAGTCGATCCGCTTCCACGCGACCGACGACGCGTTGCGTCCCATGGGCCGCGCAACCTCCGGTGTGCAGGGCATGCGGTTCAACGGCGACGATCAGCTGTTGGCGCTCAACGTGGTCCAGGCCGACACCTACCTGCTCGTCGCGACCTCGGGCGGTTACGCCAAGCGGACGGCGATGGACGACTACCCTGTCCAGGGGCGTGGCGGCAAGGGCGTGCTGACGATTCAGTTCGACCCGAAGCGCGGCGACCTGGTGGGTGCGCTCATCGTCGACGACGAGACCGAGCTGTACGCCATCACGTCGGGCGGCGGTGTGATTCGCACCGCGGCGCGGCAGGTCCGCAAGGCGGGCCGCCAGACCAAGGGCGTCCGGCTGATGAACCTGGCCGAAGGCACTAGTCTTTTGGCCATCGCCCGCAACGCCGACGAGAGCGACGAACCCGAGCAGGCGGACGGCGAGGCATAAGCCGCCGCGGAGCACGAAGGAGCGCATGTGAGTACCCCTGGAACCGGATCCGGCCAGCCGCCGGAGTCCGGACCGGAGGCGGGCCGGCAGCCCGTCCGGATCCCGCGACGCGACACCGACGTCGGCCGCGTGATCGATGCGCCCACCGAGGGCGTGGAGCGCGACGAGCTGCCGAAGAACCTGCCGGACCTCGACAAGATCCATCAGGTCGCTCCGGCCGCGGCGCCGACGGTGCCGGTCCCGGCCCAGCCGGCCGCCGACGCTCCGGCGGCACCGGTCGCACCGACCGAGCCGGCTGGCCCGGCCGCCCCGGCGGGGGAGGCGGCACCGTCGAACCTGCACACCGTGGGCGGCGCTCCCGCCCGGGCGGCGGGCGTGAAGACTCAGGCCGCCGGCGGCGGCCCGGTGCGGGCGGGCATGCAGCTGCGCAGCATCGACCCGTGGACCACGTTCAAGCTCACCGGCGTGGTCTCCGTGGTGCTGTTCTTCGTGTGGATGATCGCCGTCGGCGTGCTGTACATCGTGCTCAGCGGCATGGGCGTGTGGAGCAAGATCAACGACAGCTTCCAGACGCTCACCAACGAGCAGGCGGGCGTGAGCCTCCTGACGGCGGGCAACGTCTTCACCTACGCGGGTCTCGCCGGCCTCGCGAACGTGATCCTGCTGACCGCGCTCGCCACCGTCGGCGCGTTCATCTACAACCTCTGCGCCGACCTCGTGGGCGGCATCGAGGTGACCCTCTCCGATAGGGATTGACCAGCAGTTTTGTAGAACCCGAGGTGCGCTGGTAATGTTCCACCTCGGTTCACGGGCCTATAGCTCAGGCGGTTAGAGCGCTTCGCTGATAACGAAGAGGTCGGAGGTTCAAGTCCTCCTAGGCCCACCACACCCCCTCCCGGGGCCTTAGCTCAGTTGGTAGAGCGCCGCCTTTGCAAGGCGGATGTCAGGAGTTCGATCATTATCTCCAGCTGACAGGCTTGGTAAGGGGTTGACCAGCAGGGATGCTGTGGTGGACATGTCCGTCACGAGGTCGTAGTTTGGCGGTGGGACGGTGCCCAGCAGCGGGTGCACAACCACACACGGGGGCTTAGCTCAGTTGGTAGAGCATCGCCTTTGCAAGGCGAGGGTCAGGGGTTCGAATCCCCTAGCCTCCACAGATATGATGAGTTTCTGACTGCTGTCAGCTAGGAGCCCCCCCCGGATCGCCGGCCCCGGGGGTTCTGAGCGTTGGGAGGTCCAGCAGATGACGAAATGCTTGACTGGCCATGAGGCTGGTCCGGCGAGTCCGTGATGGTGGCGGGTGCGCGGGGTGACTATTGTGGCGTCATGGCTCCGACGCAGCGTACGTATCGATGTGTGGAGGCCGACGTTCGCCGACGAAGCCGACGTGAGGCGTTCCTGGACGCCGCGCTCTGTGTCTTCACCGCGTTTTGTCGACGGTGCTCCGCGAACACCTCCAAGTCCTCCCCGCCGCTTCACAGGCCCTGATCTGCCAGAGCGCATAAAACCTAGTCAGAGCACTCGATATCGCACCGCTACTCAGTGGAGGAATCAGCCTCAAAACCGATCCTCCCATGCGCGCCATCCACGACGATGCCCGTGATACTCAGACGGCGAACACCGCCTCTACCGATCCCCTCGCAGCCGACACCACCACAACCAAGTTAGGGCGCCCTCGGGCCTGACTGTGTCGGATCGGTGACAATCGACAACGCCTTGCGGTGCCGGTGAACCACATACGACACCGACCACCGCGACGTCAGATCCTCGAGCTGCTGCTCCTCAAGCAACTTCACCCGCACCCACAGATGACTGCTAAGCCCCGGTATCCCGAGCGATCACATGCTCGGCATACGCGCACACCGAAGCCCGATCCCACCCTGACGGGACAACGACCGTCCGCCGAGAAGGCATCTGCAGATCATCCTCCCCATCCACATCCACGAACCTACGACCAAACGCGGCCACCCGCCTACAGTCGGGGCCAAATCACACCGCCCTGGTTGGAGCCAGACCAACTTGACATAGCCACCCGCTGGCGGGGTGTACTGCTGCGAGCGAGCAGTGATTCGAGATCTCCCGGTGTCCCGATCCACCCCGGGGACCACAACCGTTGCGCTGACCCGCAACGGTTGCTTGATCCAGTCGGGGGGAGCGCTCACCGGGCCGGTAAGAGCGCGAGGACAGGCGCTTGGCAACCACGCCCCTCGAGGCCGTGTTCGAGCATCACCTGGCCATCGGCCTCGTCGGCCGCGGTCCACGATGGGGGACTTGTACGACCGGATCCGCCAGTCGTCCGTCGCATCGCCCCGACGCACCGTCTATGGCGTCGACGGCGATGGCTCGCAGCGTGTCGACAGATCGCCACGACGGATCAGGACCCAGGTGAGCGGGAACCGGCGTCCTGCTCACGGTGGTGCTCCTGCGTGCGTTGTGTGAACGCGGCGGCCCTGCTTAGCGCCCTACTCGCGGACTTCCCGCGACTGGCCCGGTTAGCCTGACAAGGATGCTGCGGCCTTTCGCAGTGACGCCTCCAGAGTCGCTTCCGCCTCGGGTAGAGCTGCCGCGAGGGTTGTGACGGATCGGAGCCGCTCGGATGAGGCGTGATCCTTCTGTACTGCTGCGCGTGCGACTGCAGTCCAGGATGTCGCCGCATGGTGGGCGTTGGCTGCAAGGATGGCGGTTGCGTGATCGCCGGTGAGGCGTGCGATTTCATCGCAGCCCTGTGCCAGCAGTCGGCGGAAGAGGCCACCGCCGGTCCCCGCTTTCTCGATGAAGGCGCCGAGGCTGAATAAGTGCATCTCGAGGTCGTCGGTGGACAGGGCTCCCCAGCTGCAGACGTCGGATGCGAGAGCGCTGGCCGCGTCGAGGCCGTGTGACCCATGTTCTGCGGGCCCGGCGATCGTCGATGCGCCTGGGGTGCTCAGGCTCGCTGCGGATTGCGCGAATGCCTGTGCGGCCACCTCGATAATTGAAGGCGGCGTCTGTGGCCAATTGATACGAAACTGCGTGTGTCGGGTTGGCTCCGGGAAGGAGGTCGAGCGGCGCGCGCGTGCGAGTGCGTCCAGTGGGACGCGTTGAAGATCTTCGCGATCGTTGTCGGCGATGTACGCGATGCCTTGCGTCTCGTCGTAGCCGACTACCACGATGTCGTGGCGGCTCATGCGCAACTGGACCCGCAGATAGGGGAGTTCTGCGATCTCCGCCCAGACCAGTGCAGGGCGGCCCTGATCGATCTCGCCACGAAGGTTCTCCCAACCCTCGGCCGGGTCGTCGGTGGCAAGCACCTCGACGGTGCCGCCCAGACGGCGGGGGAGGTCCACCTCAAAATCAGGTCCTCGTCCGACCAAGTACACGGGTGGCATCAGCGCGCTTGATCGAATGTAGGTGAGGGAGAGGGCTCCGCCGAGGGCAAAGACGAGGCCCTCATCGGGTGGGCCGTCGAAACCGAGCCCGGTCCACTCCATGAGGTCTCGCATCGCACCGGACCCACAGTGGCCGCCCATTCGGTGCGGGTAGGGGTCGATCATCGAGGGGCCGGACACTGACACGAGTCTCCTGTGTTGAGGCGGTGCGGATCTTGTTCGTAGAGTCGATTGCCGGCCGACGACTGAGGCAGGTCGGGTTAGGCGTGGAATGCATCTAGTGGCGTCGCACGCTGCGTGAATATCAGAGGGCCATAGGCCTGTTTGAGAGCCGCCAGGATGTTGTCGAGAGGCAGGTCGTTGTACGTACCTCTTTCGCGGACGTACTCCATGTGTGTTGAGCCGTCCGCGGAGTGAGCGTGGAGCAACGCGTCGCTGTCGCCGGTGAAGTCGATCGGGGCAACTCCGAACCGTGCGCACAGTTCCGAGTTGAACGCGGGTGTTGCCTTGAGCCACCGTCCGTCGATGTAGACGTGGCTGTACCCGTGATAGACGAAGACGTCGGTTCCCATCAGCTCACGTAGGGTGCCCGTTTGGAGGTGGTTACGGACGTCGGCGAAGCCGAACCGCGCTGGGATCCCGGCGGCGCGAAATGCGGCGGTGAGCACGACGGCCTTGGGGACGCAGTATCCACGTCCGGATTCGATTACGTGGCTGGCCCGGTAATGCTCTGGGTCGTTGGAGACGGTGTACGGGTCGTAGCGGATGGCGTCGCGTACCGCGGTGAACAGGCGGCGAGCTTTGTCTTTGTCGGTGGTCGCGTTGCCGACGGCTTCGCGTGTGAAGGTCGCGACGGTGGCGTGCTCGATGTCGAGGAAGCGTGAACCCGTCAGCGCCGCCGGGCTGACCGCGTTTGTCGGTGATGTGGTCATGGGGTCGCTCCGATCAATGCGGACCTGACGATCGGCGCTCGTTGTGCAATGGCGCGCTTGGCGTTCACGAAGTCAGCGGGTCTGTTGACGCAGTCAGCTGCAATCAGTTCTCCGGCGGAGAAATAGTAGCAGGTGAAGTCGCGGCCATGGGCGGGGTCGCCGCTGACCAGCACCTCGTCGTATCCGGTGTTGAGCCCGGCGATCTGGAGTTTGAGGTCGTATTGGTCGGACCAGAACCACGGCAGTGCGGCACGACCGGTTGTGTTGTCGCAGATTGTGGCCGCCGCGATTTTGGCGTGCTCGGTTGTTGCGGACACGCACTCGAGACGAACACGTCTCCCGTACCGCTCGATTCGGTGGTTGGCGCAGTCGCCGGCTGCGACGATGTCAGGATCGCTGCTACGAGCGCGGTCGTCGACGAGGATGCCGTTTTCGACGTCGATGCCCGCAGCTGCTGCGAGCTCCGTGTTCGGAATGACGCCGACGCCGACGATGACCAGGTCAGCGGCCAGCGTTTCTCCACCGGCGAGGACAACGCTGGCGACTCGTTTGTCGCCGCGGAACCCCTCGACGATTGCGTCGATCCGTACGTCGACACCCTTCTCGCGGTGAATTCGATCGAAGAATTCCGACACGACGGGCGCCGTGACACGTTCGAGTACGCGTCCTGCCGCCTCCAGGACGGTCACTTCGACACCCAGGGTTCGAAGCGAGGCCGCTGTCTCCAGGCCGATGTACCCGCCGCCGACAATGACGACCCGCGAACCCGGGACCGCGGCGGCGCGGATGGCCTCGACGTCGGTGGCGGTGCGCAGATAGTGCACGCCCGGCAGATCGGCCCCAGGGACGGGCAGTGCGCGAGCTCGAGCGCCGGTGCACAGGGCCAACTTCGAGTAGGACACCGCGTCGTTGTTGCCGAGAGTGACGGTTCGTTCGGCACGGTCGATCGAGGTTACGGTTCCGTCGACGAGCTGGATCCGTTGCTTGTCGTAGAACTGGTGGCTTCGGATCGCGACATCGTCGAGATGGCAATCGCCGGCCAGGTATGCCTTGGACAGCGGCGGCCGCTGATACGGCAGGCGGCCCTCGTCGCCGATCAGCAGGATGTCTCCAGCCCACTTCTCCTTGCGCAAATTGGCCGCCAGCTGTGCGCCGGCGTGGCTTGCGCCGACGATCACGACCCGATCAGTGCTCACGTCTCCTGCTTGGGAGTCAGACGGACCATCATCTTGCTGATCCCACGAACGAAGTTGGACTGCACGTACTCCGGATCACCGACCACCGCGATGTCGTCGAAGCGCTCGAGGAGTTCTTCCCAGAGAATGCGCAACTGCAATTCGGCCAGGCGGTTTCCCATGCAACGGTGCACGCCGAAACCGAACGCGATGTGGTTGCGAGCGTTGGACCGATCGATGATGAGCTCGTCCGGGCGGTCGAACACTCGCTCGTCGCGGTTGCCGGAGGCGTACCACATGACGACTTTGTCGCCTTTGCGGATGAACTGACCGTTGAGCATCACGTCCTTCTTGGCGACCCGGCGCATGTACGCCAGGGGGGTTTGCCACCGGATGATCTCCGACACCGCGTTGGGGATCAGGTCCGGATTGGCTTTGAGTTTCTCGAACTGGTCGGGATACTCGTTGAGAGCCAGCACTCCGCCGCTCATCGAGTTGCGGGTGGTGTCGTTGCCGCCGACGATCAGCAGCACGAGGTTCCCGAGGAACTCCATGGGGCTGTCGTCGAGAAGGTCTTTGGTGTCCTCGTTGCTCTGCAGCATGGTGATGAGGTCGAAACCAGGCTCCTCGCCTGCCGCGGTCCGCGCGGCCTTGTCTCGCCATAGCGCACTCAAGCCCTGTGCCATCGCGACCATCTCGCGGAAAACTTTGTCGTTGTCTGATGGTCCGCCGTTGGCCTGCTCCATCGACGTGGCCAGATCCGACCACTGGACGAGTTTGTGGCGCTGCTCGTAGGGGTAGTCGAGCAATGTCGCGAGCATCCGCGCGGTCAGTTCGACCGACACGGTCTGGACCCAGTCGAACGGTTCGTCGAGCGGTAGCTCGTCGAGGACTTCCCGGACGCGCGACCGGATGAGGCCCTCCATCTCGCGCAGGTTCTTCGGTGCGACGACTCCCTGGACGGCGGCGCGCTGCTTGTCGTGCCGCGGCGGGTCCATGGCGATGAACATCGCGATGTCCATGAAGCGGGGCGGCCGACCGATGATGATGAACGGTTCGGCGGAGAACGCGTCGTGGTTCTTGTCGACAGCGATGATGTCGGCATGTCGAGTGACCGACCAGAACGGCCCGAAGGGACTGCGGGGCTGGAAGTGAACGGGCGCCTCATTGCGCACACGCTCGAAGTAGGACCGCCACCTGCCCTGTCGGTAGAGGAATGGGTTGCTCAGATCGATGTCGGTGAGTTCGACTTCCTCGACAGGCGGGATGGGGGTCTCGGTGAAGATCTTTTTGCCGTCGGTTCGGGTGACGATCCGGCGGGCCTTGTCATAGACGTGGGCGCCACGGATTTGTAGATCGATCGGGATCATGGACTGCGCTTTGTCGGCGAGGGCAGTTGAGATGCTCATAGATGTTGCTCTTTCGCTTTAGACGTTCACAACTGGAACTCGGGAAGGCGAACGGTCAGACCGTCCCACTCGTTGTTGGCGGTCATCTGGCAGGCCAGTCGCGAGTTGGCCTCACGTTCGGGGTGCATACTCAACATGCCTTCTTCGACGTCTGTGCTGTGTCCGACGGTGTCGATCCACGCGCTGTCGACGACGACGTGGCACGTTCCGCATGCCGCCTCACCGCCACAGTCGCCATCGATCCCCGGTATCGCCTCGTCGACTGCAATCTGCATCAGTGACCTGCCGGGCGTCACCGGCGCGGGGTAGTCCTCGCCGTCGTGGGTCACGTAAGTGATCGTGGCCATGGCCACCTCCTTGTTCGTGGGTCGTAGAGGTGAGTGTGCACGCGGCAGATGTGCTTGATCCAGGCTCGGACGTCGCGATGTCTTGTTAAATTGGCTCATGTGAGCCTTGTCGAGTTGGGGATACCGCCGCTAGCGTTCGCGCAGCTCCTCGACAGCGGTGCCCTGGGCGCGGCGGAGACGCGAGCGTTCGGACGCATCATGGCCCGCGAGGGCGTCGATCTCGCGGTCGTCATTGCGCGACAGGGCCAAGTGCCTGTCCGGTGGTTTCACGAGGTGTATCCGGCGATGGACGCCCAGCAGGGATTCCGGTTGGGCGTGGCGTTCGCCGAGCACGCCCAGCTGACCTCTTTCGGCCCCCTCAGTTTGCCGCTGGTCAGTGCGGGTTCCGTCCTCGAAGTTGTTCAACTGCTTCGGTTCTTGCCCCTGATATCGACCGCGCTGAGCACCGAGTTCCAGCACGGAGACTCTGGACTGACGATCGCTCTGGCCGGGCGCACAGATAGCCCCGGCACCGATTGTCTCGCCGTCACCTACGGTGGTCTGGCTGTCCTGCGGTTGGTGGACATGCTCGCCGGTGCCGTCCCCTCCGTGGAGCTTCATCTGACATGCCAGGCGCCGGCAGACCTGATCGTCGTGGGTGAGATCGGCCATCGGATCCTTTTCGACGCGCGCGCGGCGTTCGTGCATATACCGGCTGCCGTGCTCTACGACGTGTGCCGCTTCTCCGACCCCGTGGCCTACCGGATCGGTATCGCCGAGCTTCGACGCGTCTACGAACAGCGCAGGCCCAATTCCTACACGCAGCTGGTCCGCGCACAGTTCGATGCTGACCCTGCGCGCGCTGACGGCGCTCGTATCGCGGCGGAGCTGGCGACATCGGTGAGCACACTCAAGCGACGCCTGCACGCCGAGGGCACCACCCTGCGTCGCCTGCGGCAGCAGTTCGCCCAAGAACGAGCCACCGCGCGACTGCTGGATCCCGGCATCAGTGTCGGCGAGATAGCCGCAGAACTGGGGTACTCCGAGGTCGCCAGTTTCTCCCATGCATTTACACGGTGGGTCGGGTGCTCCCCGACTCAGTTCCGCCGCGCACCGTCGAATCAGCGGGCAGCGCCGGGCATCTGAGCAGGTCAGTCCGCGCGGAGGAAATTGACGAAAAAGCTGTCTACCGTGGAGGTGTCGGCGTAGCGCGCGAAGTGCGTGAGATCGACTTTCACGAACTCGCTAGTGGCGGAAAAGTAGGTCTCGCCCTCCACGGTCCCGCTCGCCCCGATGTGCAGGGTGTGATCGGCGTCCTCGTCGATCCACGCCGTGAGGCGTACTGGTACGTGGAGGGGTACCGGTCGGCGGTACTTGACCGTCAACGTGCGCGTGACGGCCGGGGTGCCGGCGATCCACAGCGTAAATCCCATGATGTCGTCGCACGCGGCCGAGATGGCCCT